>NZ_JBEYYF010000032.1:0-57229 GCF_040645415.1 Pseudonocardia sp. NPDC046786 | reverse complement strand
GACGATGTCGGTGCGGGCCTCGGCCAGGCCGCGGTTGCGCCCGACCGACGCCCCGCGGCGGGGCTCGCGGACGTAGCGGACCCGCGGCGAGCCGGTCGCCCGGACGGCGTCCCGGGTGAGCTCGTCGTCCGGGTCGTTGTCGACCACGATCACCGACAGCGCCGGATGGTCGGAGGCGAGCACCGCGGCCAGGCAGCGGGCCAGCGAGGCCGGGCGGTTGCGGGTCGCGATCACCACGGTGACCGGGTCCGCCGCGACCGGCGCCGGGGCGATCCGCTCCGGCGGGCCGAGGGTGATCAGGGCGGCCTCCAGGTCGGCGACCGTGGCGCGGCCGGCGCGCAGCGGCACCGTCACCTGACCCTGCGGGGTGCCGCCGACGGTGACCAGCAGCCGGGCGGCGTGGAACCCGGGCCCGACCCGCAGGTCGCGCAGCGGCAGCAGCCGGTCGAGCTCGCCCACCCAGGTCGCGGCGTCCGCGGTCGCACAGTTCCCTGACATGCGACACAGTGTCGTCCCCCGGCGCTGAGACCACACTGAGAGTGGCCGCCGCTGCACCGATCGGAACGCAGCGTCAGCACTGCCGACCGGTTCACCGGTTCCGGTGCACACCGCGGTGTCCGTGCTGGTCCGGACCGCGGACCGGTGATCACCCTCCGGTCAGGTGGGGTGCCCCGGGCCGTTCGGCGCGCCGACGAACGGCCCGGATCACGCGGGGACACGCCGTGCGCCCCGGCTGCTCGGCGTGTCCGGCGCCGGATCGCCGACCCGATCGAGTGATGCCGTCCGCAGATCACGCCAGGGTCGCCGTCGAGCTGCGGTGACGGTGGTCGCGCCAGCCCCGATCGGGTGAACCGATGCTGTCCGTTTCGGTCGACTTCGGATGCTCCTGACCGGTTCGGTCACCGATCCGGCGGCTGCGGCCGTTCGCCGGGCGTGCCCGGCGGCCCCCAGGGGTAGGTTCGGATCATGGCCGAGTCCCGCCCCACCGCGTCCGTGCTGGTCACCGGCAGCGAACTGCTGACCGGCCTCGTCGCCGACGCGAACGGCCCCTTCGTCTCCCGCGCGCTGGGCGATCTCGGGTTCGAGGTGCGCCGGGTGCTGCTGGTCGGGGACCGGTCCGAGGACCTGCGATCCGGCCTGGAGTTCGTCGCCGGGGACGATCTCGTCGTCACCACCGGCGGGCTCGGCCCGACCGCCGACGACCTGACCGCCGAGATCGTCGCCGAGTTCTGCGACGCCCCGATGGCGGTCGACACCGCGCTGCAGGAGCGGATCCACGCCAAGGTCGCCGGCTGGGTCGCCCGGACCGGCTGGGCCGGGCCCGCGCTCGACGATTCGATCGCCAAGCAGGCCCGGGTGCCACGCGGCGCCGCCGTGCTCGAACCGGTCGGCACCGCACCCGGCCTGGCGGTCGCCCGCGCCGGCGGGCCACTGGTCGTCGTCCTGCCGGGTCCGCCGCGCGAGCTCACCGGGATGTGGCCCGCCGCGCTGGCCTCCCCGCCGGTCGCCGAGCTGCTCGCCCGCACCCCGCGGGCGGAGCCGGTGCTGCTGCGCTTCGCCGGGCTGCCCGAGTCCGAGATCGCCGCGACGCTGCGCGCGATCGAGCGCGAGCTGGACACCTCCGGGGTGGAGGTCACGACCTGCCTGCGGCGTTCCGAGCTGGAGGTCGACCTGCACCCGCTGCCCGGCGCCGAGGACACCGCCCGCGAGCTGGCCGGCCGGATCGTGGAAGCCCACCGGCACCGGCTGATCAGCGACGACGGGCGCAGCACCGACGAGCTGCTCGCCGGTGCGCTGCTGGACCGCGGCTGGACGGTTGCGACCGGCGAGTCGTGCACCGGCGGCCTGCTGGCCGGGCGGCTGATCGACCGCGCCGGCTCGTCGGCCTACGTCGCGGGCGGCGTGGTCGCCTACTCGAACGAGGCGAAGACCGCGCAGCTCGGCGTCGATCCGGAGCTGATCGCCGCGCACGGCGCGGTATCGCCGGAGGTCGCCCGGGCGCTGGCCGACGGTGCCCGGGAGCGGTTCGGCGCCGACGTCGGGATCGGGATCACCGGGGTCGCCGGGCCCGGCGGCGGGACCGAGGCCAAGCCGGTCGGCTACGTCTGCTTCTGCGTCACCACCGCCGACGGCCAGGTCCTCGCCCGCGACCCGCAGCTGCCCGGCGGGCGGGCCGACGTCCGGGAGCGGTCGGTGGACCTGGCCATGCACCTGCTGCTGCGGGTCACCGGGGTGACCGGGCCGGGCGCGCACCGCTAGACCGGTGGACGCACGCGTGCCCCGCCCGGAGCGGATCCGGACGGGGCACGCGGCAGCGCTGCGCGACGGGTGTCAGCCCTTCGCGGCGGCGAGGCGCTCGGCGGCGTCCGCCCAGTTGACGACGTTCCACCAGGCCTTCACGTAGTCCGGCTTCACGTTCTTGTACTGCAGGTAGAACGCGTGCTCCCACATGTCGAGCAGCACGATCGGGGTCTGCCCGGCCGGCAGCTGGGACTGCTGGTCGTAGAGCTGGTGGATCAGCAGCTTCCCGCCGAGCTGGTCGTAGCCGAGGATGGCCCAGCCGGAGCCCTGGATGGTGGTGGCGGCGGCGGTGAAGTGGGCCTGGAAGGCGTCGAAGGAGCCGAAGTTCTCGTCGATCGCCGAGGCGAGGTCACCGGTGGGCTTGTCGCCGCCGTCCGGGGACAGGTTCTTCCAGAACGCGGAGTGGTTGACGTGCCCGCCCAGGTTGAACGCGAGGGTCTTCTCCAGGCCGACGATCGCGCCGAAGTCGTTCTTCTCCCGCGCGTCGGCGAGCTTCTCCAGGGTGGCGTTCAGGCCCTGGACGTAGGTGTTGTGGTGCTTGGAGTGGTGCAGCTCCATGATCTCCGGCGCGATGTGCGGGGCGAGCGCGCTGTAGTCGTACGGCAGATCCGGGAGCGTGTACTCGGCCATCGGTTGTCTCCGACCTCCTCGGTGACGGGGCGCGGCGGCTGCCGCGCGGATCTCGTCCACTATGTCTCACGATACGACTACCCGCGACGCCCGGCGCGCACGCATGCATCACCCGAGCAGCTCCAGGAGCTTGCCGACCGTCGCCCAGTTGCGGGTGGTCCCGCCGCCGTCCGGGGCCCCGGAGCGGGTGGCCAGCCGGGCGGCGAGCGTGGACCGCCCCATCCCGTCCGGCAGGTACAGGTGCACGACCCGCCCGACGACGGCGGCGTCCCCCCGCCCGCCGGCGGCCCGCTCGGCGGCCAGCGCGGCGTCCAGCCGCTGCAGGTCGTCGCCGGACGGGGGCGCCGCCCGGAACACCGTGTGCAGCTGGGCCGGTGGCCCGGAACCGGCGAACGGGTTCGACCCGACGACCGCGGCGTACTCGTCCCGGCCGAACACGACCACCGGGCGGGGCACCGCGAAGTCGTCCCGCAGCACCGCCGCCACCGTCGCCGCGATCTCCGCCGGTTCGGCCGGGCTGCCCAGCACCACGTTGCCGGACTGGATCCAGGTGCCGACGTCGGTGAACCCGCGACCGGTCAGCGCGTTGCGCAGGTCGGCCATCGGGACCTTCCCGGTG
The DNA here is from genome assembly GCF_040645415.1 of Pseudonocardia sp. NPDC046786. Lineage (NCBI taxonomy): Bacteria > Bacillati > Actinomycetota > Actinomycetes > Pseudonocardiales > Pseudonocardiaceae > Pseudonocardia > Pseudonocardia sp. NPDC046786. The sequence goes on along the minus strand of NZ_JBEYYF010000032.1, from coordinate 53,679 downwards.
CCGCCGACGTTGATCCCGCGCAGCAGCGCCACGTGCGTCCGCACGCCTCAGCCCGCCCGCTCGGCGATCCCGGAGTGGGCGGTGCGCAGCTCGTCGGCCGATGCGTCCACCGCGCGGAGGGTAGCGGCACCGCCCGCCCGGCGGCGCGTGATCGGTGCCGGCCCGGCCTGATGGCAGTGCCCGCGGCGCTCCCGTAGCGTCGCGGCGAGCACCGGCGGCAGCCCGTCGCCGGGTGGGAACGAGCGCGCCCGGCGGGCGTCGCGGACGGAGGCGGCATGACACCCCCGGCGACCGGACGACGGGTCGGCGACGGGCTCGCCGTCGGGCCGGATCTCACCGGCGCCGCGGAGGTCGCGACCGCCCAGGCGCTCGGCGCGCTGGACGGGACGCCGCCGGACCTGGTGGTCTTCTTCGTCTGCCCGGGGGCCGGGCCGCAGCTGCCCGCCGAGCAGGTCGAGGCCGCCGGGCTGCGGGTGATGGAGCTGGCCGGCGCGGTCGCCGCGATCGGCGCCACCGCGCACGGGGTGATCGCCGACGCCCGCGGTGTCGAGGGCGAGCCCGCGGTGTCGGTCTGGGCGGCGAGCCTGCCGGGCAGCCGGTTGCGGGCCGTCGCCCCGGTCGCCGAGCGCCGCCCCGGCGCAGGGCCGGACGGCGCCGACGCGATGACCGTGCGCGGCCTGCACAGTCCCGCCACCGACGACTGTGCCGCGATCCTGCTCGCCGACCCGTACGAGTTCCCGATCTCCGGCGTCCTGGACCGGATCAACGACACCCTGCCCGGTTTCCCGGTGATCGGCGGGATGGCCAGCGCCCCGGGCGGGCCCGCGGTGAACCGGCTGTTCGTCGACGGGCGGGTGCACCGGGGCGGCGCGGTCGGTGTGCTGATCGGCGGCGATCCGGCGCCGCGGATCGTGGTCAGCCAGGGCTGCCGGCCGATCGGGCCGCCGATGGTCGTCACCCGGGCCGAGCACAACCGGATCGCCGAGCTGGCCGGCCGCCCGGCGGCCCGCCGGTTGCGCGAGATCGTCGGGGCGCTGCAGCCGGGTGAGCAGCAGCAGGCGCTGCGCGGGCTGCACATCGGCGTCGCCGTCGACGAGCACGCCGGCGAGCTGGGGCGCGGCGACTTCCTGGTCCGGCCGGTACTGGCGGTGAACGCGGAGGAGGGCTCGGTGGTCGCGGGCGACGTCGTCGACGTCGGGACCACCGTGCGCTTCCAGGTCCGCGACGCGATCGGCGCCGCGCAGAACCTCTACGAGCTGCTCGGCCCGGTCCGCCGCTCCGGCCCGGCCGCCGGGGCGCTGCTGTTCTCCTGCAACGGCCGCGGCGCCGGGATGTTCGGCGATCCGGACCACGACGTGCGCGCCGTGCTGACCGGCCTCGACCCGCGGGCCGCCGCCGATCCGGCCCTCGGGCGCCCCGGCCCGGACCGGCCGCGGATCGCCGGGTTCTTCGCCGCCGGGGAGATCGGGCCGATCGGTGGCCGCAACCACCTGCACGGCTTCACCGCGTCGTTGATGGTGGTCTGACGCCGCGGAAGAAGGTGCGCAGCTCCTCGACGTAGGTCTCGGGCTGCTCCAGCGAGGCGAAGTGCCCGCCCACGTCGGGCCGGGAGAAGTGCCGCAGGTCGGTGAACCGGCGCTCCAGCCAGGACCGCGGCAGCTTCACCATCTCGTGCGGGAACTGGGCGACCCCGGTCGGGACGTCGACGTCGTCCATCCGGCGGCGCGCGAAGCTCTCCCAGTACAGCCGCGCCGAGGACGCACCGGCGCCGTTGAGCCAGTACTGCATCACGTTGTCCAGCAGCCGGTCCCGGCTCACCACGTTCTCCGGGTGCCCGGCGCAGTCGGTCCAGTCCCAGAACTTCTCCACGATCCAGGTGCACTGCGCGGCGGGCGAGTCGACCAGCCCGTAGCCGATGGTCTGCGGCCGGGTGGACTGCTCGGCGGAGTAGCCGGCGCCGTAGCGGTCGAAGCTCTTGGAGAACGCGATGTCCGCCTTCTCCTGCTTCGTCAGCGGCAGGTCGAGGTCGTCCGGCTTCGGTGCGAGCGCCATCGTGAGATGGATGCCGTAGAGCATCTCCGGCGCCGCCGTCCCGAGCGCGGAGGTGATCATCGACCCCCAGTCGCCGCCCTGCGCGGCGAACCGCTCGTAGCCGAGCCGGTCCATCAACTGCGCCCACGCCACCGCGATCCGCTCGACGCCCCAGCCCGGTACCGCCGGTTTGCCGGAGAACCCGAAGCCGGGCAGTGTCGGCAGCACGACGTGGAAGGCGTCGGCCGGGTCGGGCGGATCGGTCAGGGCGGGCAGGACGTCCAGGAACTCGACGACCGAGCCCGGCCAGCCGTGCGTGAGCAGCAGCGGCATCGCGCCCGGGTGCGGTGAGCGTGCGTGCACGACGTGCACCTCGACCGCGTCGTCCCCGCCGCCGTCGAGGCCGGTGCGGAACTGCGGCCAGGCGTTGATCTCGGCCTCCACGCGGCGCCAGTCGTAGCGGGTCCGCCAGTAGTCGCAGAGCTCGCGGGCGTAGTCCAGCGGGACGCCCTGGCCCCAGCCCTCGACGGTCGACGGCTCGGGCCAGCGGGTCCGGCCCAGTCGCTCGCGCAGGTCGTCGAGCTCGGCCTCGGGAATCTCGATGCGGAAGTCGCGCACCCCGCCACGGTGGCACGCCGGGGCGCGGGGCGCGGCCTCGGATCGATCACGATGCGGTCAGCGCCGCGCGGGGCCGGGGGTGAGGGGGACGCCGATCAGCTTCTCCGAGGTCTCCCAGATCCGCTGGGCCCCGGCGGCGTCCTCCAGCGTGCTGTAGAGCTTCTGCTCGGCCGGGGCGCCACCGAGGTTGCCCGGCCCGCGCGGCCCGTACAGCCGGCCGCCGCGGGAGTCCGGCGAGGTCGCCGCGAGCAGCGCGGGCAGCCCGGCGGACTCCGCCGTGCCGACCAGGATGCCGCGCCGGGACAGCGCGCCGATGATCCGCCTGCCCACGGTCTGCCGGGCGCGGCCGACCTCCGGGCGCGCGGACAGCAGGTTGGTGGCGGCGACCCCGGGGTGCGACAGGTTGCTGGTGATACCCCAGCCGCCGGCCCGGCTGCGCCGCTCCAGCTCCAGCCCGAACAGCCCGTACGCGATCTTCGACTGGCGGTAGGCGCCCATCCCGTCGTAGGACCGCTCCCAGTTCAGGTCGTCCCAGTTGATCGTCCCGCTGGATGCGGCGATGCTGATCTGCGAGGTCACCCTGGCGTAGCCGGCGCGCAGCAGCGGCAGCAGGTGGGCGACGAGCGCGACGTGCCCGAGGTGGTTGGTGCCGAACTGCAGCTCGAAGCCGTCGGCGGTGGTCTGCCGGTCCGGCGGGGTCATCACGCCGGCGTTGCCGATCAACAGGTGGATCGGGGCGCCCTCGGCGTTCAGCTTCTCGCCCAGCGCCGCCACCGACTCCAGCGAGGACAGGTCCAGCTCGCGCAGGGAGACGTCGGCGCGGGGATGCGCCTGGCGGATGGTGGCGAGTGCCGCCTCGCCCTTGCGCGGGTTGCGGACCGGCAGGACCACCTCGGCGCCCGCCGCGGCGAGCCGGGCGGCGATGCCGAGGCCGACGCCGTCGCTCGCACCGGTGACGACGGCGCGCCGTCCGGTCAGGTCGGGAACGGTGATCTCGGGGGTGCGGCGTGGCATGGGTTCTCCCTGCTCCTCGTGGGCTGTGCCCGGTGGGGTGTGCCATCCACACTGGTCGTGTTGCGCGGGGTTATCCACGGACTGCCGATCCGTGGCTGCGGCGTGCGTCCGGCGGTAGGAACGATTCAGTACCCGAACAGAGGCGGTGGGCCATGATCGACCGGGCCGGGCTGGCGGCGTTCCTGCGGAGCCGCCGGGCGGCGATGCAGCCGGAGGACGTCGGGCTGCCCCGCGGGCGCCGCCGGCGCACCGCGGGGCTGCGCCGGGAGGAGGTCGCGGCGCTCTGCCACATGTCCGCCGACTACTACGCGCGGCTGGAACGGGAGCGCGGGCCGCACCCGTCCGAGCAGATGCTGGCCTCGATCGCGCAGGGCATGCACCTCTCGCTCGACGAGCGGGACCACCTGTTCCGGCTGGCCGGCCAGCACCCGCCGGCCCGCGGGTCCACCAGCGAGCACATCAGCCCCGGGCTGCTGCGGATCCTCGACCGGCTCGCCGACACCCCGGCCGAGATCGTCACCGAGCTGGGGGAGACGCTGCGGCAGACCCCGCTGGGCGTCGCCCTGACCGGCGACGCGGGCCGCTACACCGGCCCGGCCCGCAGCCTCGGCTACCGCTGGTTCACCGATCCGGCGTCGCGGAACATCTACCTGCCGGAGGAGCACGCGCTGATGTCCCGGATGTACGCGTCCGGGCTGCGCGGGGTGGCCGCGCAGCGCGGCCCCGGTTCCCGGGCCGCGCAGTTCGCCGAGCTGCTGCTGACCCGCAGCGCGGAGTTCCGCGAGCTGTGGGAGGCGCACGAGATCGGGGTGTCCCCGCAGGAGGTCAAGCGGCTGGTCCATCCCGAGGTCGGCGTGCTGGAGCTGAACTGCCAGACGTTGCTCGACCCGCACCAGTCGCACCTGCTGTTCGTGTACACGGCCCCGCCGGGCAGCGCGAGCTACGAGAAGCTGCAGCTGCTGTCGGTGCTCGCCGGGCAGTCGCTCGGGCCGTCCGACGCGACCGCCGACCGGCGCCCGTGACCGGGCTCAGCCGCTCCCGGCCGGCCGGCCCAGCGCCCGGCTGATCCCGCGGGCCGCCGCCCGGACGGCGGGCACCCAGGTGTGCGGGTTCGTCCCGTCCGCGGGCACGACGACCGACAGCGCCGCGACGACCGGGCCGTCGCCGGCCCGCACCGGGGCCGCCACCGACAGCGACACCGCCTCGATCTGCCGGTCGGAGACGACGAACCCGCTGGCCCGCGCCCGGGCCAGCAGCGCCCGCACCCCGTCCGGATCGCAGACGGTGTGCGGGGTGAACCGGCGCAGCGGGCGGGCGAGCACCCGCTCGACGTCCTCCGGGTCGGCGTGCGCGAGCAGCGCCAGCCCGACGCCGGTCGCGGTCGAGGGCAGCCGCGATCCCGGCCTGCTGACGATCGAGACGGCGTCCCGGGTGGACAGCCGCTCGACGTAGACGACCTCCGCCGGGTCGTCCTGGTCGAGCACCGCGAGCTGCACGTTGTGCCGGGTGACCTCGTGCAGGTCCTCCAGGAACGGCATCGCGGTCTCGCGCAGCCCGCGGCTGGCCGGGGCGAGGTGCGCGATCTCCCAGAGCCGCAGCCCGATCCGGTAGCGGCCGTCCTCGCCGCGTTCCAGCGCCCGGCCCGCGGTGAGCTCGCCGACCAGCCGGTGCGCCGTGGTCAGCGGCAGCCCTGAGCGGCGCGCGATGTCGCTCAGCGCGAGTGCGGGCGTCGACGCGGTGAAGGCCCCCAGCACGTCGAGCACCCGGGCGGTGACCCCGGACCTGGCCGGACGCGTGCTCATACCGTGCAGTCTTCCGCAGAGCGGAAGCGCGGTCGAGCCGGGTCCGGCGGGTCGGGGACAGTACCGCCCATGACGAGCCCCGCCCCGCGACGACGCGAGACCCGGACCCAGGTCGGCATCATCGGTGCCGGGCCGGCCGGGCTGGTACTGGCCCGGATGCTCGCGCTCGCCGGGATCGACTCGGTCGTCCTGGAGGCCCGCGACCGCGGCTACATCGAGGCCCGGGTCCGCGCCGGCGTCCTGGAGGCACCGTCGGTCGCGCTGCTGCGGGAGCTGGGCGTCGCCGCCCGGCTGGACCGGGAGGGGATGCCGCACACCGGGATCGCGCTGCGGTTCGGCGAGGCCCCCGGCGCGCCCGCGGCCGACCACCGGATCGACTTCGCCGATCTCGTCGGCACCGGGATCACCGTCTACGGGCAGCAGGAGGTCGTGAAGGACCTGCTCGCCGACCGGATCGACGACGCCGGGCTGCCCGTCGAGTTCGAGGTGTCCGGCGTGGCGCTGCACGACCTCACCTCGGATGCGCCGTCGATCACCTACACCGCGGCCGACGGCACCGAGTGCGTGCTGCGCTGCGACGTCGTCGCCGGGTGCGACGGCTTCCACGGCGTCTCCCGGCCCGCCGTCGCGGCGGGCGGGGAGCTGACGGTCGCCGAGCGCGTCTACCCGTTCGGCTGGCTCGGCGTGCTGGCCAGGGCCGCGCCGACCACCGACGAGCTGGTCTACGCCCACCACGACAACGGCTTCGCCCTGTACTCGATGCGCAGTCCCGAGATCACCCGGCTCTACCTGCAGGTCCGCACGGACGCCGACCCGGCGGACTGGCCGGAACGCCGGATCTGGGACGAGCTGCAGACCCGGCTGGCCTGCGACGGGTTCACCCTCAACGAGGGCGAGCTGCTGGAGAAGCCGTCGGTGACACCGATGCGGAGCATGGTCGCGGCGCCGATGCGCCGGGGCAGGCTGTTCCTGGCGGGCGACGCCGCGCACATCGTCCCGCCGACCGGGGCGAAGGGCATGAACCTGGCCATCGCCGACGTCCGGGTGCTCGCCGACGCGATCGCCGGCTTCTACCGGACCGGCTCGGAGACCGGCTTCGACGAGTACTCGGCGACCTGCCTGCGCCGGGTCTGGCGGGCCGAGCACTTCTCCTGGTTCATGACGTCGATGCTGCACCGCTTCGATCCGGACACCGAGGCGGGCGACCCGTTCGGGGTCGGACTGCAGCGTTCCCAGCTGCGCTACACCGCGACCTCCCGTGCCGCGGCGACCAGCCTCGCCGAGAACTACGTCGGCCTGCCGCACGGGGCCCTCTGACCCGGACTCCCACCACGTCCCGCACGAGAGGAATCACCGATGACTCCGCCAGTCCTGCACCCACCGGGCTACCTCCCGGCGCCCGACGGCACGCATCCGCCGCTCGAGTCACCCGGGTACCGGAGCACCGGTCTCCGTGCACCGCAGCAGCAGCCGGTGGTGCTCCCGGACCGGTTGACCGAGGTCACCGGGCCGCTGCTGACCGGACCGGTGCGTCCCGGTGACGACGACCTGACGATCGGTGAGCACGGCGAGGCGCAGGGGCAGCGCATCGTCGTCTTCGGGCGGGTGCTCGACTCCGACGGTCGTCCGCTCCCCGGCACGCTGGTCGAGATCTGGCAGGCCAACGCGGCGGGCCGGTACGCGCACCGGTGGGACAACTGGCCGGCGCCGCTGGACCCGAACTTCACCGGCGGCGGCCGGGTGATCACCGACAAGCTGGGCAACTACTCGTTCACCACGATCAAGCCGGGCGCCTATCCGTGGGGGAACCACCACAACGCGTGGCGGCCGGCGCACATCCACTTCTCGCTGTTCGGACGGGCGTTCACCCAGCGGCTGGTGACCCAGATGTACTTCCCGGACGACCCGCTGTTCGGTCAGGACCCGATCTTCAACTCGGTGCCCGAGCAGGCACGGCACCGCCTGGTGTCGACGTTCGACCTGGATGCCACCCGGCCGGAGTGGGCGCTGGCCTTCCGGTTCGACATCGTCCTGCGCGGCCGGGGACAGACGCCGTTCGAGGAGCCGCACGCATGAGCGCCACGCAGCTGGACCTCACGCCGTCCCAGACCGTCGGCCCGTACCTCTCGCTGGGCCTGCCGTGGCCGGACGGGCCGGACGTCGTCCCGGAGGGGACGCCGGGCGCCGTCGTGATCGGCGGGACGGTCTACGACGGCCAGGGCGCACCCGTCGTCGACGCGGTGATCGAGACCTGGCAGGCGGATCCGGCCGGCCGGTTCGACCATCCCGACGACCCGCGCAGGGCGGCCGCCCGGGAGGGCTCCGAGTACCCCGGTTTCCGCGCGTTCGGGCGGGCCCCGACCGACGACGAGGGCCACTGGAGCGTCCGGACGCTGCTGCCCGGCCCGCTGCCCGGGTTCGGTGACGATCCCGCGCAGGCCCCGCACATCGACGTCTCGGTGTTCGCCAGGGGACTGCTCGACCGGGTCGTCACCCGCATCTACTTCCCGGACTTCGCCGAGGCCAACGCGACCGACCCGGTGCTGGCCGCGGTGCCCGGGGAGCGGCGGCACACGCTGCTCGCGGAGCCCGACGGCGCGGGCCGCTACCGCTTCGACATCCGGCTCCGTGGCGACGGGGAGACGGTCTTCCTGCAGATCTGAGCCGCGTCCGGATGTGACACGACCGGTGGGGTACTCGGCGATGGAATGAGGTGGTCCCTGCGATGACGGGGACCATCCCGTAGCGCGGAGAAGGCCGGTGGACACAGCAGCGATGCCCGGAGCGGGCGACGACGAGCGGACCGAGGGGTGCTCCGTCGCGCGCGTGGCACGCCGGCTGCACCTCCACCTGCTGTTCGTGCAGGTCACGGCACCGCTCCAGCTGTGTCGCCCGGTCGGGTACCGGGCCGCATGACCTGCGGTAGGAGTCGTCACGCGTGCACCACCTCGCGTTGGCGGTCACCTGTCGCCCGTGTCGTCAAGCAGGATGAAAACGCCCACTGTTGACGGTGTCGCAGGAGCGGCCCAGCTTGCGGGCGACCGCGGCCACGGTGGCCTTGTCGATCGCCAAGCGCTGCAACACATACTCCGCGCACGGGCGGGTGGTCGACGCCCTCGCAGGGATCAGCCGGCTGCGGTCGTGGGCGACGACCTCCCGCGCGCAGCCGTCGTGGACACTGGGGTAGTGCGGGACCCGGACTCGTAGCTGCAGCGGGTGCCCGACCACCGGGACGTCAGTGACACGTCGTTCGACGACACGTCGTTCGACGACACGTCGTTCGACGCTGTCGCGGTGGACCCCGACCGGCCCACACACCGGACACGTGTCGGGGCCGTCGGTGAGCAGGTCGCACCACAGCACCGTGGTCTCGTCGTGAACGGCGGCGTCGGTGATCCGTACGCCGAGTTCGACGGTGCGGACGAGCGTGTCGGCCACTCGTTGATGGTGTTCGGCGGAGGAACCTGCATCATCAACTTCTCGAGGCCCACCTCAGCGCAGCGACACGAGCCCACTCTCGCGACCGGTCACGCCCTCACCTGCACTCCATTTCCGGAAGAGCCGGCAATGCCCGCGGGGGTCGGGCCGCGGTGTTGGTGCGTCGCCACCGGAATAGCAGGAATGCTGATATAGCAGATTTTTGTGGAGCAGTGTTGTATATGGCAGATGTTTGAGGCACTATGACTCCACTTCCGCAGTGGTAACGAAGGGGTTACGACGATGTCATCTCCCCCTGCCTGTCAGTGCCCTCCCCTGGTCGCGGTGATCGGGGTATCGAGTGTGGGGAAAGCCGTGGCTGGATCGATGTCTGCAGATCGGCCAGGTCTGCCGACCGCGGATGCTGACGACGTCCGCTCACCGGCCGCCGCCCCGAAGGCGGCCAGGGGGACGTCACTCGACGAGGACGACCGCCGCCCGTGGTCGAAGGCCGTTGCGGCGTGGTCGGCGGATCGTTCGACGACCGGCCGTGCGGTCGGGCGCTCCGCGTTGAGGCGCAACCACCGGGAGATCCTCCGGGACGCTGCGTCGACGGTCACGTCCCTCCACGTGCACGGGGAGCAGAGCGTGACAGCCGACCGGCTGCCGCCCGCGCCGATCGTTCCACGCAGCAGGCCACTCTCGAACCACTCGAGGCTGATGAACCCGGCGTTGTGGCGAATGTGATCAATTCTCCGGTGAGAGTCGTGGATCAGTTCGTGTCCGGGGTGCAGGAGTCGTCGGGCTCGGCGGAGCAAGGAACCGTCGAGCGGGACCAGTCCGCGATCAGGCCGTTCGGGTGCTGGAGGAGTGGACGCCCGGCGCGCGCTGTCTGTGAATGTGCGCAGCGCGTCGCGTACCAGCGGTTCTGCGATGTGTCGTCGTCGCGGCCCCCGGCCGGACGTCGGGTGCTCGCCGGTCGTGGGAGCGATCCCTCGTGGCAGGCACGCGTCCACAGGACCATGTGAAAGGAGATGTCGACGTTGTCGCTGTCAAGCGGGTCGGCCGGGTGGCGACCGTGACCGACGAGCTCGTCTACACGGGGTTCGACCCCGCCGAAGAGGGTCTGCGCGAGGCGCTGACCTCGACCGGGAACGGGTACTTCTGCACGCGCGGCGCGGCCGAGTGGGAGGACGCCGGCGAGGTCCACTACCCGGGCACATACGTCCACGGTGGCTTCAACCGCGAGACCACGATCATGGGTGGACGCCCGGTCCTCAACGAGGACCTGGTCAATCTGCCGAACTGGCTCGTGCTCAAGTTGCGGATCGAAGGTGAGGACGCGATCCGGCTGGAGACGGCCTCGCTGTCGAGCTACCGGCACCGGTACGACGTCCGCAGCGCCGTCGTCGAGCGTGAGCTGCGGTTCAGCGACCAGCAGGGCCGCGAGACGTCGCTGCACAGCCGTCGCTTCGTCAGCATGGCCCACAGCCATCAGGGCGCCATCGAGTGGACGCTCACGGCCCGCAACTGGTCGGGTCGGGTGGAGATCGTCTCCGCACTCGACGGGCGGGTCACGAACGACATGGTGGTGCGGTACCGCGACCTCGAGGGCCGGCACCTGAGCCCGGTGTCACCGCGCACGTTCGGGCCGGAGACCATCGCGCTCAAGTGCATGACCCGCCAGTCGGGCATCTACATCGGACAGGCAGCGCGCACGCGGGTGTTCCGTGGCGGGGAATCGCTCGAGCCACGGCGTGGCCTCTACCAGATGGAGGACTACATCCAGCAGGTGCTCGCGTTCGACGTCGACGAGGGCGTGCCGGTGCGGGTGGAGAAACTCGTCGCACTGTTCACCTCGCACGACAACGCGATCACCGAGCCGCTCTCGGCCGCGGGGCGTCACGTCAACCGCTACCCGGACTTCGCGGAGGCGCTCGCCGAGCACCGGGCGGCCTGGGCGGAGGCATGGGACTTCTGCGACGTGCGTCTGCCGACAGAGCCCCGAACGGAGTTCCTGCTCCGGCTGCACGCCGCGCACCTCTTGCAGGTGGGGTCCTGGCACACCGCACGGCACGACGCGGGGGTGCCTGCCCGCGGCCTGAACGGCGAGGCCTACCGAGGGCACGTGTTCTGGGACGAGCTCTACGTCTACCCGTTCTTCAACTCCCGGCTCCCGGCGGTGACGCGCGGGCTACTCATGTACCGCTACCGTCGGCTGGCCGAGGCAAGGGCGGCCGCGGCGGAGGCAGGCTATCGCGGGGCGATGTTCCCCTGGCAGAGCGGCAGCGACGGGACGGAGGAGACCCAGGTCGTCCACCTGAACCCGCTGTCCGGTCAGTGGGATCCCGACCACAGTCACAACCAGCGCCATGTCAGCGCTGCGATCTTCTACAGCGTCTGGCAGTACTACCAGGCGACCGACGACCTGGAGTTCATCCGGGACTACGGCGCCGAGCTGATGCTCGAGATCGCACGCTTCTGGGCGTCGATCGCGAGGCTGTCGCCGGAGCGGGGTCGCTACGAGATCCATGGTGTGATGGGTCCCGACGAGTTCCACGAGCGCTATCCCGGCGCCGCGGATCCGGGACTGTCCAACAACGCCTACACGAACGTGATGGTCGCCTGGATCGCGCATATCGCCCCGACCGTGCTCGATCTCCTCCCGTCCAGCAGGCGGGCGGCACTGCTCACACGGCTCGGTCTGACGACGGGCGAGCTCGCGCTGTGGCACGACATGGCCCGGCGGATGTTCGTGCCGTTCCACGACGGGGTGATCAGCCAGTTCGAGCGGTACGACCAGCTCGCGGAGCTGGACTGGGAGCGCTACCGCGCGACGTACCGGCGGATCGGGCGGCTGGACCGCATCCTGCGGGCCGAGGGCGACGACCCGGACCGCTATCAGCTGTCCAAGCAGGCCGACACGGTGATGCTCTACTACCTGTTCACCGAGTCGGAACTGCACGAGATCTTCGACCGGCTCGGCTACGCCCACGACGCCGACGTCGCGCGGCGGACGATCGACTACTACGACCGGCGCACATCGCACGGTTCCACGCTGAGTCTCGTCACGTTCGCCGCGGCGCTCGCCGAGCGGAGTCCCGAGGACGCGTGGAACCGGTTCCAGCAGGCGCTGGAGAGTGACGTCGGCGACGTCCAGGGCGGCACCACGAAGGAGGGCATCCACATGGGTGTCATGGCCGGAACGCTGGACCTGGTCCAGCGCGGATTCCTGGGGATCTCCGTCCGGGACGGTGTCCTGCACGTGCGTCCGAGGCTGCTCGAGCGGCTCGAAGGCCTCGTCATGCCGTTCCAGTTCCGCGGCACGTCGCTGCGACTCACGGTGCGCGACGGCCTGCTCGATGTGGCCGCCCTCCCGGAGGGCTTCCGCAACCCGGTCCGCATCGCGGGCCCGGACGGTGCCGTGACGCTGGGCCCAGGAGACCACCACGCGATCGGCCCCGAGCTCGCGACGGCCGGGGGCGCGAACCGATGAGAGGAGACCCGACGGTGCCGAACGGGTTCAGCGGAATGATCTTCGATGTCGACGGGGTGCTGGTCGATTCGCCGCACGAGGTCGCGTGGCGGGAGTCGCTGCGCACGCTGATGAGCGGGGAGTGGGCCGACCTGGCCGGACGGACGTCATGGTCGGTCGACCGGTTCACGCCGCGGACCTACCAGGAGGTGATGAGCGGGAAACCTCGGATGGAGGGCGCACGGGACGCGTTGGCGCACTTCGGTATCCCGGACGCCGACACCCGCGCGGTCCGCTACGCCGAACGCAAGCAGGCCATGGTGGTGGAGCTGATCCACGACGGGCGGTTCCGTGCCTACCCGGACGCGCTGCGGTTCGTGCTCGCTGTGCGGGCCGCCGGCATGCGCATCGCGGCCGCGTCCTCGTCGAAGAACGCCGGGCTGTTCCTCAGCAGGATCCGCCTGGACACGTTCGCGGCGGAGGAGGGGTTCCCCTCCGGGGCGGTCGAAGACGGGACGACCCTGCTCGACGTGTTCGACGTGGACATCTCGGGACGAGACCTCATCAGGGGCAAGCCGGACCCCGAGATCTTCCGGACGGCGGCGGACGAGCTGGGCATCCCGCCTCACGCCTGCGTCGTCGTCGAGGACGCGGTCAGCGGCGTGCAGGCGGCGAAGGCCGCCCGCTGCGCCGCGATCGGGCTGGCCCGGCACGACGACGCGGCGTTGCTCCAGGCCGAGGGAGCGGACCTGGTCGTGACGACCCTCGACGACGTGGATCTCACCGGCCTCGGCCGACTCGAACTGGCCCGCCGAACGTGATGGGAGCGCTACGCGTGCACGACGAGAACAGCGCCGCCCACAGCGACATCGAACGGCTGACCGCGATCCGCACGCCGGACGACTGGACCGACCTGGACACCCGTGCGGTCGACACCGTCCGCGTACTCGCGGCGGACGCCGTGCAGAACGTGGGCAACGGTCATCCCGGCACCGCGATGAGCCTCGCACCGCTCGCCTACGCGCTGTACCAGCGCGTGATGCGACACGACCCCGGCGACCCGGACTGGATCGGCCGCGACCGGTTCGTCCTGTCCTGCGGGCACTCCAGCCTCACCCTGTACCTGCAGCTGTTCCTCTCCGGCTACGGGCTGGAGATCGGAGACATCGCCGCGCTGCGGACGTGGGGGTCGGCGACTCCCGGCCACCCGGAGCACGGGCACACGGCCGGTGTGGAGATCACGACCGGTCCGTTGGGGCAGGGGCTGGCCTCCGCGGTGGGTATGGCGATGGCCGCCCGCCGCGAGCGCGGTCTGTTCGACCCCGACGCCCCGCCCGGGCAGAGCCCGTTCGACCACCACATCTACGTGGTGGCATCGGACGGCGACATCGAGGAGGGCATCACCTCGGAGGCGAGCTCGCTGGCCGGAACGCAGCAGCTGGGCAACCTCACCCTCGTCTACGACGACAACCGGATCTCGATCGAGGGCGACACCGCCGTCGCGCTGTCCGAGGACGTCGCGCTGCGGTACGAGTCATACGGGTGGCACGTCCAGCGAGTCGAGGGCGGCAACAACGTCACCGGTATCCTGGCCGCGCTCGCGGCCGCCCGTGAGGTGACCGACCGGCCGTCGATCATCTTGCTGCGCACGGTCATCGGCTGGCCTGCCCCGACGTTGCAGAACACCGGAGCGGCGCACGGCGCGGCACTGGGCGCCGACGAGGTCGCCGCCGTCAAGTCGTTCCTCGGCTTCGACCCGGAGCGCTCGTTCGTCGTCGAGGACGAGGTATTGGCGCACGCGCGCTCGGTCGCCGATCGCGGCCGAGCCGCCCACGTGGCGTGGCAGGAGGAGTTCGACGACTGGGCGGCGCGCGAGCCGGACCGCAAGGAGTTGCTGGACCGGCTGCGTGCAGGCGCCCTCCCGCACGGATGGGCCAAGGTGCTGCCCCGCTGGGGGGCGGCGCAGGCGGGCGTCGCCACCCGCAAGGCGTCACAGGCGGTGTTGGACGCGCTCACCGACGTTCTCCCGGAGCTGTGGGGCGGGTCGGCCGACCTCGCCGAGAGCAACAACACGACGATGGCCGGCGCGGACTCGTTCGGGCCTGCCTCGATCGGCACCCGGACGTGGACGACCCGGCCCTACGGGCGCACGCTGCACTTCGGCATCCGCGAGCACGCCATGGCCGCGATCCTGAACGGCATCGCACTGCACGGACCGACCCGTCCCTACGGCGGCACGTTCCTCACGTTCAGCGACTACATGCGGGGCGCCGTGCGGTTGGGCGCGCTGATGCGGACGCCGGTCGTCCACGTGTGGACGCACGACTCGATCGGTCTGGGCGAGGACGGTCCCACTCACCAGCCGGTCGAGCACCTCGCCGCGTTGCGGGCGATCCCCGGCCTGGCGGTCGTGCGGCCGGGTGACGCCAACGAGACCTCCCATGCGTGGCGCGCGGCGCTGGAGCGGGCCGACGGCCCGGTCGGGATCGCGCTGACCCGGCAGGCCGTCCCGGTGCTGGCGGGAACGTCGGCCGACGGCGTCGCCCGGGGCGGGTACGTGCTCGCCGACGCCTCGACGGCCGAGCCTCGGGTGATCCTCATGGCCACCGGGTCCGAGCTGCAGATCGCGGTCGACGCCCGGACGGTCCTCGAGGCCGACGGCGTCCCCACCCGCGTGGTGTCGATGCCGTGCTTCGAGTGGTTCGAGGAACAGGACGAGGAGTACCGCGCATCGGTGCTGCCTCCCGAGGTCCGTGCGCGGGTCAGCGTGGAGGCCGGGATCGCGATGCCGTGGTTCCGGTACACCGGCGACGCGGGTGAGCGGATCTCGATCGAGCACTACGGCGCCAGCGCGGACCACCGGACCTTGTTCCGCGAGTTCGGGTTCACCACGGAGGAGGCGGTGGCGGCCGCCCTCCGGAGCATCGCGACGAGCAACCCTGGAGGGACGACGACATGACTGACCGACTCGGGGACCTGGCGGACGCCGGTGTCTCCATCTGGCTGGACGATCTCTCCCGGGAGCGGCTGACCTCCGGGAACCTGCAGTCCCTCGTCGCCGACAGACACGTCGTCGGGGTGACGACCAACCCGACGATCTTCGCGTCGGCGCTGTCCGTCGGGACGGCGTACGACGCGCAGGTACGCGAGCTCAGCGCCCGCAGGTCGTCGGTGGACGACGCGGTCCGCGAGATCACCGTCGCCGACGTGCAGCGGGCCTGCGACTACCTCACCAGTACCTGGGCGGCCACGCGCGGCGTCGACGGGCGGGTGTCGATCGAGGTCGACCCGCGGCTCGCCCACGACACCGCGGGGACGGTCGCCGAGGCGCTCGACCTGTGGAAGGCGGTCGACCGGCCCAACCTGCTGGTCAAGATCCCGGCGACGCGGGAGGGCTTGCCTGCGATCACGCGAGTGATCGCCGACGGCGTGAGCGTGAACGTCACATTGATCTTCTCGGTGGAGCGCTACCGCGAGGTGATCGGTGCCTACCTGGACGGCCTCGACCTGGCCGCCGCCAACGGCCACGACCTGGACACGATCAGCTCCGTGGCGAGCTTCTTCGTCTCGCGCGTCGACACCGAGATCGACCGACGGCTCGACACGCTCGGTGGTGCGGCCGTGGAGCTCAAGGGCAAGGCGGCGATCGCGAACTCGGTGCTGGCCTACGCGGCGTTCCAGGAGGCGTTCTCCGGCAAGCGCTGGGAGGCCCTGCATGCGAACGGCGCGACCGTGCAGCGCCCGTTGTGGGCGTCCACCGGAGTGAAGAACCCCGACTACCCCGACACGCTCTACGTCACCGACCTGGTCGTCGCCGGCACCGTGAACACGATGCCGGAGGCCACGCTCGACGCGTTCGCCGACCACGGGACGGTCCGGGGCGACCGGGTGACCGGCCGGTCAGCGGCGGCGCGGGAGGTGTTCGACGCGGTGACCGATGTGGGCGTCGACCTCGCCGACGTGTTCGCCACGCTGGAGAGCGAGGGCGTCGCGAAGTTCGAGCAGTCGTGGTCCCAGCTGCTGGAGTCGGTACGGACACGGCTCGACGCCGTACGGGACCTGAGATGAACGCACCCGGTGACGAGGCCGGGAGCGTCGTGGTCCCGCACACGGACGCGTTCGAGCAGACGGCCGAGCGCATCCGCACCGATCCGCGCCGGTGCGCGTTCTTCCTGGACTTCGACGGCGTGCTCGCCCCGATCCAGGACGACCCCGGGCTGTCCCGCCCGCTGCCGGAACTCGTCGGGCAGCTGCGCCGGATCGCCTCGACCGTGGGACGGCTGTGCATCGTGTCCGGCAGGCCGGTGTCGTTCCTGGAGTCGGTGCTTCCGGAGCTGGACTGCGACCTGTACGGGGCGTACGGGATGCAGTGGCGGGTCGACGGGGTGGTCGGGAGCCACCCGTCGGTCGCTCGGCACGCGTCGACTCTGGCCGCGGCGGTCGCGGCCGCGCGGGACGTGTTCCCCGACCTGGTGATCGAGGACAAGGGTGTCTCGATGACCGTTCACTACCGCACGCGGCCCACGGCGCAGGAACCCGTCGAGCGGTGGGCGTCCGAGAGGGCCGTGCGGTCGGGGCTGCGGCTGCTGACCGGGCGCATGGTCGTCGAGCTGGCCATGCCGGTCGAGGGCGACAAGGGTGACGTCGTGCGGGCCGGGATCGCCGAGGTCGCCGCGGCGGTCTACGTGGGCGACGACGTCGGTGACCTCCCGGCGTTCCGCGCGATCCACGACGAGGTGGCCCGGCGGCCCGACTTCGACGGGCTCGCGGTCGCGGTGCTCAACGACGCAGCGGTACCGGAGCTGGTCGCACTGAGCCACGTCCGGGTCGACTCACCGCACGAACTGACAGAGCTGCTGACCCGTCTCGTCGGCGGGCATGACGCACAGGACAGCCGCTCACCGCACACCTGGGAGAGACCATGCAACTCGGCATGATCGGTCTGGGCAAGATGGGTGGCAACATGCGTGACCGGTTGCGTGCGGCCGGCCACGAGGTGGTCGGCTTCGACCCCCGCCCCGAGATCAGCGACGTCGACTCGCTGGAGTCGCTCGCCGGTGCCCTGTCCGCCCCGCGCGTGGTCTGGGTCATGGTGCCGTCGGGTGCGGTCACCCGGGACACCGTCCGAGATCTGGCGACGGTCCTCGACGACGGCGACCTGGTCATCGAGGGCGGCAACTCCCGCTACACCGACGACGGGCCGAACGCCGCACTTCTCGACCGGAGTGGGATCCGATACCTCGACTGCGGTGTGTCGGGCGGGGTATGGGGCAGGGACAACGGCTACGGGCTCATGGTGGGGGGCGTTCCGGAGGACATCCAGCGGGCCATGCCGATCTTCGACGCGCTGCGTCCGGACGGGCCGCGTGAGGAGGGCTTCGCGCACGCCGGGCCGGTCGGCGCGGGGCACTTCTCGAAGATGGTGCACAACGGGATCGAGTACGGGCTGATGCAGGCCTACGCCGAGGGCTTCGAGCTGCTCGAGGCGGCGGACCTGGTCGACGACGTACCCGCCGTGCTGCAGGCGTGGTCGCGCGGCACCGTCGTCCGGTCCTGGCTGCTGGACCTGCTTGTCCGTGCACTGTCCGACGATCCGACGCTGGCCGGGCTCGACGACTATGTCGACGACTCGGGGGAGGGCCGCTGGACGATCGAGGAGGCGATCACGCACGCGGTGCCGCTCCCGGTGATCTCGGCGGCCCTGTTCGCCCGGTTCGCATCCCGGCAGGAGTCCTCGCCCGCCATGCGTGCGGTGGCGGCGCTGCGCAGGCAGTTCGGCGGGCACGAGGTCAAGATCGCGGCAGGCCCGACCGGCGCGCCCGGTGAGATCGGGGGACCGGGTGACGCCCCGGACGCTCCCGCGACCGTCGCCGTGTGTGGAGCGGAGCAGCGGGCATGACAGCGTCGTGGCTCGCTCAGGCCGCGCCGGTCACGGCGTCCGGCCCGCGGTTGGTCGGCGCGGCGGTGGTGGGTGTCGCGGTGCTGGTCGTGTTGATCACGTGGGTGAAGCTGCACCCGTTCCTGGGGTTGACCGTGGGGTCGTTGACCGTTGCGGGGATTGCGGGGTTGCCTGCCGGCACGGCGGTCGAGTCGTTCGCGAAGGGGTTCGGCAGCACGGCGGGCAGTGTCGGGACGTTGATCGCGCTGGGCGCGATGTTCGGCAAGCTGTTGGCTGATTCGGGCGGGGCCGACCAGATCGTGGACACGATCATCGGGCGGTCCAGCCCGCGCAGTCTGCCGTGGGCGATGGCTCTGGTCGGTTCGCTGATCGGGCTGCCGATGTTCTTCGAGATCGGTCTGGTGCTGCTGCTTCCGGTGATCCTCCTCGTGGCGCGGCGGTCCGGGCGGTCGTTGATGGCGGTCGGGGCGCCTGCGCTGGCGGGGTTGTCGGTCATGCACGGGTTCGTGCCGCCGCATCCGGGGCCGTTGGTGGCGATCGACGCGCTGGACGCGAACTTGGGGATCACGCTGGGGCTCGGGCTGGGGATCGCGGTCCCGGCGGTGGCGATCGCCGGGCCGATGTTCGCGCGCTACGCCGCGCGTTGGGTGAGTTCGCCCCCGCCGGACCTGTTCACCGGTGGGCCCGGACCTGCAGGTGGTTCGAACTCCGGGTCGACTGCGGTGGAGCAGCGTACGGTCACGCGCCCGCGGTTCGGGGTGACGGTGGCGACCGTGCTGCTGCCGGTGGTGTTGATGATGGGTAAGGCGCTGGCCGAGATCTTCCTGACGGACGGGATGCTGCTGCGCACGGTGCTGGACTTCCTGGGTACGCCGTTGATCGCGTTGCTGATCGCGGTCGGGACGGCGTTGTTCACGTTCGGTCGCGGTGCCGGGATGGGCGCTCGGGCGATCATGGCGTCGGTGGAGAGGTCGCTGCCGCCGATCGCCGGGATCCTGCTGATCGTGGCCGCGGGTGGCGGCTTCAAGCAGACGCTGATCGACACGAAGATCGGGGACCTGATCGCGGCGTTCGTCGTGGACAGCGGGTTGTCGGTGCTGTTGCTGGGGTGGCTGATCGCGGTGTTCATCCGGTTGGCGACCGGTTCGGCGACGGTGGCGACGGTGACTGCGGCCGGGATCCTGGTCCCGTTGATGACCGGCGTGGAGCCTGCCCAGGTGTCGTTGCTGGTGCTGGCGATCGGTGCGGGGTCGCTGTTCTTCTCGCACGTCAACGATGCAGGGTTCTGGATGGTGAAGGAGTACTTCGGGATGACGATCGGTGAGACGATCAGGACGTGGTCGGTGATGGAGACCGTGATCTCGGTGGTCGGTCTCGTGCTCACCATGATGCTCGGCCTCGTCCTGTGACGGGGCCCGAACCCGGCGTGGCGCCGAGCGTGGTGCTGATGGGCGTGTCCGGTTCCGGCAAGTCGACGGTCGCGGCGCTGCTGGCGGGCACGCTCGGCTGGGACTTCGCGGAGGGCGACGCGTTCCATCCGGAGTCCAACGTGGCCAAGATGAGTGCCGGGATCCCGCTGACCGACGACGACCGGTGGCCGTGGCTCGACGCCGTCGCCGCCTGGATCGCCGGGCACGCCGACCGCGGCGCTCCGGCGATCGTCACCTGCTCGGCGCTCAAGCGCGGCTACCGGGAGCGGATCCGCGGCGAGGGAACCGTGTTCGTGCACCTCGCCGGGGACCGGGACACGCTCGAGACGCGGCTCGGCGCCCGCCTCGGTCACTTCATGCCCGCGGCGCTGCTGGACTCGCAGCTGGCCGATCTGGACCCGCTGGAACCGGACGAGAACGGCCTGGAGATCGGGATCGACAGGTCGCCCGCCGAGCAGTGCGAAGAGATCATCGCCGCGCTCCGGCTCGGGGGCGACGGATAAGGGCACTCTCGTGGCGCGCGGCGGGCTGCCTGGGGACCGACGAGCCGTGTCCGGGCGCGGACATCGGGCCCTGGTGCTCCGGCGGTTCGGCCGGGCGGGGCCGGCCCGTTGTTCGGCGCCGTCCCAGGGGGACTGGGCAGGGTTCGCGCCGGGTTGAGACGCGCGGGTCGACCCGTCACCGATGGCACGTACGGCATGCCGCGCCCCTGGGATCCGAGGGTGTCGCCGGTCGGCCCCCGAACCGGGGCCTGCCTGCAATCGGTGGTCGACATCCGCGGTTTGGGGTAGCTGGCGCTATCTCATAGTTCGTACGACGAAGTCTGGCTCGATACAGATGATTTTAGTTGATCCATCTCTTGAAAAGTACTATGAAATTAGTAAGCTACACCTCAGCCGTTGGCGAGCCTGAGAGGTTGCGGCGATGTTCACTCACCCCGGCGGGACACGGCTGTCCGACCCGTTCGCGTTGCGGTTGTCGACCGGCCCGACGGCCTGTGCCGCGGCTGCCGGGTCGGTGACCACGGCACGTGGTCGACGCCGAACCGGACGGGTTCGCTACCACACGACCGGCATGTCGGGCCGGGTAGCACCCCATGCCGCCGACTGAGCGAGTCCGCCCCCACAGCTCCTCCCACTCGAAGCGGGATGGCCGACTGTCGGTCTGGTTCCAGCGCCAGCACGGAGCACGGAATCCGGAGCCGTTCTCCGGCACCACGAATCGAGCGGGGAGCGCCATGGCCAGATGCTGGGGACCCGACCCGGATCCCAGAGCGTGTTCCACCACCGATGCCGGAACGGGACTCCGCAGCGGAACGGACCCGGCGGACCTGATCGCAGGGCTCAGGCCCCCAGCGACGCGGCCGCGCACGACGGTGCGGCGGCGGGAAGCCGGTTCGGCGGGCACGCCGTGCAGCGGGGGTCCGGCCGGCGCACCCCGGCGTCCCCCACCCCCGGCGGCGCCCCCGCCCGACGACGGCCATCGGCGGGCAGCCGCCATCCCGGCGCCGACGGCGCGGTGCCGTCGCCCAACGGGTCACCCCATCTGACGACCGACGGTCGACGATTCAACGGAGAACGTTATGGATGACTGGACGCAAACGATGGGTGCCGGGCCACTGCTCGGCATCGCCGCCGCGTCGATCGCCCTGATCCTGCTGCTCGTGATCAGGTTCAAGATGCACCCCTTCATCGTGCTGATCCTGGTCTCGTTGCTGACCGCGGTCGTCACGGGGCTGCCCCTGTCGGAGCTGTCGGACACCCTCGTCGACAGCTTCAGCGGTACGCTCGGCAGCGTCGCCCTGCTGGTCGGGCTCGGCGCCATGCTCGGGAGCATCGTGGAATCCAGCGGCGGCGCCCGGGTGCTCGCCGAACGTCTGGTGGCCGTGTTCGGCGAGAAGCGCGCGCCGTTCGCGCTCGGAGTCGCGTCACTGATCATGGGCTTCCCCATGTTCTTCGACGCCGGGCTCGTCGTGATGCTCCCGATCGTGTTCGCCGTGGCACGACGGATGGGGGGCGGAAACCTCCTGCTGTACGGACTGGCGTCGGCGACGGCCCTGTCGGTGATGCACGTGTTCGTGCCGCCACACCCGGGCCCGATCACCGCGGCCGAGATCTTCGGAGCAGACCTCGGGCTGGTCCTGCTGTTCGGCCTGATCCTCGCGATGCCGACCTGGCTGGTGTCCGGATACGCCTGGGCCCGCTTCGTGGACCGGCGGATCCCACTCCCGGTGCCGAGCCTGTTCGGACTGTCCGGCGACGACGTTCAACCGGCGAATCCCCCCAGCGCCGGCACCGTGGCCGGGATCATCGCGGTCCCGATGGTGTTGATCTTCCTCAACACCGGGCTCTCCGGGCTGTCCTCGAGCGGTGTCGTCGACGGGGACGCCACCTGGGTCCAGTCGCTCACCCTGATCGGCAACAGCCCGATCGCGCTGCTCATCGCCGTGCTGGTGGCGATGGTGGTGCTCGGGTTCCGGCGCGGGACCGACGGGACCGCTCTGGAGCGGGTGATGGATCGTTCGCTCGGCCCCATCTGCTCGGTCATCCTGATCACCGGTGCCGGTGCCATGTTCGGTGGGGTGTTGCGAGCATCAGGGATCGGTGACGCGCTCTCCGGAACGTTGTCTGCCGTGGGGCTGCCGGTGATCGTGGCCGCCTACGTCATCGCGTTGGTGCTGCGGGTGGCTCAGGGTTCGGCCACGGTCGCGTTGGTCACCGCAGCCGGCCTGGTCGCCCCGGCCGTCGCCGCGGGCGGCTACAACGGCGTCGAGATCGTGTGCATCGTGCTGGCCACCGCGGCGGGGTCGGTGTTCGCAGGCCACGTCAACGACAGTGGGTTCTGGCTGGTCGGGCGTCTGATGGGAATGGACGTCAAGACCACACTCAAGACCTGGACCGTGCAGCAGTCGATCCAGTCCCTGGTCGGCTTCGGGCTGGCGTCGGCGCTGTTCGGGCTCGTACAGCTCGTGTGAGCGCAGCCCCGCACCTCCGCATCAGCTGGATCACAGCCCCGACAGGTGAAGGAGAAACGATGTTCGACGTGAGTGGTCGGCTGGCCCTGGTCACCGGCTCGTCCCGAGGGCTCGGGCGCAGCCTGGCGTTCGCACTCGCCGAAGCGGGGGCGACGGTGGTCGTGCACGGCCGGGACGCCGCCGGTGCGGCCGAGACCGCCGACGCGATCGAGGCGGCATCCGGCATCCGGCCGCCGGTCGCCCTGTTCGACGTCACCGACGCCGGGGCCGTCGAGCGCGGCGTCGCCGCGGTCGTCGCCGAGCACGGTGTGCCGGACATCCTGGTCAACAACGCCGGCGTGCAGCGGCGGGCGCCGTTCTCCGAGTTCGGGATCGAGGACTGGGACGCTGTCGTCACCACGAACCTGTCCAGCGTGTTCTACGTCTCCCGTTTCGTCACCCCCGATATGGTGCGGCGAGGCTCCGGGAAGATCGTCAACATCGCGTCGGTCCAGTCCAAGCTGGCTCGCCAGACGATCGCCCCGTACTCGGCGAGCAAGGGCGGCGTCGCCCAGCTGAGCCGGGGCATGGCCGCCGACCTGGCCCGTCACAACATCCAGGTGAACACGATCTCGCCCGGGTACTTCGCCACCGAGATGAACCGCGCCCTCGTGGAGGACCGGGAGTTCACCGAGTGGGTGGAGCGGCGCACCCCGGCGGGCCGGTGGGGCGTGGTCGAGGAGCTGCGCGGCACCCTGATCTACCTGTGCTCGGCGGCGAGTGACTTCGTGAGCGGTCAGAACATCTTCGTGGACGGCGGAATGACCTCCGTGGTCTGACCGGACGCTTCGTGAGAGGAGTACACCGTGCAATCGATCGTGATCAACGGGAAACTGGACCTCGGTCTCGAAGGCGTGCCGATGCCCGAGCCGGAACCGGGCCAGATCCGGCTCCGGGTCGACTACGTCGGCATCTGCGGCTCGGACCTGCACTACTACTACGAGGGCGCGAACGGGGCGTTCGTCGTCCGGGAACCGCTGGTCCCCGGGCACGAGCTGTCCGGGGAGGTCGACCTGGACCCCGAGGGAACACTCGCGCCAGGGACACCGGTCACGGTGCACCCGGCCCGCTTCGGCACACCGCGGCCGCACATCGAGGACGATCCGCACCTGTGGCCGGGCGGCTCCTACCTCGGTAGTGCATCGACCCGTCCGCACACGCAAGGGGCGATGAGCGAGTACCTCATCGTCGACTCCGGCATGGTCCGCGTCCTGCCGGAGGCCTTGCCGGTGCGGCGTGCCGTGCTCGCCGAGCCGTTGGCGGTCGGTCTGCACGCGGTGTCCCGGGCGGGCTCGGTCGACTCCGCCGAGGTCCTGGTGTCCGGCGCCGGGCCGATCGGGTTGCTCACGGCCGCGGCGGCCCGGATCCGCGGGGCTGCTCGCGTGACGGTCTCCGACGTGCTGCCCGAACCTCTCACCCGGGCTCTGGAGCTGGGGGCGGATGCCGTCATCCGCGTCCCCGAGCAGGATGTCCCGGACGAGCGGTTCGACGTCGTCTTCGAGTGCGCAGGTGCGCCGTCGGCGATCTCGGGCGCGGTTCGCGCCGTCCGCAGGCGTGGGACGGTCGTCCAGATCGGGATGGTGCCGGACCAGCCCCGACCGGTGTGCCTGGCACCGCTGGTCGCCAAGGAAGCCGCCCTGGTCGGGGCGTTCCGGTTCCACCAGGAGATCGACGAAGCGGTACGTGTCCTCGCCGAGCATCCGGAGCTCGAGCAGGTCATCACACATGTGATCCCGGCAGGCGAGGCTGTCGCGGCGTTCGAGACCGCACGGGACGCAGCGGGCAGCGGAAAGGTCGTGATCGACATGCACGGCCACAGGCGAAGCGAGGTTGGACCGACCTCTCCGGCTCAGCGTGTGTGAACCGTCCTGGGTTCGGTGTCGCTTCCTTCCTAGCGGAGGATGTGGATCATTCCCAAGCGCTATCCGCCCGAGCAGCGTTTCCGGGCCGTGAAGGTGGTGCTCGACCACCTTGACGAGTACCGGTCGGTGTACGCGGCGTGCCAAGCGATCGGCCCGAAGGTAGGTGTGGGTGTCGAGTCGCTGCGCCAGTGGACGGTGCAGGCACAGATCGATGCCCAGCAGGCGCCCGGGCCGAGCACGGACGAGCGACAGCGGATCAAGGACCTGGAACGTGAGGTCCGGGATCTGAAAGTGGCCAGCCATGGACTCAACCGGTCAGCGCAACACCCCTGATAGTTGATCATGATAGGGGTGGGGAATGGCACGGTTGGGACGGCCCGGGATGTCGGATGAGGGCCGCACGGACCTGTGGGTCCGGTGGGGCCAGGGTGAGTCGATCAGTGACATCGCCCGGGC
This sequence comes from Pseudonocardia sp. NPDC046786, assembly GCF_040645415.1. Classification (NCBI taxonomy): domain Bacteria; kingdom Bacillati; phylum Actinomycetota; class Actinomycetes; order Pseudonocardiales; family Pseudonocardiaceae; genus Pseudonocardia; species Pseudonocardia sp. NPDC046786. Next base: position 28,662 of record NZ_JBEYYF010000032.1, on the reverse strand, counting down.
GATCGGACGCCCGCCGGGGTCGGTGTTCACGGTGCTCAAGTCCACCGGCGGCTACGTGCCATCACCACGACGCCGTCGCCGGCCGGGGACGCTGACCGCGGCCGAGCGGGAGGAGATCTCGCGGGGCGTGGCCCAGGAGCGCTCGATCCGGGCAATCGCGGCCGGGCTCGGCCGTCCGGCCTCGACGGCGAGCCGGGAGATCGCCCGCAACAAGGGCAGGCGCACATATCGGGCCGTGGATGCCGAGGATCGTGCCTGGCGCCGAGCACGGCGTCCGACGGTGTGCCTGCTCGCTCGCCGTCCGCTGCTGCGCAGCTTCGTCGCTGACAGACTCGGACAGGACCGGTCGCCCGAGCAGATCGGCGGGCACCTGGCCACACACTTCGAGCCGGGCTGCGGGCTGCGGGTGTCGCACGAGACGATCTACAAGTCGCTGTCCGTGCAGGCCCGCGGTGTACTGGCCAAGGACCTGCAGAAACACCTGCGGTCGGCCCGTCCGATCCGGCACAACGTGCACAACACCACCAGTGGTCAGTGGCGCTCGCAGATCCACGACGCGGTCTCGATCCACGACCGGCCCGCGGAGGTGGCTGATCGGGCGGTACCCGGGCACTGGGAGGGGATCTGCCACTCGGGCGCGGCACCACCCAGATCGCCACCGTGGTCGAGCGCACGACCCGGTTCACCGTGCTCGTCGCTCTGGGCGGGCGTGACATGAACACCGTCGCCCATCAGCTGTCCCGGCAGATGGCCCGACTGCCCGAACACGTCCGCACGTCGCTGACCTGGGACCGCGGGATGGAACTGGCCCGGCACACGAGCGTGACCGACCGGACCGGGTTGGACGTCTACTACGCCGACCCGGCCAGCCCCTGGCAGCGCCGCACGAACGAGAACACCAACCGGCTACTGCACCAGTACTTCCCGAAGGGCACCCGCCTCGACCACGTCACCCAGGCCCAACTCGACGATGTCGCTCAGCGGCTCAACACCCGGCCGCGTAAGACTCTCGATTTCGACACCCCGGCTGACAGATTCGGGGCACTGTGTCGAGGGCGGCCGCGGTGTGACTGCACTTGTGCGGATCGATGCCGATCACGATCACCTTGCGTCGTGTCCCTTCCTGGATGCTGTCGAGGAGGAGACCGTGGTCGACACTCCGACTTCCAGCTCTCAGGAAGTGATCACACCTCTGTCGAGTCAGGCCACGGTCGGCGTCGTGTCGAGCCGCAGACCCCCGACGAGCCAGCCCCGCGAGCGGAGCAGCAGGAACCTCACGAGTGAGCCCGACACGACGCCTCCAGCCAGGCTACGACCAGTGATCATCTCGTCCTGCCCGACTGGTGCACTCATCCAAGTCGGAACCTCAAGCACACGACGTCCTGGGTGACGGCGACCGCCTGATCCGGTCAACCGGATGAGGGAAGCTCTGTGCCGGACGCCAGGTGCAGGGCCGTCTCCGTCTCGTCCAGGATTCCCTGCATAGCCTTGCGGGCCACGGCACCGTCTCCCGCCTGGACACTCGCTGCGACCTCACCGTGCAGCTGCACCGCGGATGTCGCGGCGACCTGAGGCATGAGACCGTGCCGGGTCCGCCCGGCCAGCATCTCGATGACGACGTCGGAGAGCGCGCCGAACAGTGGGTTCCCGGAGGCTTGCAGAAGAATCCGATGAAACTCCGCATCGTGCTCTAGATACGCATCGGTATCGGCAGATCGAGCGGTTTTCGACATTCCGATGACTGCCTCCGTGAGAAGGCCGCATTGTTCCGGAGTCGCCGCGGTCGCAGCGAGCTGGGCCGCCAACGGCTCGATCGCGGTACGGAGGGAGCATAGATGGTCTAAGTGGGTGAACCGATCGGGCCCGGCGAGATTCCAGCGAATAATGTCAGAATCCAGTGAGCTCCAGTTCGTCGACGTCTCCACGGTGATCCCGACCCTGCGGCGCACTCGGACCAGCCCTTTCGACTCAAGTACTCGAACAGCTTCCCGAACGACACTCCGAGATACGCCCAATTCGTCCGCAGCGGGGTTGGTGAGTATCGAATGCCCGGCAGGGAGTTCCCCAGATACGATCTCAAGTCCCCACTTCTCGACGAGGCGATCGTGCAGGTTCCCTCGCTCACGGGTTATTCGACTCATCTGAGCATGATATCTCCCTGGTTCAGCGCGGGCAGGGCGCCGGGACGCCTTGCTGATGCCAGGGCCACGGCAAAGATGCGGTGAGCCCTGGCTCTTCGTGATCTTGGTGAGTGGGCGGCGGGCCCCGAACGCGGAAAGTGCCCCGTGCCCAGGTAGGACAGTGGTTGGCCCCGGGTTCGGTGGAGTCGGGTAGCTGGAATTCTGGTCACGTGACCCTGGAGGAGGGTTCGTGGGCAGGCATGGGTATCCGCCGGAGTGCGGACACCGACCCGAGATCGTGGCGCTGCGGGCAATGATCCGCACAGCAGGGCCGGTGGTGACGATCATCGTCGATGACCAGGGACGACAGCACGGGGAACAACACGTCTCCAAGATCATGATCGCGCAGGCGAGATGATCACAGAGCCGAACGCGTCACCCCAACGTGACGTGCCATGACGTCACCGAATCTGTGCCAGAGCCGATGTCCCTACAGCCCCGCCCCTGGCCGACGGTGTGAACCTCGACCTGGCCAGCGTGATCGACTGCTACTCGCGGCGGCCGGTCGGGTGGTCCATCGCCGACCACAGGGGCTCCGAGCTGGTCGTCGACGCGCTCGAAGCCGCTGCTCGCACGCCCGGCTCCTTGGCCGGGGCGACCTTCCCTCCGCTCACGGCTCGGTCTACACCAGCCGCGCCTACGCCCAGGTCTACGACCGGCTCGGAGCCCGCCGGTCGATGGGTGCGGTCGGGTCCATCGCCGACAACGCCCTCGCCGAGTCCTTCAACGCGACCCTGAAACGGGACGTGCTGCCAGCTGGAGCAGGGCGGGAGCGACGACCAGGACGACGGAGCGACGGCCGGGACGACGACGAGCAGGAGGACGGCCGACGAGTCCGCCGCCACCCGGTGAGGTGAACGGCGCGGCACCCCGATCCGGGGCCCGCGCCGCTCGTCGGCGGTCGTCCGTGTCGTCAGCCCCGCACGGCGTGCACGATGCCCCAGGTGAGCTTGCCGGCGGTGCCACCGTCCACCCAGTGCTGCAGACCGGCCTTCATGTTGGCGATGTAGGTGTCGGAGATCGCCGCGGCCAGCTCCTGCTCCCGGGCGACGAGCTCCTCACGGACCCGCCGGTAGTGCGTCGGCAGCTGCTCGGCGTGGTCGTGGAAGGTCACCGCGGTCATCCCGCGCGCCGCCAGGCCGTCGGTGTAGAAGCCCGGCGTGGCCATCGTCGACAGCTGGATCCGGTCCAGGATCGGCTGGATCGAGGACTGGTCGAGCCCGTCGACGGCCATCGGATCGGTGAACACGACCTGACCGCCGGGGCGGAGCACCCGCACGACCTCGTCGAGGACCTTCTCCCGCGCGCCCGAGTGCAGGAACGCGTCCTGCGACCAGACGACGTCGACCGAGGCGTCCTCGACCGGGACGTCCTCGAACGTGCCGGTCGCGACCGTCACCAGCTCCTCGAGGCCCTGCTCCGTGGTGAGTCGCGCGTTGCGGTCGTTCTCCACGGGGGACAGGTTCAGGCAGTGCACCGCCGCGCCGAACCGCTTCGCCAGCTGGCGGGCGGCGCCGCCGTAGCCCGCACCCAGGTCCAGCACCCGGGTGCCGGACCCGATCCCGGCGACCTCGGCCATCTTCGCCACCGTGCGGCGGCTCGCGGCGGCGATCTCCTCGTCCGGGGTCCGGTAGAGGCCGATGTGGATGTCCTCGCCGCCCCAGACCCGTGAGTAGAAGTTGTCGGCGTCCTCGGAGTCGTAGTAGCTGCGGGCCGTGCTCTCCGCTGCCTCTGCGCTGGTCACGGCGCCTTCCCCTCGAGGGACTCCTCCAGGTACGCCTTCTCCGCGATGTGCACGAAGAAGTCCGGCTCGTCGTCGGAGTAGCTGGACTGGAAGTCCCCGTAGGTCTCGATCTTCTGGAAGCCGACCTCATGCATCAGCCGCCGCGTGTAGTCCTTGCGCAGCGGGAACATGTTGAGGTGGTACTCGGAGCCGTCCGAGAACTCGTACCGGAACCGGGCGAGACCGTCGTCGACGTACTCCGGCTCGGCCACGACGCCGTCGCCGCAGTAGTAGTACTGGTGCTTCGACGAGAAGCCGTTGTCCAGGATCGAGTCGTAGTTGCGCTGGTCCAGGATCAGCACACCGTCGTGGCGGAGCATCGCGTAGAACTCGGCGAGCGCCTTGCGGCGGTCCTTCTCCGAGAACAGGTGGGTGAAGGAGTTGCCGAGGCAGATGATCGCGTCGTACTCGCCGTGCACGTCACGGTTGAGCCAGCGCCAGTCGGCCTGCACGACGCGCAGGATGTGCCCGCCGAACTTCATGCCGTTGTCGAACGCCTTGGCCAGCATCTCGGCGCTGCCGTCGGCCGAGACGACGGTCTCGAAGCCCTCCTCCAGCAGCCGGACCGAGTGGAAGCCGGTACCGGTCGCCACGTCGAGGACGCTCCGTACGCCGCGCTTGCGCAGCTGCTCGACGAAGAACTTCCCCTCGCTCTCGTAGCGTGCACGCCAGTCGATCAGCTCGTCCCACTTGTCGACGAACGTCTGCACGTACTCGTGCTTGTAGTGGGTGGACTCCCGGACCTCGGTCGGCTGGTCACCGAACTCCTGGACGGTCCTTCCGAGCTCGGGCAACTCGCTGTCGGTACGGTGGTCGGCCGTCATGTACCGCGTCTCCTCGACAAGTCTTCGGGTGCTGCGGGTCGGCTCGACGGTAGATCGTGGATCGGCCATCTGTCCGGTTCACGGCGGAGGGCTGGATCGGGCCGCGACGTTGTGTTATACGCAACGACCCCCCTCCGGCCTGTGGTTTCAGCCACATTTCCCCGATGCTTCAGGCGTGGTCACCTGTCCGCTCTGCGAGCGGTCCGACCAGTCACGTCGCCGGGTCCTCCGCGCCGCCCTCGCTCGTCGTCGTGCGGCGGGGGAGTGACGGCGTCGCGTTCCGCGACACGCCGCCCCCGTTCTGCACCGCGCAACTCCCATCAATTATGTGACCTCGCTCACTGCATGGATTCGAAGTTCACTCGTTTGCGCCAGTGGAGCCACTCCACGGGAGGTCAGGCGCACCGCACCCTGCATCCATCCGGCACAGCCGTCCGCGGGGTTCGACAGGGTCCTCGGACCTGCGTGCACGGCGTCTCCGCACTACCGTCTCGCGCATGGGGAGCGATCAGGTGGACGGTGAGTTCGTACGGGAGCCCCTCGGGGTCGCCGAGCGCATCACGGCGGACGGCTCCTCACCGTGGCCGGTCGAGGCCGGGCGTTACCGGTTGGTCGGCGCACGGGCCTGCCCCTGGGCGAACCGGGTGATCATCACGCGCCGGCTGCTGGGACTGGAGGACGCGATCTCGCTCGGCATCGCGGGCCCGTTGCACGACGAGCGCAGCTGGCGTTTCCACCTCGATCCCGGCGGCGTCGACCCGGTGCTGGGGATCGAGTACCTGCGCGAGGCCTACGAGGCGGCGATCCCGGGCTACGACGAGGGCGTGACCGTCCCGGCGATGGTCGAGGTGTCGTCCGGGAAGGTCGTCACGAACGAGTACGCCGAACTGGAGCGCGACCTCTCCACCCAGTGGACGGCGTTCCACCGGCCAGGTGCGCCGGACCTGTGGCCGGATCCCGGCGCGATCGAGGAGATCGGCCGCGGCATCTTCCACGACGTCAACAACGGCGTCTACAAGTGCGGGTTCGCATCGAGCCAGGCCGCCTACGAGCGGGCCTACCAGGCACTGTGGACGCGTCTCGATGCGCTGTCCGACCACCTGAGCACACGCCGCTACCTGGTCGGCGACACGATCACCCAGGCCGACATCCGGCTCTGGGTGACGCTGGTCAGGTTCGACGCGGCCTACCACGGCCACTTCAAGTGCAACCGGAACAAGCTGACCGAGCTGCCGGTGCTCTGGGCGTACGCCAGGGACCTGTTCCAGACGCCGGGATTCGGCGACACCATCGACATCGGGCAGATCAAGCAGCACTACTACGGCGTGCACACCTCGGTGAACCCGACCGGCGTCGTGCCGTCGGGGCCCGATACCGTGGGCTGGGTGGCCCCGCACGGCCGGGAGGAACTGGGCGGGCGGCCGTTCGGCGACGGCACCCCGCCCGGCCCGCCGCCGTCCGGGGAACGCGTCCCCGACATCGCCTGACCCCGTCCCGCCGCGCCCGTCCCGCCCGCCCGCCCGAGATGGTGCTGAGGGCTGTGCGCGGGTGCCCGGAACAGCCCTCAGCGCCATCTCGACGCGGGGAGCGGCACCGGGTGCGGCGCGGGGAGCGGCACCGGGAGGGGACCACCCGTCCGTGCCGGGGCGGGCGTCGGGGAGGTGGCGCCGCGGAGCTGTCACGATGGTGGTGATGCGAGGACGACAGCACCCGGTCACCGGGACCCGGCGGCGCCGCGGCGCAGGTGTGCTCACGGCCGCCGTCGTCGGTGCACTGGTCGCCGGCACCGTGGCCGTGACGGCGCCCGCGCTGACCGCGCACGACGGCGGCACCGGGGGAGACCCGGCCGACCCGGACGCGGCACCACAGGCCGTGCCCGCGAGTACCGAGCAGGTCGTCGACACCTGCGCGCCGATGGTGGCGCAGCTGTCGCCGCGGGACCGTCTCGCGCAGCGCCTGATGGTCGGGGTGGACGCCGCCGACCCCGAGGGTGCCGCCGCGATCGTGCGGCAGTCCCAGGTCGGCGGGGTGTTCCTGGGCGGAAATGCCACCGCACTGCTGCAGCAGGGCCGGATGCAGGCGTTGCAGGAGGCGTCCCGCACCCCGCTCGCGGTCGCCGTCGACGAGGAGGGCGGCCGGGTCCAGCGGATCGACGAGCTCGACGGCGACATCCCCAGCGCCCGGCAGATGGCCGCGTCGAACACCCCGGAGGAGGTCGGAGCGATCGCCCGTCAGCGGGCCGAGCAGCTGAAGGCACGCGGGGTCACCTGGAACCTGGCGCCGACGGTCGACGTGTCCGACCAGCCGCGCACGGCCGTCGTCGGCGACCGCGCGTTCTCCGACGACCCCGACACCGTGACCCGCTACGCGCGGGCCTGGGCCGAGGGGCAGCAGGCGGGCGGCGTGTACGGCGTCCTCAAACACTTCCCCGGGCACGGCCACAGCTCCGGCGACTCGCACGAGGGCTCGGTGAGCACCCCGCCGCTGGCCGAGCTGCAGCGCACCGACCTGCGCCCGTACGAGGCGCTGGTCGGCCCCGGGAAGCCGCTCGACGGCCGGGTCGGGGTGATGCTCGGCCACCTCGACGTGCCAGGGCTCACCACCGACGTCCCGACGAGTGTGGAGCCCGCCGCCTACCGGCTGCTGCGCGAGCAGTACCGCTTCGACGGCGTCGTCATGACCGACGACCTGGGTGCGATGAAGGCGATCACCGACCGGTTCGGGCTCGCCGAGTCGACCACCAGGGCACTGGCGGCAGGCGCCGACATCGCGCTGTTCTCGAATGTCACGGACGTCGGCCCGCTGCTCGACGCCGCCGAGCGGGGCCTCGCCGACGGCCGGATCACCGCCGAGGCGAACGACGCCGCCGTCGCCAGGGTGCTGGAGTCGAAGGGACTCTGCAGCCGGGGCTGACGGACCGCCCCGCACACGGCTGCGGCCCCGCATCCCGGGAGGGCCGCGGGCCGCAGCGGGCGGGGGATCAGGACGCCATGTCCAGCCCACCGTTGACGCTGATCACCGAGCCGGTGACGTACCCGGCGCGGTCGTCGACCAGGAACTGGACGGCGCGGGCGATCTCGTCCGCCTGCCCGAGCCTCCCGACCGGCACCTTCGCGAGGATCTTCTCCAGGGCCTTCTCCGGCACCGCGGCCACCATCTCGGTCTCGATGAAGCCGGGCGCGACGCAGTTGACGGTGATGCCCTTGCGCGCCACCTCCTGGGCCAGCGACTTGGAGAAGCCGATCAGGCCGGCCTTCGACGAGGCGTAGTTGGCCTGGCCGATCGAGCCGGTCTGACCGATCACCGACGAGATGTTGACGATCCGGCCGAACTCGTTGCCGCTCATGTGCTCCAGCACGGCCTTGGTCATGTAGAACGCGCCGGACAGGTTGATCCGCAGCACCGCGTGCCAGTCGTCGACGGTGAGCTTGCGGACGGTCTTGTCGACCGTGATGCCGGCGTTGTTGACCAGGTAGTCGACCCGGCCCTTCTGCTCCAGCACCTCGGCGACGACGCGCGAGCAGTCGTCCGGCTCGCCGACGTTGCCCTGGTGCACCGAGACCGACGCGCCCTCGGCGCCCAGCTTCTCCCGCAGCTCCTCGGCGGCCTTGGAGTTCGACGAGTAGCCGGCGGCGACGTGCACGCCCTGCCGGGCCAGCGCGGTGGTGATGGCGGCGCCGATGCCGCGGGCACCGCCGGTGACGATGGCGACGCGCTGGTCCGGGTGGGTGTCGGTGATGGCGGTCATGCCGTTCCTCCTGTGGTGCCGCTCGTGGCGGCGTCGAGAGTGCGCTTCATGCCCCGCTGCACGGCGTCGGCCAGGTAGGGACGCAGCTGGTCCGGGGTGACGATCCGGTGCACCGAGCCGACGCTCTGCGCCCGCTCGATGGAGTGCTTCGTGTCGAACTCGTCCGCGACCTGGCCGAGCTTCTCGGAGCGGACGTCCGGCCGGAGCGTGGCGAGCTCGCCGCGCAGCCGGGCCGCCTCGGCCTCGTCGCCGGCCCCGGTCGCCTCGGCGATCCGGGCCTCCAGGCCGGTGATCCGCTCGTCCTTCGCGGTCCGGTCGTTGACCTCGCTCGCGAAGACGACGGCGGCCGCGGGCGCGCCGCCCAGCACGGAGGCGTACGAGCCGGTGATCGCGGCGACCTCCATGTTGTCGTTCAGCGTCCCGGAGAACACGACGAACGCGCCGCCGTGGTAGCGGGACACCACGCAGAAGACGATGGGACCGTCGAAGTTGACGATGGCCCGGCCGATCTCCGCGCCGTTCTCCAGCTGCAACCCGCGCAGCGACTCCGGTGAGCCGTCGAACCCGGACAGGTTCGCCAGCACCACCAGCGGACGGTTGCCGGACGCCGCGTTGATCGCCCGCGCGCACTTGCGGGACGACCGCGGGAACAGCGTGCCGGCCGTGAACTGGGACGGGCCGTCCACCGGGCTCGGGCCGCGCCGCGGCAGCGGCCGCGACTCGATGCCGATCATGGCGACCGGCTGGCCGCCCAGGTGCCCGTCGAGTACGACGACCGACTCGGCGTCGTGCATGTCCACCCACCGCTCGGAGGTGGGGTGGTCGGAGTCGGCGACGCCGCGCAGCACCGACCGGATGTCGAACGGCTTCTTGCGCTCCCGGTTCGTCTCCGGCGCCCAGATCTCGCCGAGCGTGCTGAACTCGCAGTTCGGCCCCGCGTGCGGGGCGGTCGTGACGTCCCGGGACACCGGGTCGGTGGTCGGCGCGGGCCGCGGGAACCGCTCGCCGGGCAGTGTCCAGGTGTGCGCGTAGTGCGTGAGCAGCACGCCGACCGCGCCGGACAGGTCCGGCGCCCAGTACTGCGCCTGGCCGTTCGGGCCCATGATCCGGTCGTAGCCGCCGATGCCGAAATTGTCCTCGGCGGAGACGCCGCCGGAGAAGTCCAGCGAGTGCTTTCCGGTCAGTACCATGGCCGAGTCCGGCGTCATCACCAGGATGCCCTTGGTGTGCATCAGCATCGTGGCCTCGGCGTTCCAGTAGGGCTGGGCGCCCACGTTGATGCCGGTGACGACGACGTTCAGCTCCCCGCCGTCCTGGGTGAACTCGATGATCCCGCGCAGCACCCGGGAGATCCAGTCCATGTTCTCGGTGCCGGAGTCCATCGCGATCTTCGCGCCGGCCGAGACGGCGAACCACTCGACGGGCACGTCCAGCTCGCGGGCCAGCTCGATCGCGGCGAGCACCCGGCGGCACTCCGGCTCGGCGATCGCGCCGAGCGCGCGGGTCGGGTCGCCGAGCAGCACCACCCGGCGCATGCCCTCCGGGTAGCGCAGGGTCGGCACGGTGACGACGCCGAGCACCAGATTGGCGGTGTTGCCGCCGGGGGCGCGATCGACCGGGTGCGGGCTGCCCGCCTCGTCCAGGTCGTACTCCTGCCAGGAGCCCGGACCGGCGTCGATCGGGGCGGTCAGCAGCGGGACGATCTCGTACGGGTAGACGGCGCCGCGGCGGCGCGCCTTGAGCACCTTCTGGTCGTAGGAGTCGAGCTCGCGCATCGGCTCGGTCGGCGGCTGGTCCAGCCGCACGGTGAGCCCGGCGCCGGGCGGGCGGGACATCCGCAGCAGCATCGACCGCGGGCCGCCCTGGCCGCCGGTGACCGCCGCGTCACCGCTGCGGAACTCGACGAGGACCTGCTCCAGGCCCAGGTTCGCGGTGCGCGGGGCGAGCCGGCGGACGACCGAGTCCAGCTCGGCCAGCGGCACGTCGACCTCCGGCCAGACGTAGAGCTGGATCCGGTTCCAGGAGGTGCGGGCGAGCGTGCGGTCCCCGGCGCGCGCGCTGCGCAGCGAGTTGATGCAGGCGTCGAGCGCCCGCTCGAGCTGCGGCAGCGACCGGATCCGGCCGGTCTCGTCGTCGCGCAGCACGGTGAGCTCGCGGACGTCGGCCATCGCGACCAGCCGGTCGTCGGCGGTGACGTTGCGGCCGACCGCGCGGAACAGGTGCACGTCGGTGGCCGCGGGCAGCCGGGTCAGCTCGAAGTCGCGGAAGCGCCACAGCCGCAGCCGGTCGGCCACCAGCGGGTGCATGCCGCGCAGCGTGCGGTCCTCGACGAGCTCGCCGTCGCCGTCCGGGCGGAAGGTGAACCAGGTGGGCGGCTCGGCGGCGTCACCGGTGCCGGCGCCCGGGTTCGGCCGCACCGCGACCGCGACCCGGTGCAGCGCCGCGGGGACCCGGCCCAGCGCGGCCCGGACCCGCTCCGCGCGGGCGTCCGGGTCGCCGCCGTCGTCGGCCTTGGTGGAGGTGACGTAGAGATCGACCAGCGCGGTCCGGCCGCTGTCCAGCTCGCGGACCCGGCGGCGCAGCTCCTCGGCGGTCGCCAGCGCGCCCTGCGGGTCGTTGTTGTCGATCACCGTGGCGAACAGCGTGCGGTCGTTGCCGAGATGCTGGTAGCGCGCGGTCAGCAGCGGCCGGCCGGCGTGCTCGGCGAGCTCGAGCTCGCGCAGCGGCCGGACCCGGTAGTAGCGCCGCGTCATGACCTCCAGCAGCACCGCGTCGTGCCGGTCGCCGAACACGCCGAGGATCGGCTCGGAGGAGCCGACCAGCGCGTCGATCCGGCGGTTGCGGTCGGCGGTGTCCGGGTCGGCGGCCAGCACGTCCAGGCTCTCCCGGACCTCGCTCAGCACCCGGCTGCGCTCCGCGGCGACCACCGGCGCGTCGAACGCCCGGTAGCGGACCAGCCGGGCGGTGTCGCCGACGACCGGATGCCGCAGCTGGGTGGCGACGACGACCTCGTCGAGCGTTCGCAGGTACTCCTCGCGGGCCGACGCGGACAGCCCGGCGACCGACTCCGGGTGCTGCAGCCGCCAGTTCAGCAGGTTCAGCACGACCGGGACCTGCTGCGGGGCGCGGCGGTGGGCCAGGAACATCCGGTAGAGCGCGGGCCCGAGGTCCGGTCCGGCCGCGATGTCGGTGACGCCGTAGTGCGCCAACGCCCGGCGCAGCTTGGCCTGGAACGACTCCGGCAGCCCCTCGTCGTCGGGATTGCGGCTGCGCAGGTAGGCGTAGAGGTACTCCTGCGGGTTCCGCTCGGTCTCGCCGGTCTCGTCGTCGGTCTCGGAGCGGTTCCGGGACAGCGCGCAGAGGTCGGCGAAGATCCGCAGCACGGTCGTCTCCCCGGCCAGCACCGCCGGGTCGTCGGCCGGGAGGCCCGCCCGGGCGGCGGCGAGCCTGCGCAGCTGCGGCCGGGCCTGGCCCTCGTCGACGTCGAAGCCGAGCACCTGGAACCGGAGCGCGGACAGCGCGTCCGCGGCGGTCCCGGCCGGGTCGCCGGTGTCCCCGGCGGCGCCGAACGCGGACAGTTCCACCCGGTCCCCGGCCGCGGCGACCGCGCCGGCGCCGGCATCGGCCAGCGGCTCCAGCCGGACCAGCTTCGTGCCGCCGTCGACCTGGGTGTTGGCCGGGACGAGTAGCTCGGCGACGGTCCCGTCGAACGGGGCCCGCAGCGAGGTCTCCAGCTTCATCGACTCGACGATGGCGAGCGTGTCGCCCTCGGCGACGGTGTCGCCGGCGGAGACCGGCAGCGCCACCACCATCGCCGGGGCCGGGGCGCGGACGATGCCCGCCTCGCCGCCGGAGATGCGGTGCACGGCGCCGTCGACCTCGACCAGGTAGTCGGACTCCTGGGCGACCGACAGCACGGTCCAGCTCTGCTCATCGACGGTGAGCCGGCGCTCGTAGGCGCCGTTGCGCTCGACGTCGACGTCGACGCTGACACCGTCGAGCTCGACCCGGTAGCGCCCGGCCCGGGTGCGGGCCACCTTCAGCTTGTAGGACTGACCGGCCGCGGTGACGTCGGTCTGGTGCCAGGTCTCGTACCCGACCTCCGGCCGGCCGGCCTCGGCGGACCGGAGCAGCCGGTCCTGCTGGCGGGCGACGTGCCCGTCGTGCGACTGGACGGCGGTGGCCAGCAGCGCCACGTCGAGCCGGCGCGGCGGGGTGTAGCCGGCCGCCATCATGGTGTCCAGCCAGGTCGTCTCGACCTCGCCGGAGCGCAGCTCGTCGCGGTCGAGCAGGTCGAGCAGGAACGCCTTGTTGGTGGAGCCGCCGTCGATCACCGTGGCGGTCTGGCGCAGCGCCCGGGACAGCCGGGCCCGGGCCTCGTCGCGGTCCCGGCCCCAGGCGATCACCTTGGCGATCATGGAGTCGAACTGCGGCGGGATGACGTCGCCCGCGGCGACGCCGGTGTCCACCCGGATGCCCGGTCCGCTCGGCAGGGCGAGGTGCTCGATCCGGCCCGGGGCCGGCGCGAACTCGCGCTCCGGGTCCTCCGCGGTGAGCCGGGCCTCGATCGCCCAGCCCTGCGCGGCGGGCGCCTCGCGTGCGACCTCCGCCAGGGTGCCGCCACCGGCGATGTGCAGCTGGAGCTTCACGATGTCGACCCCGGTGCACGCCTCGGTGACCGGGTGCTCGACCTGCAGCCGGGTGTTGACCTCGAGGAACGAGAGCAGCTTCTCCGCGGGCTGGTACAGGAACTCGACGGTGCCCGCGTTGACGTAGCCCGCGGCCCGGGCCAGGTCGGCGGCGGCGTCGCGGAGCAGCCGCTCCTGCTCGGCGTCGAGCGCGGTGGAGGCGGACTCCTCGATCACCTTCTGGTTGCGCCGCTGCACCGAGCAGTCGCGCACGCCCAGCGTCCACACGTCACCGGTGGCGTCGGCGACGACCTGCACCTCGACGTGCCGGCCGCCGGCCACCGCCCGCTCCATGAACACGGTCGCGTCGCCCGCGGTGCGCGCCGCCTCGGACGCCGCCCGCTCGAACGCCTCGTCGAGCTGCTCCGGCCCCGCCACGAACCGGATGCCGCGGCCGCCGCCGCCCGCGGTCGCCTTCACCATCAGCGGGTAGCCGATGCCCTCGGCCGCCTTGCGCGCCGCGTCCGCGTCCGCGACCGGCCCGCCGGACCACGGCGCCATCGGCACGCCCACCGACTCGGCCAGCTGCTTCGACGCGATCTTGTCCCCGAGCCGGCGCATGACGTCCGCCGACGGGCCGACGAAGGTGATCCCGAGCCGCTCGCACAGCTCGGCGAAGTCGGCCTTCTCCGAGACGAAGCCCCAGCCCGGCCAGACCGCGTCGGCCCGGGACGCGCGTAGCGCGCGCTCCAGCTCGTCGTGGTCGAGGTAGGGGCTCGCGCCCATGTGGTCCGGGTCGTCCGGTCCGATCAGGACGGCCTCGTCGGCCTCCCGGACGTACATCGCGCGGCGGTCGACCGCGGTGTACAGGGCGATGGTGCGCAGGCGCCGGTCGGGCGCGTTCTGGGCGTTCCACTCCCGGACGGCGTTGATCAGTCGCATGGCGGGTTCGCCGCGGTTGACGATGGCGATGCGCGAGAACATGGCGGGTTTCACTGCTCCTGACGTGGGCGCTGCTGCGGCGGCGGTGACGGCGGGTCGGCGGGACGGGCGGGGATCGCCCGCACCGTCCTACCGGTAGGGACCCATCCTCGTCACTCGCCGAACGCGATGCGAACGTCGTCGGACGTCGGGGCCGTCGTGGCCGCCGTGCCGGTCGGCTGCCCCGGCGCGCCTGCCGGGTCGAGGAACACCTCGGGCGCCATCACGGCCGGGTCCACCTCCAGCACGGCGTAGCCGCCGACGGCGCCGGCGCCGAAGCCGGGCGCGAAGACCCGGGTGCGGCCGGCCACCACACCGTCGGCGACGGCGTCGAACATGGCGATCGGGATGGACGCCGCCGAGACGTTGCCCATCGACTCGATGTTGAAGTACAGCTGCTCGGCCGAGAGCCCGGCCTTGGCCGCGAGCTGCAGGATCATCGTCTTGTTGGCCTGGTGCGGGACGATCAGGTCGATCGCGTCGAGCATCGACCCGGTCCCGTCCGGGCCGCTCTCGGCGGACAGCTCGGAGATCATCTGCGCCAGGTAGCGGGAGACCAGCGCCTTGACCTCCGGCCCGTAGACGGTGATGTCGTTGTCGAACTCCGGGTTCGGCCAGATGATCGAGTTGACCTCGGAGGCCGGGCCGGACGCGTAGGTCTGCAGCAGGTCGATGTCGCCCGGCTCGCCGTCCGGCGCGGGGGCGACTACCATCGCGGCCGCCCCGTCGCCGAAGATCATCCGGGAGGTGCGGACGTTGCCGATCTTGTCGGAGAACTTCTCGACGCAGACCAGCAGCACCGGCCGCTGCACCTCCTGCAGCTGGCGGACGGCCTCGGACAGGCCGTAGGGCAGCCCGGCGCAGGCGGCGATGATGTCGGCCGAGCAGTGCGTCTGGAGCAGGCCCAGCTCGCCGGACAGCCAGGTCGACAGCGACGGGATCAACCGCTCGCTGGTGCAGGTCGCGACCAGCACCGCGCCGATCTCCTCGCGCCGGCGGCCGGAGTGCTCCAGCGCGCGCACGGCCGCCGACCAGGCCAGGTCCTCGATGTCGAGCTCGGTGTAGCGGCGCTGGTCGATGCCGGTCTTGGCGGAGATCTCGTCGGCGCTCATCGGTGACCAGGAGAACGCGGTGTTGCGCACGACGTCGGTGTTGGAGCAGACGTGCTCACCCCGGACGACGGCCAGCGCCTCCACCCTGGGCTGCACCCGGAACGCCTCGCGGACCCGGACCGGGGGCAGCGGGGACTCCGGTGTCACCGGCTCGGAGCGGGTGGCGATCCGGCCGCGGCGGACCGGGCGGGCGCCGGTGGCCCGGTCCAGGAACGCCTCGACGTCGCGGTTGCGCGGATGGAACGCGATGACGTGGTCGTCGTCGCCGATCTCGTCGGCGGTGCGCAGCTCGGTGGCGGCGCGGTCCCACGGGTACTGGTTGTGCAGCACCATCGCCCACCGGGTCAGCGCCTCGAGCTCGGGCACCTCGGCGTGCGCGTCGAGGATCTGGTTGAACGAGAAGACCGGGTAGTCCGGGTCGTGCCGCGGCACGACGAAGGTCATCGCGCCCGGGGTGGCGAGGAACTGCTCGACGGTCGGCTTCACCGCGGGCAGCTCGGTGGCGTGGTGGCGGCGGTGGCCGAACACGTCGAAGAGCAGATCGAAGATGCCGCGCTCGGTCTCGTCGTCCCAGGTGGCCGGCAGCGTCTCGAACGCCTCGCGGACCGCGCGGACCTTCTTGTCACCGTCCTCCCACGGGGTGAGCACCGGGAGGAAGACGTCGGCCCGGTGTCGCGGCAGGTCCCGCCAGCGGGTCGGCCGCTTCTCGAACATCGTCATGGAGAACCGGTTGACCCAGAACAGGTTCTGGCTCATGTCCCGGAGCAGCCCGAAGCGGCTCTCGTAGGAGCCCGCGGTGATGCGCTCCAGGATCTCGGTCCCGGTGGGGGCCTTGGCCTCGAAATCGCGGCCGACGATTGCCGTGAATTGGTCGAGATCGTCGATGACCGAGAAATCGAGCTCGGCCAGAAAATTGGCGGGAAAGACCAGACGGTCGTGGTTGTTGACCACGAACGGCTTCATGGGCGACCTCCTGGAGCAGCGCCGGCCGGGCGGGAATCACCAGGCTGGACGCGTGCACTAGCCAGGCGATGGGATCGGATGCGGTGCGTGCAACGGTATCGGCGGACGGTCACGATCGGAATGTGATCCAAGCCCTGGAGTGTGCGCGCTCACGGATAATCGGTCAACTCGGACGGTTACCGGGGAGAATGTTACCGAGTAGTTCTACCGGCAAGTTTTGGATGCATTTCCGGTGAAACGGCAGGTGGGCGGCGGGTGGGTGTCCACAATGGAGGTCCACCGAAGGTCGCCGGGCACCCTCCGCGCACGCACCGGCACGCAGTGCCGGGGAGCGGCGGGAGTGTGCACCGCCACGATGTGGCATCACCCGGGCAGTGGGCCATCCGGTGGGTCCGTTCGGTGGAACGGGGCCGGGGAGATCGGAGTCCCTGATGGACGGTCGGCGGGGATCCGGCTGCCCCGCGGGCCCGGCCGGCCGTCAGTGCCGGCACGCCTCCGGCGTCGTGGCCGCGGCGCGGGTCCCGTACTCCGGCCCGCGGTCCGGCCCGCGGTCCGGCCCGCGGTCCGGCCCGCGGTCCGGCGCTGCCGGCCGCTCCGGGGCGGGCGCGGGCGTGACGGCGACGAGCAGCGTCGCGAGCAGCCCGGCCGCACCGGCCCCGGCGAACGCGATCGTGTAGGCGATGCCGGCCGGCAGGATCCCGTCGTCGAGCACGAACGCCGTCGTCACCGCGGCCACGAAGGCGGTGCAGGCGCTGGTGCCCAGCTGCCGGGCCAGCGTGTTGAGGCTGTTGGCCGCGGCGGTCTCCGAATCCGGCACCGCCCGCATGATCAGCAGCGGGATGGCGGAGTAGGCGAGCGCGGCGCCGATCGCGGTGAGCGTCGCGACCAGCATCAGCAGCCAGATGGTCCCCGGCAGGGTCGCGAACGCCAGGTTCCCGGCTCCGAGCACCAGCGTGCCGAGCACCAGCGTGGTCCGCGGCCCGCGGGCCCGGGACAGCCGCGCCGACGCCGAGGAGAACAGCACCATCGAGCCGCCCATCGGCAGCAGCACCAGGCCGGCGACGAGCAGCGACTGGCCGAAGCCGTAGCCGGTGGCGACCGGTGCCTGCAGCAGCTGGGTGGTCAGCACGAACCCGGCGAACATGGAGAAGCCGACGAGCACCGTCGCCGTGTTGGTCAGCAGTACCGCGGGCCGGGCGGACACCCGCAGGTCGACCAGCGGCGTGCGCGTCCGCAGCTCGTACCGGCCGATCACCGGCGCGAGCACCAGCGCGGCGACGAACAGCCCGATCACCTGCGGCGATGTCCAGCCCCACTCGTTGCCCTTGGAGACCGCGAGCAGCAGGGAGACCAGCAGCGCGCCGATCCCGACGGCGCCGACGGCGTCGAACCGGCCGCCGGTCCGCAGGCCCGACTCGGCCACCAGCCTGCGCACCAGCACGATCTGTACGAGCGCGAGGACCGCCGCGCCGGCGAACAGCCAGCGCCAGCTGGTGAACTGGGCGACCACGCCGGTGATCGGCAGGCCGATCGCGCCGCCGAAGCCGAGTGAGGACGACATCAGCCCCACCCCGGAGCCGACCCGCTCCGGCGGGAGGATGTCGCGCATCAGGCTCATGCCCAGCGCGATCACCCCGAACGCGGTGCCCTGCAGCACCCGGGCGACGAGCAGCAGCTCGATGCCCGGGGCCAGCGCCCCGACCACCGATCCGACCCCGACCAGGACGAGCGCGACCAGCAGCATCCGGCGCTTTCCGAACATGTCGCCGAGCCTGCCGAGCACCGGCGCCGACACCGCGCCCGCCACCAGGTTCGCGGTGATCAGCCAGGACGCCGTCGACGGGGTCACCGACAGCAGCTCCGGGAACCGGGGGAGCAGCGGGACCACCATCGTCTGCAGCAGCGACACCAGCAGGCCGCAGGAGGCGAGCACGGCGATCGCCACCGCCGGGCGGGCGCCCGGGCCGGTGCGTGCGTCCAGGTCCTGAGCGGGGCGGGTTCGGGCCCGGAACACGCGACCTCCGTGGCGGCGAGAAGTGGTGGTGCCCGATCAGATGAGCACGCCACCGTGTCCCGCAGCAACCGAAAGTTTGCATTGCCACCGATCTCACCCGCGTCTCGCCCGTGTCACGGCCGCGTTCCGGACCGCTACCGTGCGGCCTCGTGGAGATCCTCGCCAGCCGCGCCATCCTCCGTCCCGCCGATCCCGCGACGGCCGTCGCCTTCTATCGCGACACCCTGGGCCTGGCGATCTCCCGGGAGTTCCCCGGCGGGACCGTCTTCTTCCTGGGCAGCGGGTTCCTGGAGGTGTCGGCGTCGCCGTCCGGGGCGCCGGACGGCGACCCGGGGACCGATCCGGGTGGGCTGCGGCTGTGGCTGCAGGTCCGCGATCTGGTGGCCACCCACGCCGAGCTGGCGGCCGCGGGCGTCGCCGTGCTGCGCGAGCCGAAGCAGGAGCCGTGGGGCCTGCACGAGATGTGGGTCGCCGACCCGGACGGCACCCGGATCGTGTTCGTCGAGGTGCCGCCCGAGCACCCGATCCGCCGCGACACCCGTGGCGACCGGGCCGGTCAGACGGCCGGGACCGGCTCCGGCGCCGGCGGTCCGGCGTAGGTCGCGGACGGCCGGATCAGCCGACGCTCGGCGGCCTGTTCCAGGACGTGCGCGCACCAGCCGACGATCCGGCTGGTCGCGAAGGTCGGGGTGAACATCCGCCGCGGGATCCCGCAGCCCGCCATCACCACCCCGGCCTGGAACTCGACGTTCGCGTGCAGCGGCCGGTCCGGGCGCAGCCGGGCCAGGGTGTCGGTGATCCGCCGCTCGGCGTCGGCGGCGCGTTCGGGCAGCGGCCCGCCGAGCCGGGCCGCGACGTCGCGCAGCAGCGCCGCGCGCGGGTCCGGGCCGCGGTACACGGCGTGCCCGAACCCCATGATCCGTTCGCCGGCGGCCAGCCGGTCGGCGACCCAGCGCTCGGGTGATCCGCCGGCGTCGCGGTCGATCAGGTCCAGCGACTCCAGCGCCCGGTCCGGTGCCCCGCCGTGCAGCGGTCCGGCGAACGCGCCGATCGCGGCGACCACGCAGGACGCGACGTCGGCGCCGGTCGAGGCGACCACCCGGGCGGTGAACGTCGACGCGTTGAACCCGTGGTCCACGGTGCTCACCAGGTAGGCGTCGACGGCCCGGACGTGCTCCGGGGCCGGTTCGGCACCGGACAGCATCCACAGCCAGTTCGCGGCCGGGCCGAGATCGGCGCGCGGCGGCACCGGTTCCCGCCCCTCGCCGAGCCGGTACAGCGCGGCCAGCACGGTCGGCGTCGCGGCGCACACGGTGAGCACGTCCTCGGCGCCGCGCTCCGGGCCGGTGTCCCACAGCGGGCGCAGCCCGTGCAGCGGGCCGAGCACCGACAGTGCGGTGCGCAGCCCCGCCGCGAGATCGGTGCCGCAGGCGTCGGCGATCGAGGGCAGCAGCGCCTGCAGCGCGTCCGGCAGTGCGCGCCGGGCGGCGATGCGCGCGTCGAACCGGGCCCGCTCGCCGAGGTCCGGGAGCCTGCCCTCGGCGAGCAGGAACCAGACGTCGGTGAACGTGCGGCTGCGGGCGAGCTCGACGGCCGAGTACTGCCGGTAGTGGTAGAAGCCCTCGTCCCCGCGGACGTCGCCGATGCTCGTGCTGGTGACGGCGACCCCGCGCAGGCCCGGGTCGGTGATGGTCATGCGGCGCACGGTCCGCCCCACCTGGACCGATGTCAATATTGATCGAATCAATGTTGATAGCGTCAATCCGTGGACTTCCTGACGGTCGAGGAGACCGCCCAGCGGCTCGGGGTGAAGCGCGACACGGTGTACGCATACGCCAGCCGCGGGCTGCTGACCAGCGTCCGGGGCGCCCGGCGGCGGGGCAGCCGGTTCGCCAGGGCCGAGGTGGAGGCGCTCGCCGCGCGCGGCCGGGAGGCGGGCGAACCGTCCGGCGTGGTCGAGCGGATCCGGACCGGGATCACCCTGGTGGCCGACGGCGGCCCGTGGTTCCGGGGCGTCCCGGCCGCTGGGCTGGCCGCCCGCGCGGACCTGGCGGAGGTCGCCGCGCTGCTGTGGGACGTGCCCGGCCCGGTCCG
Source organism: Pseudonocardia sp. NPDC046786 (assembly GCF_040645415.1). Lineage (NCBI taxonomy): Bacteria > Bacillati > Actinomycetota > Actinomycetes > Pseudonocardiales > Pseudonocardiaceae > Pseudonocardia > Pseudonocardia sp. NPDC046786. The sequence goes on along the minus strand of NZ_JBEYYF010000032.1, from coordinate 8,335 downwards.
GTTCGACGCCGATCCGGAGCTGCTCGCGGTGGCCGGTGCGGCACTCGCCGCGCTGCCGGCGCGGGCGCGCAGCACCGACCGGTTCCGGGTCGCGGTGGCCGCGGCCGCCGCCGCCGATCCGCTGCGTGCCGACGTGCGCCCGGCCGCGGTGACCCGGACGGCGGCGACGTTGCTGGGGACGGTGGTCGCCGCGCTGGGCGGGGCCGCGTCCCCGGCTGCACCGGCGGGCCCGCCCGGGCCCGATCCGGCGGTACCGCTGTGGCCCGCACTCGCCCGGGACCCGGCCGCCGATCCCGGCACCGGCCCGGACCACCTCCGGGCCGCCCTGGTGCTGCTCGCCGACCACGGTCTCGCCGCGTCCACGGTCGCCGCCCGGGTCGCCGCGAGCACCCTCGCCGACGTGCACGCCGTCGTCTCGGCCGGGCTCGGGGCGCTCGACGGCCCCCGGCACGGCCTCGCCGGGACGCTCGCCCACCGCTTCCTCGCCGAGGCGCTCGACGATCCGCCCGCCGCGCTGGCCGCCCGGCTGCGGGCGGGGGAGCGGGTCCCCGGGTTCGGGCACTCCGTGTACCGGGGCGCCGATCCCCGGGCCGTCGCGTTGCTCGACCGGCTGCGCACCGATCCGCGGGCGGACCGGGTGCTGGCCTGCGTCGACGCGCTCACCGACGGGATGGCCCGCGGCGACGGCCCGGCACCGAACGTCGATCTCGCGCTGGCTGCGCTGATGCACACCCACGACCTGCGGCCGGACGCCGGTGAGCTGGTGTTCGCCACCGCCCGCACCGTCGGCTGGGTGGCGCACGCCCTGGAGGAGTACGCGGAGCCGGGCCCACGGTTCCGGCCGCTCGGCGTCTACACCGGGCCCCGCCCGCAGACCCCGCAGCGCCCCGGGTGAGCAGAGCAAGGGACGGTTGGCGAGGATGTCGGTCGTGACCCGACGCCGCTCCCTCGCCGACGGCGTCTCCGACACGTTCCTGCAGCTGTGGTCGGAGCGCCGCCCGTGCATCCTCGTCACCACCCGGCGCGACGGCACCCCGCACGCCGTCCCGGTCGGGGTGACCGTCGACGCCGAGGAGCGGCTCGCCCGGGTGATCTGCCGCGGCGGGTCGCAGAAGGCCCGCAACGTCGCCGCGGCGGGTCCCGGTGGCGCCCGGGTCGCGGTCTCCCTCGTCGAGGGCCGCACCTGGTCGACGCTGGAGGGCGTCGCCGTCGTCCGGGACGACCCGGAGGCCGTGCGGGACGCCGAGCGCCGCTACGCCGCCCAGTACAAGGAGCCCCGGCCGAACCCGGAGCGGGTGGTGCTGGAGATCGCCGTCGACCGGGTTCTCGGCAACGCCTGACCGCGCACGCCCGGACACGGGGATACTCGGCACCGTGGACCTGCCGGAGACGACCTTCCTCGGCCACAGCACGCTGCGGCTGCGGATGGGTGGACGCACTGTCCTGACCGATCCGCTGCTGACCGCGGCGGTGGGCCCGCTGCGCCGGATGGTGCCCGCGGTGCACCCGGCCGCGCTCGCCGACGTCGACCTGGTCCTGATCTCGCACCTGCACGCCGACCACCTGCACCTGCGGTCGCTGCGGCTGCTGCCCCGCGGCGCCGAGGTGGTCGTCCCGGCCGGGGCGGCCGGCTGGGTGCGCCGGCGCGGCGTGGCCCGGGTGTCCGGGCTCGCCGTCGGCGAGACCAGGACCTTCGGCGGCCTGCGGGTCACCGGCACCCCGGCCGACCACTCCGGGCACCGCTGGGGCCCGCGGCTCACGCACGGCCCGCAGGCCGACGCGATGGGTCACCTGCTGGAGGCCGACGGGCTGCGGGTCTACGCGGCGGGCGACACCGGGCTCTTCCCCGGGCTCGACGACGTCGCCGCGCAGGGCCCGATCGATCTCGCGGCGCTGCCGGTGTGGGGCTGGGGGCCGAGCCTCGGGCCCGGGCACCTCGACCCGTCGGGCGCGGCCGAGGCGGTCCGCCGGCTCGCCCCGAAGGTCACCCTGCCGGTGCACTGGGGGACGCTCGCCGTGACCGGCCTCTGCTCGGTGCCCGGCCGGATCAGCGGCCGGATGCGCGAGCTGCTGGTGCACCCGCCGCACGAGTTCGCCGCCGCCGTCACCGCGGCCGGACTGCCCACCCGGCCGCTGGTGGTCGAGCCGGGCGCCCGGGGCGGGGCGACGGTGTGAGCGTGCTGCTGGCCGCGCTCGCGACCGCACCGCTCCCGGCCGAGGAGTGGATCGAGGCCGAGCTGACCCCGGACGCCGGCCGGATCGCCTATCTCGTCGTCGGCGGCGGGGTGCTGTTCGGCTCGATCCTGCCGGTCGTGCCGACCGGCGCGATCGTCGGCGCGGCCGCCGCGACGGCGATGACCACCGACGCGCTGTCCCTGCCGCTGGTGCTCGGGCTGGCCTTCGTCGCCGCGCTGGCCGGGGACGTGGTGACCTTCGCCGTCGCCCGCCGGGGCAGCGTCCCGGTGCTCGACGCGGTCGCCGGCGGCCGGTTCGGCGGGGAACGCACCGGGGCGCGGGTGGTCCGGATGCGGGACGCCTTCGCCGAACGCGGCTGGCTGCTGGTGCTGGTCGGCCGGGTCGCCCCCGCCGGACGGGTGCCGACCCTGATCGCCGCCGCCGCGTCCGGGATGGCCTGGGCGAAGCTGCTGCCCGCGGTCGCCGGTGGCGCCCTGCTGTGGACGCTGCTCTACGGCGTGCTCGGCGTGCTGACCGGCAATCTCACCGACTCGCCGCTGGTGGCCGCCGGGCTGGCGGTGGGGCTGGTGGCCGTGGTCGGGACGGTGTCGGCGGTCGTGGGGCGGCTGCGCGCCCGGCGCCGCGACCGTTGTGCCCGGGAGTCGGGGGACCGGGCCGACGCTCCGCGGTGACGGCCGGGAGGCCGGGGCCCGGGACGGGCGAGGACCGGCCGGGCGCGACGGGAGGGATGTGCCGCGCCCGGCCGGAGCGGGTGGGGTCAGTTGCCGTCGCCGAACGGGCTGAACCCGAAGGGCAGCTCGCCGCCCGATCCGTCCGGTGTGCTGCCGTTCTGTGCGTTCGCCGCCGCAGGGGTGTCCTCGACGGTGCCGAGGGTGACCGGGACCTGGCGGGCGTCGTTCCCGGTGCCGACGGTCAGCGTGACCTGCTGGCCCGGGGCGAAGTTGCCGATCCGGGCGATCAGGTCGGCGAAGCTCGACACCGGGTACTCGTCGACCTCGGTCACCACGTCGCCCTCGCGCAGGCCGGCCTGTGCGGCGGCCGACCCGGGCTGGACGGCGGCGATCTCCGCGCCGGCGCCGGTGGTCGCGGCCCGCGAGGCCGCCACCGATCCCTGCACGCCGAGCTGCGGCTTCGTGGCGACGCCGTCGGACATGATCTCCTGGGCGACTCGCTTCGCAGTGTCCACCGGGATCGCGAAGCCCAGCCCGATCGAGCCCTGGCTCTGCCCGGTGGTGGCGATCGCCGAGTTGATCCCGACGACCTGGCCGGCCAGGTTCACCAGCGGGCCGCCGGAGTTGCCCTGGTTGATCGGGGCGTCGGTCTGCAGCCCGTTGTAGACGACCGGGGCCTCGCCGTCGCCGCCCGCGGCGACCGTCCGGTTCAGCGCGCTCACGATGCCTGCGGTGACGGTGCCGGACAGGCCCTGCGGCGATCCGGTCGCGACGACCTGCTCGCCGACCTGGACGCCCGACGACTCGCCGAGCGTCGCCGCGGTCAGCCCGGACGCGCCCTGCAGCCGGATGACCGCGAGATCGTAGCTGGGGGAGGTGCCGACGACGGTCGCCTCGTGCCGGGTGCCGTCGGACAGGGTCACCGTGATCTGGCCGCCCTGGGCCGCGCCGGACACCACGTGGTTGTTGGTGAGCACCTCGCCGTCGGCGGTCAGGATGACGCCGGACCCCTCGGACACGCCCTGCGCGGTGCGGACCTGGATGTCCACCGTGCTCGGGGTGATGGCGGCGGCGGCCCCGGCGATCGAGCCGTCCGCGGCGCGGGCCGGGGTGCCCGGGTCGGCCGCGCTGGCCAGCGTCGGCTGCCCGGAGCCGGACGAGCCGAGCACCGCGTACGCGCCGCCGAAGCCGACCCCGCCGCCGACCAGGCCGGCCGCCAGAGCGAGCGCGACCACGCTGGCACCGAGCCGCTTCGGCGGCTTCGGGGGGTGGCCGCCGTTCGGCGGTGGGAACGGCGGGTACACCGAGGTGGGTGGGCTCCCCGCACCGTGCGCGGGCACGCCCGGCCGGGGGCCGGCTGCCGCCCACTCGGGGGACGGGCTCCGCTGCTCGGTGTCGCTCATCTCGGGTGCCTCCTCTGCGCGGGTGTCGTCGGCGTCGCCGGTGCGCGCGTCGCCGGAACGTCGGCCGGGCCGGGCCGGCCCCGGGCCGCCGTCGGCGGCGGCGCGTCCGTCGGAGCTCCCGCTCGGACCCGGTCCCTGCTCGGTCATGTCAGTACTGTGCGGCCCGACCCTGAGACGAGCCTGTGATCGCGCTGGGAATCGCTGCGGCGTTCGGTGTGATGTCGCGGTAGGCCGCCGCGATCAGGTGCCGCCGGTCACCCGGAGCCCTCGACGAGCTCGACGATCGTGGCGTTCGCGGTGCCGCCGCCCTCGCACATCGTCTGCAGCCCGTAGCGGATGCCGCGGTCGCGCATGTGGTGCACGAGCCGGGTGAGCAGCACGGTGCCGGAGGCGCCCAGCGGGTGCCCGACGGCGATCGCCCCGCCCAGCGGGTTGAGCCGGGCCGGATCGGCGCCGAACTCGGCCTGCCACGCCAGCGGGACGGGCGCGAACGCCTCGTTCACCTCGAAGGCGCCGATGTCGGCGACGCCGAGCCCTGCCCGGCCCAGCACCTTGCGGGTCGCCGGGATCGGCCCGGTCAGCATCCGCAGCGGGTCGGCGCCGGACACCGCGCCCGAGTGGTAGCGCACGATCGGCGTGAGGCCCAGCTCGCGGGCCCGCTGCGGGGTGGTGACCAGCACCGCGGACGCGCCGTCGGAGATCTGCGAGCTGTTCCCGGCGTGGATCACGCCGTCCGCGGCGAACGACGGCGTCAGCCCGGCGAGGGTGCCTGCGGTGGTGCCGCGGCGCAGCCCCTCGTCGGCGTCGAAGCCGGGGGCGCCGGGGACCGCGGCCAGCTGCCGGTCGAACGCGCCGGAGTCGATCGCGGCGGCGGCGAGCTCGTGCGAGCGGGCCGCGTACTCGTCGAGCTCGGTGCGCGAGAGCTTCCAGTCGCGGGCGATCCGCTCGGCGCCGACACCCTGGTTGAAGTCGGCGTTCGGGAACTCGCCGGAGGTCAGGTCGGCCCGGTAGCGCTCGCGGACCAGCGGCCCGTACGGGCGGCCCAGGTCGCGTCCGGCGCCGAGCGGCACCCGGGTCATCGACTCGACGCCCCCGGCGACGACGACGTCGTACTGCCCGGCGAGCACCATCCCGGCAGCGAAGTCGAACGCCGACTGGCTCGACCCGCAGGCCCGGTTGAGCGTGACGCCGGGCACCGTCTCCGGCCAGCCGGCGGCGAGCAGCGCGTACCGGCCGATCTGCGCCGCCTGGTCGCCGACCTGGTTCACACAGCCCCACACCACGTCGTCGACGACGCCGGGATCGATCCCGGTCCGCTGCGCCAGCGCGTCGAGCACGGCCGCCGACAGGTCCACCGGGTGCACCTCGGCCAGCGATCCGTTCCGCTTCCCGATCGGCGTGCGGACGGCCTCGCAGACGACGGCCTCGGGCATGGCGGGTCCTCCTCGGTCACCGGCGACGCGGGTTCGTTCGCGACGCTAAGCCATCCGGGCCGGTCCGTGTGAGAGGGCGGTCACAGGACCGGGGGTCGAGCGGATCTGGATCGGTGCGGTAACGTCCGCCGGGTACGCGAAGGGGAGTAGCTCCCAACGCTGCGCTCGACATACTGGGCGCGCCCTCGGTGGCGGCCCCGGGTGCGGCGGCCTGACCACCACCAGGCGAGCGAGACCTTCGATCCGGCAGTGCCGGATCGAGGATCCCCACTACCTCGATCCGGCGCGAGATCGAGGGATGGACATGGACGGTTTCCTGGTCGCGTTCGCGGTCGGTTTCGGTGTCATCTTCGTGGCCGAGCTCGGCGACAAGTCGCAGCTCATGGCCCTCACGTTCGCGACCCGCTTCAAGGCGATCCCGGTGCTCATCGGGATCACGATCGCCACCTCGGTGACCCACCTGGTCTCGGTGGCCGTCGGCGTCGGCCTGGGCGCGTCGCTCCCGACCGGCTGGATCTCACTGGTCGCGGCGGTCGCCTTCATCGGCTTCGGCGCGTGGACCCTGCGCGGGGACTCGCTCACCGACGACGAGGAACGCAAGGCCAAGCGGGCCGGCGGCTCGGCGGTGGTCGCCGCGTCGGTCGCGTTCTTCCTGGCCGAGCTGGGCGACAAGACCATGCTGGCCACCATCACGCTGGCCACCCAGTACAACTGGTTCGGCGTCTGGCTGGGCTCCACGCTGGGCATGGTCGCCGCCGACGCGATGGCGATCGTGGTCGGCCGCAAGCTCGGCCAGCGGCTGCCGGAGCGGGTCATCTCGATCGGCGCCGCGCTGATGTTCTTCGTCTTCGGTACCTGGCTGTTCGTCGAGGCGGTGCCCGAGGTGTGGGGGCCGGACGCCTGGTCGGACGCCGCGGCGCTGATCGACGACCGGGTCGCCGGCTGGGCCGCGGTCCTGCTCGGCGTGCTCGGGGTCGGGATCACCGTCTGGCTCCGGGGCCGTGCGCACCGGGCCCGCGGCGAGCGCCGGCTGGAGGTCGTCCGCACCCCGGGCAGCCCGGCCTGGTGGGCCCGGCTGCTGCTGCTCGTCGCCGCGCTGCTCGGCTTCGGTGCCCCGCTGCTGGTCGCGCTCGGCGTGCTGGAGCCGATCGCGGTGCTGGCCCGGCCGGGTGTCGCCGTCGTCGGGGCCGGGCTGCTGCTGCTCGGGTTCGCGGTGGTCGCGATCGCGACACTGCAGCTCGGCACGGTGTGGCGGCGGTCGGCGACGGAGGCGGGTGCGGCGGCGGCCGGCGGCACCGATCCCGGCTCTGCTGCCGCCGCCGCTGCACGCCGGCCGGTCCTCGCGACCGGCGGTCTGCACAGCCGGGTGCGCAATCCCGCGCTGACCGGCCTGATCGTGGGCTGCGCCGGGATGCTGTTCATCTCGCCGACGCTGCTCGGCGTGCTGGCCGGGGTGCTGATCCTGGTCGCGGTGCAGATCCAGGCCCGCGCGGTGTACGAGCCGGGACTGGGCAGCGCGCTGGGCGCGGAGTACGACGCCTACCGCAGCCGTACCGGCCGCTTCCTGCCCCGGTTGCGCGGGCGCGAGGAGCCGGATGCGGAGCACGACCCGGATCGCAGCCGGACGCACTGAGCCCGTCGATCGTGAGCCGCAGATTCACTCGGTACACCGTACGTAAATGACGGTACGGTGTACCGGGTGAAGCGAAGGGGGCTGTCATGACCATCCTGGTGACCGGCGCGACGGGGAACATCGGACGTCTCGTCGTCGACCATCTGCTGGCGCGCGGCGCCGGTCCGGTGCGGGCGCTGACCGTCGATCCGGTGCGCGCCGCGCTGCCGGACGGCGTGCAGGTCGTCCGCGGGTCGGTCCGGCAGCCGTCGACGCTGGACGGCGTGTTCGACGGCGTCCGCGCCATGTACCTGGCCCCGGTGGAGGAAACGGCCGCCGAGGTGGTCGACCGGGCCACGGCGGCGGGCGTCGAGCACGTGGTGGACCTGTCCGGGGAGCCGGAGAGCTGGTGGGGATCGGTCACCGGCGCGGTGGAGGCGGGCGCCCGGGAGTGGACGCACCTGTGGCCTGCCGACTTCGTGGAGAACGTGCGTGTCTGGTACCCGCAGATCCGGGCGACCGGCGTCGTGCGGGAACCGTGGCCGAACCTGGCGAGCACGCCGACCGCGATGACCGACATCGCCGAGGTGGCGGCCGTCGCGCTCACCGAGGACGGCTATGCAGGTCGCGCGCTCACCCTCACCGGGCCGGAACGGGTGAGCCGGGTGCAGGCGGTGGCCGCACTCGCCGCGGCCACCGGCGTCCCGATCGCGTTCGAGCAGGTGAGCGAGGAGGCGGCGGTCGCGGCGCTGGAGCCCTCGGCCGGCCGGGAGACCGCCGAGTTCCTGGTGCACACCATCCTCGGGCTCCTGCGGGACGTCGAACCGGCCCCCAGCGGCGTCGTCGAGGAGGTCACCGGCCGCCCCGGCACCACGGTGGCGGCCTGGGCCCAGGCGCACGCGGACCAGGTCCGGGCCGCCATCAGCTGATCACGCGTTGTGGAGCGTGGCGCCCACCTGGCGGGCGCCACCCGACCCAACCCGTGTAAAACGGGGCCAGGTCGGGGACCGGCAGGCGTGC
>NZ_JBEYYF010000031.1:0-57632 GCF_040645415.1 Pseudonocardia sp. NPDC046786 | reverse complement strand
ACAAACACCCACCCGTCAACCCTCTTCCCCCCCCCCCCGCTCTCCCGATCCCGGGGGCGGCGGGGACCGCGCGGCGGGGCCCGCGGGGGGGGGGGGGCGGGGCGCCCCCGCGGGCCGGGGCGCCGGCCGTCCCGGAATCCCGGAACGGCCGGCGCCCGCAGTGCCGGCACTGCCTGCAGTGCCGTGAGTGCCTTCAGTGCGGTGGAGCACGGTCAGAGCAGACCGACCTCGGTGAGCAGCTGGGTGGTCGCGTCGAGGTCCTTCAGGTCGGCCAGGTCGACGTCCGGGGCACCCAGCTCGGCGAGCGCGGGCATGTCCGCCGGTCCGGCGACACCCTCGATCAGCGGGTACTCACCGGTCTCGGTCGCGAAGTACTCCTGGGCCGGCTGCGAGACCAGGAACGCCACGAGCTCCTGGGCCTCGGTCGACTCGGCCGCACCGGCGAGGATCGCGGCGCCGGTCACGTTGACCAGTGCGCTCGCGGTACCCGGCGCACCGAACTTCAGCGCCGTGTTCGCCGGCGGGGTCTCGGCCGCCGCCACGTAGTAGTGGTTGATCAGGCCCACGTCCACCGCTCCGCTGTCCACGGCCTCCAGGATGGCAGTGTTCCGCGGGAAGATCTGCGGGTCGTTGTCCCGGATGTCGGACAGCCACTGACGGGTGGCGTCCTCGCCGTCGATCAGCCGCATGGCGGTGACGAACGCCTGGAACGACGCGTTGGTCGGCGCGATCCCGACCCGGCCGCTCCACTCCGGCCCGGTGAGCTCCTTGACGTCGGCCGGGACCTCGGCCTCGGGGACCCGGGTGTTGTACGCGATCACCCGCGCCCGGCCGGTCAGGCCGACCCAGGAACCGTCGGTCGAGGTGTACTCGGCCGGGACGGCGCCGGTCACGTCGCCGGGCAGCGGGGCGAACGCGCCGCCCTCGGCGAGCGCACCGAGCGCGCCGGACTCCTGGGAGAGGAAGACCTGCGCCGGGGTGTTCGCGCCCTCCTCGCCGAGCTGCGCGGCCATCTCGGTGGTCGAGCCGTACCGGGTGTCGACGGTGATGCCGGACTGCTCCTGGAACTGCTGGATCAGCGGTCCGATGAGCTCCTCGTCGCGCCCGGAGTAGAGCGTCAGGCTGCGCGGGCCGTCCTCCTCCGGTGCCGGCTCGGCCGGGGTGCCGCCGCCACAGGCGGCGACCAGCAGGGAGACGGTGAGGAACGCGCCGGCAAGCACGCCGCGTCTCGTCGATCGGGTCACGTGAGGGTCCTCCGAAGTTCGGTCGTACCAGCCCGGAAAGCCGGGAGTGTCCGATCACTCCCGTCCAGGGCGAGGGCAGGCTAACCTCTGGCCAGGTTCCCCGGATCTCCCGAGAATTGAGGGGGTGCTCAGGCATGGTGCGGGTACTCCTGGTGGACGACCACCGTTCGTTCACCGATCTGCTGGCGCTGGGCCTGTCCGCCGAGCCCGACCTGTCCGTCGCCGGTGTGGCGCACTCGGTCGCAGACGCCCGCCCGCTGCTCGCGGACGGCGCGGTCGACGTCGTGCTGCTCGACGTCCGGCTGCCCGGTGGCGGCCTCACCCTGCTGCCCGATGTGCACGAGGCGGGTGCCAGGGCACTGGTGCTGACCGCGCATCCGCGGGCCGCGCCCGCCCGGGAGGCGGAGATCGCCGGGGCCGCCGGGTTCCTCGGCAAGGACACCCCGCTGGCCGGGGTCCTCGCCGCGGTGCGCGCGGTGGCGGCCGGCGGCACCGCACCGGCCGCGCCCGCCGCGGACGCGCCGCACCTCACCCCGCGCGAGGCGGACGTGCTGGCCGCGCTCGCGCATGGCCGGGACGTCACCCGGATCGCCGGCCAGCTCGGGCTCTCGCTGCACACGGTGCGCGACCACGTCCGCGCCCTGCTCGGCAAGCTCGGCGCCCGGTCCCAGCTGGAGGCCGTGGTGGAGGCCGAGCGGGTGGGCCTGGTCGCGTTCGACCCGGAGGGCGAACCGGCGGCCCCGGCCCGGCCGCCCGGGCTGCCGTGACCGTCGTCCGCCGGACCCTGCTCCGGCACGCGCTCGCCACGCTGGCCGCGGTCCTGCTGGTCTGCGCGCTGGTCGTGGCCGGGGTGTGGTGGCTCGCGCACGACGAGGCGGTACGGCGGGCCGAGCAGGTCTCGCGCCGGGTCGCGGCGGCCGTCGTCGTGCCGCTGGCGGACCGCGACCTGGCCGCCGCCGGACCGGAGGCGCGCAAGCGGCTGCTGGAGGACGTCGCCCCGTTCCGCACCGTCGGGATGGTCAGCCGGGTCAAGGTATGGCTGGTCGAGGGGCCGTCGGCGCGGGTGGTGTTCTCCGACGAGCCGAAGGTCGAGGGCCTGACCCGGCGGTTCGATCCCGATCTCGCCGCCCGGCTGGACGGCGGCGCGGCCGTCGTGCTCACCGTCCCGGCCGACGACGAGCACCGCTACGAGCAGGGCCCGAGCCAGCGCGAGGTGTTCCTCGGCTTCACCGACGCGGCCGGCCGACCGGCCCGGCTGGAGGTCTACGTCCCGGTCGACGTCACCGGGGCCACCATCCGGGCGCTCGGCCTGCTGGTGCCGCCGGTGATCGCCGGCCTGCTGGCGGTGGCACTGGCCGTGCTGCCGATGTCGGTCGCGCTGGCCCGCCGCCGGGACCGGGAGCGGGCCGAGCGCCGGGACGCGGCGCTCTACGGGCTGGCCGCGGGCGAGCTGGCCCGCCGCGACCTGGCCCGCCGGCTGCACGACGACGTCCTGCCCGGTCTCGCCTCGGCCGGGATGATGCTGGATCTCGCCCCGGCCCGCCCGGAGCTGCTGTCCCGGGCGCGGGAGAGCGTCGGCGACGGGATGACCCGGATCCGCTCGGTGCTCGACGAGCTGCTGCCCGACGAGATCGACGCGGCCGGGCTGCCCGCCGCGCTGCGGGCGCTCGCGACGGCCGGCGAGCCGGTCGCCGCGGTCGAGACCGGCGCCACCGACGGGCTGGGCGACCGGACCGCGGTGCTGCTGCACCGGATGGCGGGCGAGCTGCTGCGCAACGCGCGGACGCACGCCGCGGCGGACCGGATCACCGTGCAGCTGGCCGTGCAGGGCGGGCCGGGCGGGCGGGCCCGGCTCACCGTGTCCGACGACGGCACCGGATTCGATCCCGACGCGCATCCCGCGCCGGGCCACGTCGGCCTCCCGCTGGTCCGCCGGGCGGCCGAGGACGCGGGCGGCCGGGTCACCGTGCGCAGCTCGCCCAGGGCGGGCAGCACGGTCGTGGTGGAGCTGCCCGCGGCCTGAGCACCGGTGCCCGGTGTACGCGAAGCACGGTCGGCAAACTTGCACTCGCTGCACGATTTTCGCGTACGATCGTTGTGTGACGTCAACTACCCGCTCCCCGGAGGAGGCGGCCACCCACCGCCGGACCGTGGTGCTCCCGCTGACCGGCCTGCTCATGGCCCTGTTCGTCGGCGTGCTGTCCAGCACGATCGTCTCGAACGCGCTCCCCCGGATCCTCGGCGATCTCGGCGGCACCCAGGCCGAGTACACCTGGGTGGTCTCGGCGGCCCTGCTGGCGATGACGGCGTCCACCCCGATCTGGGGCAAGCTGGCCGACCTCTACCCCAAGAAGCTGCTGGTCCAGGCGGCGATCGGGATCTTCCTGATCGGCTCGCTGCTGTGCGGGCTGGCGGTCTCGACGTCCCAGCTGATCGGCTTCCGGGTGCTGCAGGGGCTCGGGATGGGCGGCCTGCAAGCGCTGACCCAGGTGGTCATCGCGGCGATCATCACCCCGCGCGAGCGCGGCCGGTACATGGGTTACCTCTCGGCGATCATGTCGCTGGCGGTCGTCGGCGGCCCGCTGCTGGGCGGGGTCATCGTCGACTCGCCGCTGGGCTGGCGCTGGTGCTTCTTCGTCGGCGTCCCGCTCGCCGCGATCGCGATGGTCGTGCTGCAGCGCACGCTGAACGTCCCCACCGAGAAGCGCGACGACGTCTCCATCGACTACCTCGGCGCGCTGCTCATCGCCGCAGGCGTCTCCGCGCTGCTGCTGTGGATGTCGCTGGCCGGCAAGCAGTTCGCCTGGACCTCGCCGATCTCGATCGGGCTGATCGCGGGCGGGATCGTGCTGCTGGCGCTGACCGTCGTCGTCGAGCGGCGGGCGAAGGAGCCGGTGGTACCGCCGTTCCTGTTCCGGGAGCGCACCGTGGTCCTGGCGACCGCCGCGAGCCTGTTCGTCGGCGTCGCGATGTTCGGCTCCACGATCTTCCTGTCCCAGTACTTCCAGCTGGCGCGCGGCGCGACCGCCACAGAGGCCGGGTTCCTGACCCTGCCGATGATCGGCGGCATGTTCCTCGCCTCGACCGTCGCCGGGCAGCTGATCACCCGCTACGGCGCCTGGAAGCGCTACCTGGTCGGCGGCGGCGTGCTGCTGACGGCGGGCCTGGCGCTCGGCGGCGCGGTGATCTCCTCGACGGTGCCGTACTGGCAGGTGGCGCTCACGATGGCGCTGGTCGGCCTCGGCGTCGGCGCCACCCAGCAGAACCTCGTCCTCGCGGTGCAGAACACGGTGGCGCTGCGGCACATGGGCTCGGCCAGCTCCACGGTGACCTTCTTCCGGTCGCTCGGCGGCTCGGCAGGCGTCGCCGGGCTGGGCGCGCTGCTGGCGTCGGTGGTCGGCAGCCGGACGACCGCCGGCCTGGCCGACGCCGGCCTCGCCGACGGGGCCGGGCCGGTGAGCGGCGGACAGGTCCCGAACCTGGCCGAGCTGCCGGAGCCGGTGCGCGCGATCGTGATGGAGTCCTACGGCCACGCCACCGCGATGATCTTCCTGGTGGCCGCGCCACTGGCCTCCCTGGCGCTGCTGGCGATCCTCGCCCTGCGCGAGGTGCCGCTGCGCGACACCCTCGACCTGCCCGCCGAGCCGACCCACGGCGACGCGCCGGGCCCGGTGCTGCACGGCGTGGTCCGCGCTGACGGCGCCCCGGCCGGCGGCGCCGTGCTGACCGTGATCGACCGGCACGGCGCCGAGCTCGGCAGCACCCGCGCCGACGCCGACGGCCGCTACCGGCTCTGCGTGGCCACCGGCACGGTGTCCACCGTCTACCGGTGGGAGGGCAGGCCGGCCGCGCACCGGGTGACGGTGCCGCAGGAGGGGCTGCGCCTCGACGTCGACATCGAGCCCGGCGACGGCCGGGAACGGCCGGAGATCGTGTCCGTGATCGATCCGCCGGCCCGGGAGAACGTGGGGGCCGACCGTGGCTGACGCCGTCCCCGGCCGCCGGGAGCGCAAGAAGGCCGCCACCCGGACGGCGATCGCGTCGGCGGCGCTGCGCCTGTGCAGCGAACGCGGCCTGGAGCACGTCACGGTCGAGCAGATCGCCGACACCGCCGACGTCGCCCCGCGCACCTTCTTCAACTACTTCACCTCGAAGGAGGAGGCGGTCGTCGCCGGCAATGCCGCCTCGACCGACGTGCTGGTCGAGGCGTTCACCGCCCGCCCGGCCGACGAGCCGGTCCCCGAGTCGCTGCGGCACGCCCTGCGCGCCGTCGTCGCCGATCCGGAGCACCGGCAGCGGGTGCTGCGGATGCGGGTGCTGCGCGGGCACCCCACGCTGCTGGCCCACCAGCTCGCCGCGTATGTGGCCCAGGAGCAGGCGCTGGCCGAGGCCGTCGTCGCCCGCACCGGGGCCGATCCGGCCCGCGATCTGTACCCGGTGCTGGTCGCCGCGGCGGCGGTGACCGGGCTGCGGGTGGCCGTGCAGCACTGGCTCGGCGACCACGGCGCCGACCCGCGGGACCCGGACCTCCCCGAGCTCGTCGACGAGGTCATGTCGCACTTCGACGCCGGGCTGCGCGCCGTGACCGGGGCACCGGCCTGATCGTGGCCGTCGGCCCCCCAGCCCGCTACCCGACCACGCAGAGCTGCCCACCGAAGGTGCCGCCGAACCCGGCGGCACCTTCGGCTCCCGTCGTCCGACACCGGCGATGTCGTCCGACTGGGGGGCGAGCTGTCAGCTCCGAAGCCGCTCCGCCGCGCTGAGGACGGAGGTGACGATGGAGTCGTAGCCCGTGCAGCGGCAGAGGTTGCCAGACAGACACGTCCGCACCTTCTCCGCCGTGGGGTCGGGGTCGGTCTGCAGCAGCTCGGTGGCGCACATCAGCATGCCGGGGGTGCAGAAACCGCATTGCAGGCCGTGGTTGTTCCAGAAAGCTTCCTGCAGCGGGGTCAATCGCTCCCCCTCGGCCAGGCCCTCGACTGTGGTGAGGGTGCAGCCGTCGGCCTGCACCGCGAGCATCAGGCACGCCCGCGCGGTCTTGCCGTCCACCATGATCGTGCACGCCCCGCAGACACCGTGCTCGCAACCCAGATGGGTCCCAGTGAGCCCGCAGTGGCGGCGGATGAAGTCCGCGAGGGTGAGCCGAGGCTCGACCTCATCTGTGTAGACGTGCCCGTTGATAGTCATCGACACGGTCTGCCTGTCGGTCATTCGCTCACCTCGCTGCGTCGGAGGGCTTCCCCGACCGCCCGCTTCACGAGCAGGCAGGCCATGTCGCGCCGGTAGGACGCGGGGGCATGGATGTCGTCCGGCGGCTGGACGGCGGCGGACACCGCCTCGGCCACGGCGTCGATGGCCTCGGTCGTGGGGGCCACCCCGGTCAGGGCGGTCTCCACGGCGTGGAGCCGGACCGGGACCGGGCCGACTCCGCTCGCGGCGAGCCGAACCAGGTCGATCGCACCGTCCGGGCCAAGTCGGATCGCCGCGATGACGCCGACGACGGCGAGATCGCCGTGACGACGGGCGATCTGCTCTACCGCCACCGCAGTGCCGGCGGGCAACCGGGGAAGCCGGACGGCAGTGAGCACCTCGTCGAACCCCATGGAGGTCCGGTGCGGCGCGAGGAAGAAGTCTTCGGCCGCGATGGTACGAGGACCGCGCGGGCCCTCCACCATCAGCTCACCGTCCAGTGCGGTGACCAGGGTAGGCAGCTCGGCCGCCGGATCGGCGTGCGCCAGGCTGCCACCGACCGTCCCTCGATTGCGGTTGGTCACGTGCCCGACGTGACCGAGAAGCTCTGGCAACAACGGGATCGCGGCCGCCGCGACCGGGTTCGTCTCGACGTCGCGCTGCCGGGTCGTCGCGCCGAGCAGCAGGCTCTCGCCTTCGTCCCGGACGAAATCCAGTGCCTCGACGCGGTTGATGTCGATCAGGAACGACGGCCGGGCCTGCCGGAAGGACAGCATTGGCATCAGGCTCTGCCCGCCGGCGAGCACCGTGGCGTCCGCGCCGTGCTCGACGAGCATGGCGACGACCTCCTGAACATCCCCGGCCCGGGCGTATCCCACGACGGGCGGCTTCACCGAGCCGCACCGTTCTCGGCGGCCTCGCGGATCTGCGCCAGGAGCCGGTGCGGGGTGACGGGGAAGCGTGTCACGGTCACTCCGTGGTCGCGCAGCGCGTCGTCGATGGCGCTCGCGACAAGCGACACCCCAGCTATCGTGCCCGCCTCCCCGACCCCCTTCATCCCGCCCGGGATGTCCGGTGCGGGTGTCTCCTGGTGGAAGAAGCTGAACGGTGGGATGTCGCTGGCCGTGGGCAGCAGGTAGTCCCGGAAGCTGCCGGTGTGCAGCCGGCCGTCCCCGTCGTAGACGAGCTCCTCGAGCAGCGCACCACCCATCGCCTGCGCCAGGCCCCCGGCCAACTGACCGTCGACCAGCATCGGGTTGACCACTGTCCCGCAGTCGTGGGCCTGCAGGCAGTCGAGCAGGGTCACCGTCCCGGTCTCCGGGTCGACCTCGGCGAGCAGCACAGCACAGCCGAACGAGGTCGCCATGTTGACCGGGTCGAAGACGTCGACCTCCTCGAGGGTCGGCATCTCCTCCTCCGGGAGCCGGTCGCGCAGCCGTCGGTAGGCGGCGTCGCCGACGTCCCGTGTCGTCACCGTGGGCCCCGTGGTGCCCCGGACAGAGATGGTGCCATCGTCGATGTCCAGGTCGTCGGGCGACGCCTCGAGAAGCTGTCCGGCGACCCGGAGGATCTTGGCACGCAGCCGCTCGCCCGCCCGGAGGACCGCGGCCCCACCGAGTGCGGTCGCGCGGCTGCCCCCCGTGCCGTACCCGGTGTAGGGGCACGAGTCGGTGTCACCGGTGACAACGAGGACGTCCTCCATCGGGATGCCGAGAGTGTCCGCAGCGAGCTGGGAGTACACCGTGTGGGTGCCCTGCCCCATGTTGATCTGTCCGGTGTAGATGGTCACCCTGCCGGTGGAGTCCATCCGCACGGTCGCCTCATCGAAGCCGGAGTGGGTAAGCCCGGCGAGGTTGAGGATCCGGCTGGGCCCGTAGCCGCTCGGCTCGATGTGGAAGGAGTAGCCGATCCCGACACAGCGCCCCTCGGCGCGAGCCTGCGCCTGGCGGTCCCGCCAGCCGAGTTCCTCGACCTTGCTCATCGCCAGGTCCAGACAGTCGGCGTAGCGGCCGCTGTCGAAGGTGAAGATGGCACCGGTGAAGTACGGGAATTCGTCCGGGGCCGGAAAGTTCTTGCGCCGGATGGTCGCGCGATCCATTCTCAGCTCGCGCGCGGCCATCTCGATCAGCCGCTCGTGGACGAGATTGCCCTTCGGCGCACCCCAGCCACGATAGGAGCCGTAGGGCGAGCGGTTGGTCACCACCGCCTTCAGGTTCAGTTCCAAGTTGGGAATCTTGTACGGTCCCATGCAGGTCAGCACCGATGCCCAGGGCGGACCAGAGCCGACGGTGCCCAGCGCGCCCCCCAGTACGCCGTAGGCGGTCCCCCGCAACCCGACGATCGTGCCGTCGCTTCGGAGCGCCATCTCGAAATCCATGCGCTGGTCGCGGGAGTGCCCGGTGGCCGCAAAGCTCTCGGCCCGGCTCTCCAACAGCTTCACCGGCCGGCCCGTACGCCGTGACAGCACGGCGGCGATGACCTCCTCGGGGTAGAAGTCGAACTTGTTGCCGAACCCGCCGCCCAAGTTCGGGGTACGGACTCTGATCTTGTGGACCGGGATCCCGAACACCTCCCCGAACAGGTCGCGGGCGAGGTTGGGCGACTGAGTGCCGAGCCAGACGTCGAGGGTGCCCTCGAAAGAGTCCCAGTTCACGATGCAGCCCCGCGGCTCGAGCGGGCAGCCGAAGGTGCGGCCATGGTCAAAGGTGCCTGATACCACCAGGTCGGCGGTCGCGAACGCCTTGTCCGCGTCGCCGTTTCGATAGGTCAGTGCGCCGCTCACGTTGTCCGGCCAGTCGGCGAACAACCGTGGAGCGCCGGGGGCGAGGGCCGCGTCGAGGTCGGCCACCACCGGCAACGGCTCGTAGTCGACCTCGATCAACTCGAGCGCGTCCTCGGCGACGTAGCGGTCGGTGGCGACCACTGCGGCGACCGCCTGGCCGACCCAGCGGACCCGCTCGACGGCCAAGGCGTGGACGCGGGCGATGCGCTGCTCGGGAATCGGGAACCAGATCACCGGCTGCGGCTCGGCCAGCTCGGCAAGGTCCGTGCCGACGATCACGTCGAAGACGCCGGGCAACGCGCGTGCCCGAGTGACGTCGATGTTCCGGATCCGTGCGTGCGCGTGGGTGCTGCGCAGGACAGCCGCCTCGAGCATCTTCGGCACGGTGACGTCGTCGATGTATTGACCCCGGCCGGCGAGCAGGCGCGGGTCTTCGGTGCGCCTGATTCGCGCCCCGGTGTATTTGGTCCGGCTCTCGACCGGTTCGGTGGTGGTGGTCATGATTCGGCTGCTGCTCCTCAGGTCCCCAGGTTTGGGCGTCGGACGAGAAAGAGAATCGGTCGTCGGGAGTCGCTTCTATGGACCGTTTGCCACAGTTCTCGAGTTCCAGAATGCATGGCAATGAATTGTTTCGGACGCGCTTCGGAGCGGCGTCCTGGCATATGGTCACGAGTTCGATGAGATGGCGGCGCGACCCCTCGGCGACACCGCCTCGTCGGAGTCGACGTCGCCGCAGCTCTCGCCCGCGGTGAGCGCACCCGGGCCTGTCCCAGCCGTCACGGTCACCTCTGCCGCAAGGCGGCAAGTACGGCGAACGGGGTGAGGGGCAGCTCGGTGAGGGGTGCCCCGATGGCATCGGCGACCGCGCAGGCGACGACCGCGGCGACCGGGACGATCGGCGGCTCGGCGACGCCCTTCGCCCCGTAGGGGCCGTTGCGCAGAGGGTTCTCGAGGATCTCCAGGTCGATGGGCGGGACATCGAGGGCGGTGGGTATGCGATAGGTCTCCAGGTCCCGGTCGAGCACTCTTCCGTCCGGCCCGATGCGCAGATCCTCGTACAGCGCGTACCCGAGGCCCTGGGTGACGCCGCCGTTGACCTGTCCGGCGATCATCGCCGGGTTTACCGCCCGGCCCACGTCCTGGGCCACGACGTAGCGCAGGATGGTGACCTCCCCGGTGTCCGGGTCGACCTCCACCTCGGCGGCGTGGGCGTGCGACGAGGTGGCATTGATCGTGGTGAAGAGGGCTCCGATCATGCAGCCCGCGTCGAACTCAGGGGGTGGGGAGACAAACCGCCCGGTGGCGGAGAGTGGGCCGCCCGACCACATCGCCGCCCGGCTCACCGCGGACAGTGCCACCGAGGCCCCCGGGCTACCCACGACTCGCACCCGGTCTCCCACGATCTCCAAGTCCGCCTCGGCGGCCTCGAGCATTCCGGCCGCGGTGTGCAGGATCTGCTCGCGCAGCTCCCCCGCGGCCTGTCCGGCGGCGTTGCCCGCGCCGTAGGTGGTGCGACTGCCCTGCGCACCGTTGTCGAAGCCTGCGGTGTCGGTGTCGGGATTCGCCACCAGCACGTCGTCGACGTCGATGCCAAGCCGCTCGGCGACGATCTGCCGCACCCCGGTCTGCACCGCACCGGTGCCGATCTCGGTAGCCGCGGTGCTGACCAGGACGGTGCCGTCCTCGGAGAGCGCGACCGATGCCTCCCCGGGGCCCGGATTGGTCAGCCACGTCAGCGGGACCACCGCCGTGCCACGCAACCGACGCGAGGTGGCTTCGGTTGTGCTCCGCGTCCACGAGACCCGGCGCTGTACCGACTCGAGCGCCTGCACCAGGATCGTGTCGTCGAGCTCCTGGCCGTTGATCATGGCCTCGCCTGCCGCGAGCACGTTCCGCAGCCGCAGCTCGAGGCGGTCGACACCCGCCTCGCGTGCGACATGGTCGAGGTGGGCCTCCTGGGCGAACACCACATAGGGTCCGCCCACCCCGCGGAACGCGGCCGTCGGCGGTGTGGTGGTGTAGGCCACGCGAGTGCGGTAGCGGGCGAGCGGGATGCGATAGGTCGAGCCGAGCACCAGCGCGGGCAGGCCCGCGCAGATCAGCGTCTCACCACTGGAGTTGGCGCCGTTGTCGGTGAGGATGTCGGCCTCCTGCGCGAGGATCCGCCCGCCGGCGTCAACGGCGGTGCGCAGGCGCAGGATCGCGTTCTCCCGGGGACCTGCGGTGGCCAGCTCTTCCTCCCGCGTATTGACCAACCGCACCGGACGCCCCGCACGGCGGGCGAGCAGACAGGCGATCGGCTCGAGCATCGCGTCGAGTTTGCCCCCGAACCCCCCACCGACGGTCGGCACGACGACCCGGACCGCCGAGGGCCTTACCCCCAGCAGCTCGGCGGTGCGGGTGCGCACCGAGTGCGGGAACTGTGTGGAGGTGTGGACCGTGAAGCGCCCGGACGTGTAGGTGGCGACGCAGGCGTGCGGCTCGATCGGCGTCTGGTGCTGGCGCGGGACCCGGAACTCGTCCGAGATCACCCGGTGCGCAGTGGCGAAGGCCGCCGCCCACTCCTCGTCCGTGCCCTTCTCCAGCCGCGACTCCCACGCCACGTTGCCGCCGCGGAAACCCGCCACGGGGGCCTCGTACGTGGCCCAGTCAGGGTGGACCAACCGGGTGCCGGGGGCCACGGCCGCGTGCAGATCGACCACCGGATCGAGCGGCTCGAGCTCCAGCTCGACCGCTGCCAGCGCGGCCGCAGCCTGTGCCGGGGTGTCGGCCGCGACGGCGGCGATCGGCTCACCGGCGTAGCGGACGGTGTCGATCGCGAAGACGGTCTGGTCCTTGACCACGAGCATTCCCGACAGAGCGGGTGCGTCCGCGCCCGTCACCACGACGTGAACCCCCGGCATGGCGGCTGCGGCACGGGTGTCCAACCGGACGATCCGCGCTGCCGCGATCTCGGCACGCAGGACGGCGGCGTGCAGCAGGCCCGCCTCGGCGAGGTCGACCGCGTAGACGGCGGCTCCACGCACCTTAGCGTCGGCGTCCGGCCGCGGGATGGATCGGCCGACGGCGCCTGCTGCGGGTCGGACCGGGGTGTCCGAGGGGGCGGTCACGGCATGTCCTTCCGTGCGGTCGCCGCGCTGAGCGCGGCATCGACGATGGTGTGGTAGCCGGTGCAGCGGCACAGGTTGCCGGTGAGCGCCTCACGTACCTGCTCGTCGTCCGGGTCGGGCACGGCGTCGAGGAACGTCGCGAGCGTCATGACCATTCCCGGTGTGCAGGCGCCGCACTGGACACCGTGGCGCGCGACCATGGCGTCCTGTACCGGGTGTCGCGGCCCGTCCGGCGCGGCCAGGCCCTCCACAGTCGTGACCGGCTCGTCCTCGGCGAGCCCGACCGGCAGGATGCAGGAGGCGACCGCACGGTCGCCGAGACGGACGGTGCAGGAGCCGCACCGCCCGGTCCCGCAGCCGACCTTGGTACCGCGCAGGTGGAGATGGTCGCGCAGTACCTCGGCCAGCGGAGTCGCGCCGGGCACATCGACCTCGGTCTCCCGGCCGTTCACGGTCAGGCGGTAGTTCACGAGGTCTCCTCGGGGGTGGCGGCAAGACAGTCGGCCGCGGCGCGCGCGAAAACGACCGGGAGCACCTCGAGCCGGTACCAGCCCGGGGCCAGGAGGTCGTCGCGCGCGGTAAGGACCTCGGCCGCGGCCCGACCGGCGGCCCGCGCGGATGTCTCATCGAGCACGGTGCCCGTCAGCAGTGCCTCGGCCTCCGGACAACGCCGGGCCCGGGCCTCCACCGAGCCGACGGCCACGCGGACGGTGGAGGCGACGCGCGCCCCGTCCAGGTCGGCCGCGATCGCCACGGAGGCGATCGCATACTCGCCCCCGCCCCGGACCGTGAGCCTCCCGTACCCGGAGAACCGGCCCATGGGCGCCGGCGCAGTCGCGGACACGAGTAGTGCTGGGCCGGAGCTTTGCGCGACCCGCAGGTAAGCCTCGACATCGGTTCGCTGCCTGCCCGCCGGCGTCGCGACCTCGACGGTGGCGTCGAGCGCGAGCAGCGCGGGCACCAGGTCTGCCTCGGCGAAGCCGCGGGCGGAGAGATTCCCGCCCAGCGTCGCGACATTGCGAACCTGCGGGAATGCCGAAGTACGCGCCGCGGTGCGGACGGCGTGCAGCGCGGGCGGCAGCGCCGCGGCAGCCAGCTCGGCATGGGTGACGAGCGCTCCCCAGCCGTTCACCGACACCTCGCGCAGCTCGGCGACACGCTGCAGGGAGATGAACGTCCGCGGCGGACGGGCCGAGCGCATGAGCCAGGTGCCTCCGGCCAACGGCGCACCTTCGGTACCCAGCTCAGCAAGACGGGCGACGGCGTCGTCGACGGAGGTCGCCGCCTGGATCTCGGAGCGGGCGAGCAGTCCCGGCGCCGTCATTGCAGGACCTTTCCCACCACCGCGTCGAAGGCGCTGATGTGGCTGCGAAACTGTTCGAAGAAGCTCGCCGGTGTCGCCGCCAGGGACCTCTGGTAGGTCTCGAGGTCACTGACCTCGAGGACCTCGATGTAGTTGTAGGCCGGGACGGCCACCCCATCCATCACGGGGCCCTCGAGACGCATGACCCGGTACCGTTCCACGCCGGGCAGCGCCTGGGCGGTGGGCTGGTCGACCTCACGGACCCACGTCTCGTACGCCTCGCGGACGTCCTCGGAGTGCAAGGTGGTCAGGAAGAAGACGATCTCGCTCACGGGACTCCTAGAGGTGGGGTAGAACGTCGGCGGCGGTGCGGGCGAGCATCTCGGCGCTGTGCTCCGCGGGGAACGGGGCGAGCACCACCGAGGTCGCGCCGGCCTCGAGGAATGTGCGGATCCTGCCGACGCACTCCTTCGCTGTGCCCGAAATGGTGAACTCCTCGACCCACTCCCCGGGCAGCGCCTCGGCGATCGCGGGGAGGTCGCCCAGGGCGAGAATCTCGCCCAGCCGATCGTGGATGCCGTAGACGCCGGTCATCGGCGTCGGGCCGACCGCCTGCAGGTAGAAGGCCAGGCCGTCGCGGGCGGCGGCTCTCGCGGTATCGCCGTCGGCGTCGGTGCTGTAGATGGCGAAGGTTGGTATCCGGTGGGTCGAAACGTCTCGGCCCGCCTTCGCTGCACCTGCCGCGATGTGCTGCTTCGCGTAGTCCAGGTACCTCGGTGCCGCGATGACCGACATGACCGTCCCGTCCGCGATCTCGCCGGCGAGCTCGAGGGACTTCGGTCCGATCACACCGGCGTAGAGATCCACGCCGGCAGGATTCGGGTGCACCAGCGAGACCTGGTCGAAGGTGAATGGGCCTTCGTCGATCGAGAGGGTCTCGCCGGCCAGCAGCGCACGTGTCGTCTCGATCGCCGCCCGCAAGGACCGCATGGGGGACGTCGGATGGAGGCCCATCTGCCGAGTCCAGAAGGGCACGCCGTGCCCGATCCCAGTGATCAGCCGGCCCGGGTACGCCAGGCTCAGGGTGGAGATCTCCATCGCCGTGACCGCCGGGTGCCGGACGACGGCGGACAGAATGCCGATGCCGACGGGGATCTCTCTGGTGGCCTGCAGCGCCATCGCGGCGCTGGTCGGGCCGCCGAGGAAGAAGTAGTCCTCGGAGAGCCACAGCTCCCCGAAGCCGGCCTCCTCGATGCCTACGCAGACGTTCACGAGCTGGTCCGGCGGGGTGGTGCCGTGCACCAACACCCCCACAGGCGAACGGTTGGTCATGGTGGGTCCTCTCCGGGGCCGCTGGCGGCCTCTTCCGGCGTCTGTGGTGCGATCGGTTCCGGGATCACGGGCCATGGCCGACGCCACGGCGGAGCAGGCACAGGTCGCGGCCTCCGATGAGCCCGGACTGTCGGTGCCGGGGCACACGCCTCGGACGACATCGGCGAGACCCGAACGGGCGGATACACCGAGCCCGCCAGGGAGCCGCGTGGGCGGGGCTCCCCCGGTCGGCTCCGTGGGGCCGGACGGATCGTGCCAGTCACATCCGGCCGAGCGGGCCCGCGGCTTTCACCCGGATCCGGACCACCGGCTCGGTCAGGTACGCCATCGGAACCTCCTCGACCTCGACGATCTCGACGGCAGCCGGGTCGGCTCCCGCACTGATCGCCTCGTCCCGGGCAGCGGCTCTGGCGAGATCGACGACCTCCTGGCGCTGCCGGCCCGCGAGCTTGAACACCTTGTCGACCTGGCCGGACACAGACGCGATGGCTGCTCCGATGGCGTTGGCCACGTCGTAGTCCGCAGGACGAACGATCCGCTCGACGCCCGGGATGGCGTCCGGGAGGATGACGCTACCGCCGCCGACGGCCACCAGCGGGACCGGCCCGCGCGCTGTCTTGATCTGGTCTGTCGCCACCGACACCAGCTCGTCCGCCTTGGCCAGGGCCGCGGCCAGCAGTTCCTCCTTGCCCGCCACCGCGGCCGGGTCGCCGAACGCAGCGCGCCCACCCGCAACGGCGGCGTCGGACAGGGTCGCGGTGGATCCCCCGAAGACGAGGGCCTCGTCCCGCAGCCGGTACCCGACGCTGTCCGGCCCGACGCCGACGTCCTGCGGGGTCCCGCTCACCCGGGTCCCACCGCCGACGGCGATCGCCACGAGATCCGGCATCCGGAAGTTCGTCCGGGCTCCGCCGATGTCAGTGGGTGTGGACGACTCGCGTGGAAAGCCGTTGAGCAACATGCCCACGTCGCTGGAGGTGCCGCCGACATCGACCACGACAGCGTCCGAGACGTCCGCGAGATAGCAGGCACCGCGCATGCTGTTCGCCGGGCCGCTGCCGATGGTGAGCACCGGGAACCGCAGGACGTAGTCCAGGCCCATCAACGTTCCGTCGTTCTGTGTCAGAAACGCGGCCGCGTCGATCCCGTTCTGCGCCAGCGCGGCGCTGAGGCCGTGGACCACCTTGTGGGCCACTCCCACCAAGGCGGCGTTGAGGATACAGGCGTTCTCCCGCTCCAACAGCCCGAGCGCGCCGATGCCCTGGGAGAGGCTGACCGGGATCTCGGTGCCGAGGACCTTCCGCACGATCTCCTCGGCCAGCCGCTCGTGCTCGCCCGAGACCGGTGAGAACACCGCCGAGATCGCGACAGCCTCCGCGGTGCCCTGGACCTTCTCCAGGAAGGCTGCGACCTCGTCGGGCTGAAAGGGCACCAGCGTCCCGCCGGTCACCTCCGATCCGCCGGGCACCACGGCCTCGCCGGCAGACACGGCCTGGCGCAGGTCGTTCGGCCAGTCGGAAAGCGGCGGGATGGACACCGTCGCGGGGGCACCGATCCTGATCACCGCGACCTTCAACAGGTCCCGGCGTTCCAGGATCGCGTTGGTGGCGTGCGTGGTACCCAGCATCACGTGGGTGATGCGCTCGACCGGCTGGTCGATCTGACCCAGCACTGCCTCCAGTGCGGCGGTGATGCCGCTGGTCAGATCCGACGTTGTCGGGGTCTTGTGTTTGGCGAGCAACCGATTCTCGGAATCGAGGACCACGGCATCGGTGTTGGTGCCGCCGACGTCGATGCCGACCCGCAGGTCAACCGACCCGGGCATGGCGGTCCTCCACAGGGACGTAGTCGAGGTCGTATCCGAAGGCGCGCGGCCCCACAGTGGCCAGGCCGCGCTCGCTTCGCCACTGGTCGGGCGCACGGAACACCCCGACCACGACGCGCTGGCCGTAGCGGATGTGCTCGGTGACGATCCCGTGCGCGGAGTGCCGGTCCAGCAGCGTGATGATGTCCGGCACCGTGGCCAGCGCCTCCCCGTCCTCCATCGCGACCAGGTTCTCGTTCTGGAACTCGATGCGCACGAGCCGACCCGCGTCTTCCTCGATGCCCTCGACGATGGCCGACCCCTGCACGAACCCCCCCGCGGTGCGCCGGTCGACGTCGATCACCTTGCCGGTGAGCAGCGGGTACAGCCCGACCTGGGCATCGAGCGCCCGGAATGGGTCGTCGATTGCGGTCCGGATGGTGCGGCCGATCGAGACTGCCTTGGACACGGTGCCGCGCAGCAACGGGGTCGCCGCGGTGCGGGCGTCCATCGGATACAGACCTGCGCACGCGCACCCGCCCAGCGCGGAGACGGCGGTGCGGGCAAGCCTCTCGAGCCACACGTTGTCCCGAGGCTCGAAGGTCAGCACCTGTGAGCGCTCGTCGACCACGACGGCAGGCCAGGAGGGGATGTCGTAGAGGTGCGGCGTGCACATCTGCAGCTCCGGGAACGCGCGCCCCATGAAGTCGCCGTCCACCAGGGGGAGCCGGGCATGCGCCGCCCAGGCCACGGGAAGCATGCCGTTGAGCCCGCCCATCTCCATCGGCATGAGCGCGACGATCGGGCGACCGAGCCGTGCCTCGAGCGCGGCGCGGATCACATCGCCCTCGTTGCCGTTGGGGATCTTCTCGACCATCACGGTCGGGGCGCCGATCATGCCCGCGGACACGAGCATGTCGTCGAGGCACAGCGAGGTCAGGTCGACCAGCTGCACCGGACCGGTGCGCCGGACGGCGTTGAGTGCCATGAGCAACCCGATCCGCGGATCGCCGCCACCACCGCCCGCCAGCACCGTGCAGCCGACTGACAGGTCCACCAGGTCCTGCTCGTCGAGCATCGGGACGTCGTTCGTCATACCGGAAACCTAAGCCGGGGTCTCCCCGGACTCCTATGGGCGTATCGACCAAGTTGGCGCTCAAGATGTGCAGAGTGACGAAGTGTGTCCGAACGGCGTCAGGCGTGTTTCCTGTGCACCTATTGCCAGGTGAGAGGGTCATACTGCGCCCGTGAGCACGATCGAGTCCGTGGTCGACCAGCTCGTTCGCCGGCACCCCGGCGGGGTCGAGATCCTCACCGGCCCCCCCGAACGTCCCGTGGGCGAGGTGCGTCTCGTGGACAACACCGGCCAGGTGGACATGGCACCGGCCGGCGCACTGGTCGTCCTCGACCGGGGGCTGGCCGAGCTGGCGGGGGACTACCGCTTTGACGTCGTAGTGCGACGGGCCGCGGCCCGCGAGGTCGCCGGCTTGGTCGTACTGCTACCGCCCGAGGCCAAGGTCTCGCTCACGGCCATGGCGCTGGCGCGGCGGGCCGACATCGCACTCGTCCGGCTCTCCCCGGACGTCGACCTGACCGAGGCGGTCGGCACACTGGTCCGGCAGGCGGCGGACCGCCTCAGCGTGACCGTGGATCGTGTCCGTGCGGTCTGCGACGCGATCGACGAGGGTTCCTTCGGCTCCGTTGACGAGCTGTTGGAGCGGGTCGGGTTGTTACTCGGACGGGCTGTCGGGCTCGGCATCCCGGTGGGAGATGCTCTGGCGGTGCCTGCCGGACCGGAGCGCCCCGATCGGCTGTGGACCGACCGCCCCGGTGACCCTGACGCGGACGCACTGCTGGAGATGGTTCTGTGGCGAGTCGCCGCCGAGACCACCCGGCTGGCTGCCGAGCGGTCCCGGGCCGAGCAGGTCAGCCGCCGTTCGACGGGTGAGGTGCTGGTCCAGCTCGTGGAGGCGGACCGCTCTCAGCGGGCAACGATCGCCCCGTCCGCACGTAGGCTCGGCATTCCGGTGGACGGTTGGCACGTGATCGTCCGGATCGAGCCGGACAATCTCCTGGAGGTGACCGGCGGCGATCTCGCCGCCTTCGAGCTGCGGGACGAGCTGGCCGGCCTGGCTCTGCAGACCGCGCGCAGCCTCCCGGGCACCTGGCACGTGGGGCACGACCCGGCGGTGCTCCTCCTGCTCTGGACCACGAGGACCGCCCCGGACCCCGAGGATCACGCCCGGCTGCGCCGTCAGCTCGACTTCGTGGTCAAGGCACTCTCCGGACGGGCAGCCGGGCTGCGGATCTTCTGTGGGGCAGGCACGGCGCGGCCCGGCATCGCCGGGCTCGCCAGCAGCGCCACCGAGGCCCGGCTCGCCGTGTCCTCGGCCCGGTTCCGGAGGCGCAGCAACGTACCGGTGCACTTCGACGCCGTCGGGATGCGGGCGACGCTCCTGGAATGGTACGGCTCGCCCACCGTACGGCAGTCCATCGACCGGCTGTTCGCGCCTATCGCCGATCTCTCGCCCGCCAAACGCCAGGCGATGATCGACACGGTGGGCACCTACCTGGACCTCCAGTGCTCGGCCGCCCGCACCGCGGAGGCCCTCCACCTGCACCGCAACGCGATCCGCTACCGAGTGCAACGGGCCTTCGAGGTGCTGGGAATCGACGAGGGCGACACCGACCAGCGGCTCTTCCTCCACCTCGCCTGTCGTGCACAAAGGCTCGTCGACGAGACCACGTGACCTCGTCCCAGTTCGAAGTCGGTCGCTCGGGCCCGATCGGTTGGATCAAGTTCCCGCACCGAGCCGGCCGTGTGTCCGGCCCTCTCAGCGCCGGTCGAACACCGCGGTGACCGGCCCGTCCGAGCGGTACCCCTGCCGCTGCAGCCACCCGTCCAGCTTCGACCGGACCGTGCTCAGCTCCGGCCGCCGGTGCGGCTCGGTCCGCAGCGCCTGCTTGAGCAGCGACAGGTGGGCGGTGCGGCTGGGCAGGTGGGTCAGCTTGGCGCCGGCGGCGGCCGCCCGGAGCCCGGCGACGGCGTCGCCGGACTCGCCGCGCGGCGGCTGCCCGCTCAGCGCGAACGACACCGCGGCCGCCAGCTGCCAGCCGTCCGACGACGGCGACGCCGGCTTCCCGGCGGCCGTCTCCGGGGCGAGGTAGTCGGGCGTGCCGAGCACGTACCCGGTCTGGGTCAGCGTCGAGTCGCCCTGCTTGCGGGCGATCCCGAAGTCGATCAGGTGCGGGTGCCCCTGCGGGTCGACGACGATGTTGCCGGGCTTGATGTCGCGGTGCAGCACCCCGGAGCGGTGCGCGGTGTCCAGCGCCCCGGCGATGCCGGTCCAGATGCGGGCGGCGGAGATGTCGTCGAGCGTGCCGCGCTCGCCGACCAGCTGGCCCAGCGACATCCCGTCCACGTACTGCATCACGATCACCAGCCCGTCCATCCCGCGCAGGCCGGGATCCGACGACGCGTGCAGCAGGTCGTAGATCTCGACGCAGCAGGGATGGCGCATCGACCCGAGGGCGGCCGCCTCGCGGCGGATCCGTTCCTCGGTCTCCGGATCGGCGGCGTGCGCCGACTTGACGGCCACGGTGTGCCCGAGCTTGGCGTCGTGGGCCAGCCAGACGCCGCCGAAGCCGCCCGCGCCGAGCCGCTTGAGCAGCCGGAACCGCGGCGCCCGGGGCGGTCCGCCGGGGACCGGCGCGACCAGGGTCGGCCGGCGGGGCGGGCCGGGCGGCGGCGGGTAGGGGCCGCCGGAGCGCGGACCGCGCAGCGGACCGGCCGCGGGATGCCCGGCGGGGCCGGACGGGGGATGCGCCGCCGGTGCGGACGGCGGCCGGCCGGCCGGGGGCGAGCCGGGGGCGAGCGCCCCGGGGGCCCGGCCGGACGGTGGACGCGCGCCGGTGGACGGTGCCCCGAAGCCGACGTAGGGCGCGGCCTGCTCCACCGACGGGGCGCCGGAGCGCGCCGGCACCTCGGCGGGGGCCTGCGGCTCCCGGCGGGAGAACCGCTCGGCCAGCCGCTCCGCGACGCTCGGCGTGGCGCTGACCTGCGGAGCCGCCGACGACCCGGGGCCCCGCCCGGCCCGCGACGAGCCGGTCGGCACGGGCCGCGACTCCGGCGGCGCGTCCCGGGCGGCCCGGATCCGGTCGATCTTGGCCCGGGACGGGGGCGGGAACATCGGGACGACCAGTACGCCGAGCAGGCTGCCGCCGAGGATGCCGACCCACAGGTGCTCGGCGGTCCCGGCCGGGACGGCCGCGGTCAGCACGATCAGCGAGAACAGCGGCAGCCAGAAGAACTTGGCGGGCCAGCGCGGGCCGCGGCGCAGCGCGGTGCGGGCCTGGACGGCGACCAGCATGACCGCCAGCAGCGGCACGATCCCGAGCAGCACGACGGCCGTCACCGAGGTGACGACGTCGCCACCGCCGATCGCACCGGCGACGCTGCCCCGGCCCAGGTAGCTGCTCTGGGTGCCGACGATCTCGCAGGTCGCCACCCGGATCGAGTCGGTGGCCGAGGCGGACAGCCCGGGCACCACCGGGTCACCCGCGGTGGCCCGGGCGAACACCCCGCCGGCCCCGACGAACACGGCGAGCGGGAGCAGGCCGGCCGCCAGCACGCCGATCCCGCCGATCAGCACCGACTCGGCGACGCCGTACCCGGACGACGAGCCGGAGCCGATCCGGCGGCGGATCAGCGCGACGGCCGCGGCCCCCGCGGTGGGCAGCAGGCCGGCCAGCACGCCGAGGGCGGTGACCGACCACGCCCAGTCGCCGGGACAGACGTCCGGGATGCCGAGACCCCGGATACTGTTCAGCACCCCGGCGACGAGCGCCACCAGCGCGTCCACGCCCGCACCTACCCCTCGTCACCGGTTCCGCCGACTCCGGACGGCGGACCGGCCGGACCCCCCACTATGGCATCACACGGGAGACGGACGGTCCGCGCACCGCGCGCAGCAGTACGACCGGTGGGAACGGCGGGCGGATCAGCGCAGGAACAGGTCGAGATCGGCGTTGAAGCGGTCGAGCAGCCCGGCCAGCGACTCCCGGTCGGAGTCCGGCCAGTGCGCGATCACGTCGCGCAGCGGTGCCAGGCGCGCGGCCCGGACCTGCTCGCGGGCGGCCATCCCAGCCGCGGTGAGCTCGACACTGACCGAGCGCGGGTCGCGCTCGTGCGGGGAGACCTCCACCAGGCCGGCCCGGGAGAGCCGGGACACCTGGCGGCTGGCGGTCGGCTTGCTGACGCCGAGCTTGCCGGTCAGGGCGGTGAGGGAGAGCGCGCCCTCGTCGTCGAGCAGCATCAGGACCGGGTAGGTGTAGCGGTCCACGGCCTCGTTGGAGCCGTAACCGTGTGCCCACACCGACTCCATGGTGCGCCGGACGAGCAGGGTGATCTGCTTCTCCAGCGACTGCAGCGAGTCCTCGGATCGGTTGGAGCGCTCGACGGCGTCGAGGTCGTCGCGCTCGGCCGTGGCGACACTGCCAACGGTCATGTCGTCGTCAATCGGGCCAATCGGACGTTCCGTCATGTTTCGAATGCTACACACGTTGCGGATCGCAATATTAGGGTTCGCAATCATGTAAGAGGATCGAAAGGTTCCTTGCAAGCGTTGGGCTGTTCGAGCTAATCGCGATACCTGCTCGGTTTTCTCGCGTGGCCTCGGCAGCGGACCTCTGGTTCGGTGAGGGGACCCCCGACGAGAGGACCGCCGATGGGCCTCACCCGATCCGACGGACCACTGTCGCCGCACGCGCCGGCGACGGTCAACTACGCCCTCGACGGTCCGGCGCACAAGCTGCTGATGCACCCGTTCCCGCGGCGGGTCCGGGCCGAGCTGGCCGGCCGGACCGTGCTCGACACCCGGCGCGGGTTCCTGCTGCACGAGTCGAACCTGCTGCCGGTGCTCTACGTCCCCGAGGCGGCCCTGGACGCGTCGGCGCTGGTGGCGAGCGCGCACACGACGCACTGCCCGTTCAAGGGCGACGCCGCCTACCGCTCACTGCGGGTGGGCGACCGGACCGTCCCCGACGCCGTCTGGCACTACCCGGAGCCGGTGCCTGCGGCGGACTGGCTGCGCGGGCTGGCCGCCCTCTACTGGAGCGCCGCCGACGCCTGGTACGACGAGGACGAGCAGGTCTTCGCCCACCTCACCGACCCGTACACCCGGGTCGACGTCCGGCCGACCGGGCGGCACGTCGTGGTCGCGCACGTCGCGGCCGACGGCCTCCGCACCGTGCTCGCCGAGTCGCACCGCCCGCTGGTGCTCTCCGAGACGGGCCTGCCCAACCGCTGGTACCTGCCACCGTCCGACATCACGGTGGGCCTCTCCCCCGCCGAGACCCGGACCCGGTGCCCGTACAAGGGCGAGGCCGCCTACGAGCACGCGGAGCTGCCGTCCGGCGTGCGGCTGGCGGACGCGTTCTGGCACTACCCGGACCCGCTGCCGGAGTCCGCCCGGATCGCCGGCCTGCGCTGCACCACCGGCGGCCGCCGGGACGACGGCTCGGAGATCACCGTGACGGTCGACGGCGAGCCGGCCTGATCCCGGTGCCGCCGGACGGCGGGCCCGGTGGGTCAGTCCTCGTCCGGCACGAGCAGCGCCTCCAGCGCGGGCAGCGCGGCGGCCAGCGCCGCGCGCTGCGCGGAGTCGAGCCGGTCGAGCCGCCGCGCGATCAGCGCGGTGCGGTGGCTGCGGACCTCCTGCAGGCAGGCCCGGCCGGTGCCGGCGATGCTGACCAGCACCCCCCGCGCGTCGCCCGGATCGGCGGCCCGCTCCACCATGCCCTGCTCGTCGAGCGCGGACAGCACCCGGGACATGGTCGGCGCCGTGACGCCCTCGCGCCGGGCCAGCTCGGAGAGCCGCAGCGGCCCGTGCTGCTCCACGGTGACCAGGGTGGACAGCTGCAGCGGCGGCAGCGTCTCGCTGCCGTCGATCCTGATCCGCCGGTTGAGCCGCCCGACCACCAGCCGCAACCGGGCAGCGAGCTCGTCGTCCCGGGTCTCCACGCTGCCGGTCACGGTCCCGCCGCCGGAGTCAGCTCCCATCCGGACATCCTGCCAGCCGGACACGGAGCGACGGCACCGGCCTCGCCACGTGTCACAGTCGATGAACGGAACGAGAGGAGAGAGCGTGCACGATCCCGTCGATCTCGCCGGACGGCTGGTCGCCCTGGACACCCGCGGCGGAGGTGAGCGGGTCGCCGCCGACCTGCTCGCCGATCTCCTCGACGACGGCGGCTTCGCGGTGCGGGTGACCGAGCCCGAACCGGGCCGGGCGAACCTGGTGGCCCGCCGCGGCGCCGGCCCGCCGACCACGCTGACCGGGCACCTGGACACCGTCCCGGCCGATCCCGCCGGCTGGTCGTTCGATCCGCACGCCGGCGACGTCGTCGACGGGCGGCTGCGCGGGCGCGGGTCCACCGACATGAAGGGCGGCGTCGCCGCGATCACCGTCGCCGCGCTGCGCAGCGGGCCGGACGCCGGGCTGCAACTGGTGTTCACCTTCGGCGAGGAGACCGGTGGCGACGGCGCGCGCACCCTCACCGATCTCGAGCCGTCGCCGCTGCTGCTGGTCGCCGAACCGACGTCGAACCGGGTGCTGCACGGCCACAAGGGCGTGCTGTGGTTGCGGCTGAGCGCCGCCGGGGTCTCCGCACACGGCTCGCGCCCCGAGCTGGGCCGCAACGCGCTCGTCGCGCTGGCCCGCGCCGCGACCCGGCTGCACGACCACGACGGCTGGCCGGTCAGCCCCACGCACGGCCCGGCCACCTGCAACCCGGGTGTGCTGCGGTCGGGTACCCAGCCGAACCTGGTGCCCGATCACGCCGAGCTGGAGCTGGACCTGCGGCTGGTCCCCGGGTTCGACGCCGACGCCGCCCGCGCCGTCGTCGCCGGGCTCGCCGGGGACACCGGGGGCGCCGGGCACCTCCGGACCGACACGATGATCGACCTGCCGGCGATCGGCACCGACCCGGCCGATCCGCGCGCCGCGCCGGCCGCCCGGGAGCTGGGCCACCGCGGCGGCGCCGCGGAGTTCGCGACCTACTTCACCGACGCCTCGGTGCTGGCGCGGCGGCTCGGCACCGGCGGCCGGGACTGCGCGGTGCTGGTCTGCGGCCCCGGCGACCCGGAGCTGGCGCACGTCACCGACGAGACCTGCTCGGCCGCGAACATCGCCGCCTGCACCGACGCGCTGGTCAGAGCTTGCGCAGCCGCACCCGGGTGACGTTGTGGTCGGGCCCCTTGGTCAGCACCAGGCTGGCCCTCGACCGGGTCGGGAGGATGTTCTGCTCCAGGTTCGGCGCGTTGATCGACGCCCAGATCGTCTCCGCGCGGGCCACCGCGGCGTCGTGGTCCAGCTCGGCGTAGCGCCGGAAGTAGGACTGCGGGTCCCGGAACGCGGTCCCCCGCAGCCGCAGGAACCGCTCCACGTACCAGCGCCGGACATCCGCGGTGGCGGCGTCGACGTAGACCGAGAAGTCGATGAAGTCCGACACCGTCAGCGCACCCGCCACCGCGGGCTGCAGCACGTTCAGCCCCTCGATGATCAGGATGTCCGGGCTGCGGACGACCAGCTGGGCGTCCGGCACGATGTCGTAGACCAGGTGCGAGTACACCGGCGCCGTCACCTCGGGCCGGCCGCCCTTGATCTCCGAGACGAACCGCAGCAGCTTGCGGCGGTCGTAGGACTCCGGGAAGCCCTTGCGTTCCATCAGGCCGCGCCGCTCCAGCTCGGCGTTCGGGTAGAGGAATCCGTCGGTGGTGACCAGCTCGACGTTCGGGTGCTCCGGCGAGCGGGCCAGCAGCAGCTGCAGCAGCCGAGCGGTGGTCGACTTGCCGACCGAGACCGAGCCGGCGATGCCGATCACGAACGGCGTGCGGGCGCTGGCCGCGCCGAGGAACCGGCGGTAGGCGCGGTAGAGCCGGCCGCCCTCCTCGACGTGCAGGTTCAGCAGCCGCGACAGCGGCAGGTAGACCTCGCGGACCTCGTCGAGATCGACGAAGTCGCCGAAGCTGCGCAGCCGGTCGAGCTCCTCGGCGGACAGCGGGACCCGGGTCGACGACGCCAGCTGCGCCCACGAGCGCCGGTCGAAGTCGACGAACGGCGACGCGCTGCCCTTCGCCAGGCCGGACGGCCGGCGGCCGCGGTACTGCGGGGCCGGGTCCGACGGCACGGCCGTCACTGGGTCACCGAGGTCAGGGCGTACTCGACGACCTGCGCCGGGCTGGACAGGATGTGCACCACCGCGTCGGCGACGACGGCCGGGTCCAGCCCGACCGCGGCCAGCCGCTCGGCGTAGCGGTCCCGCAGCGGCCCGTCCGGCCAGTCGTCGACGATCCCGGTGCGCACGAACCCGGGCGAGACCGTGGTGACCCGCACGCCGCGCGGGGCCAGCTCCATCCGCAGGCCCTCGGACACCGCGTGCACCGCGTGCTTGGACGCCGCGTAGACGGCGCCCGCGGCGGTCGGCACCCGGCGCGCGGACATCGACGAGATCGACACCACCGCCGGATCGGTGCCCGTCACCAGGTACGGCGCGGCGGACCGGGTGAGCACCAGCAGCGCCACCACGTTCAGGTCGAACATCCGCCGCCAGTCCTGCGGGGACGCCATCGGCTGCTCCCCCGCCGCCGGGGCGACCTCGCCGGCGTGGAACACCCCGGCCGCGTTCACCAGCGCGTCCAGCCCGCCCAGCGCGGCGGCCGCCGTACCGACCGCGGCCGGCACGGCGTCGTCGTCGGTGAGATCGACCGGCACTGCGACCGCACCGGGCAGCTCGTCGGCCAGCGCGCCGAGCCGGTCGGCCCGGCGGGCCA
Organism: Pseudonocardia sp. NPDC046786; assembly: GCF_040645415.1. Classification (NCBI taxonomy): domain Bacteria; kingdom Bacillati; phylum Actinomycetota; class Actinomycetes; order Pseudonocardiales; family Pseudonocardiaceae; genus Pseudonocardia; species Pseudonocardia sp. NPDC046786. The sequence continues at coordinate 31,035 of NZ_JBEYYF010000031.1, read as the reverse complement.
GCAGCCCGACCCGGGCACCCCGGGCGGCGAGCGCCCGCGCGGTCGCCTCGCCGATCCCGGCCGACGCGCCGCTCACCAGCACGCGGCGACCGGCCAGGGGCGACCCGCCGGGATCGGGTCCCGGTGTCGCGGACGGGGGCGTCGTCGCCGTGGTCATGGCTGACCAACCTAGCCCCCGACCGGTTCCCGTACGGCGTGACATCACTCGCAGCTCCCGCCGCGCGCCGTCCGCGGCCGCTCCGTATCGTCGTGCACCGTTGCAGCCCGCACCCGCCGTCCGGAGTGTCCCCGGTGACCGTCCTGCTCTCGTTGCTCGGCCTGCTCGCCGTGCCGGTGCTCACGCTGGGGACCGCGGTGTCCGTCGCGTCCGAGTTCTCGCTGACCGCGTTGGAGCGCAGCCGGATCGAGTCCGCCGTCGCCCGGCTCGGCGACCGCCGCACCCGGGCCGTCCGGCGCGCCCACGCGACCCTGTCCTTCCAGCTCTCCGGCTGCCAGCTCGGCATCACCGCGACCACCCTGGCCACCGGCTACGTCGCCGAGCCGGCGATCGCCGGCCTGATCCGCCCGGTGCTGGAGGCGATCGGGCTGCCCGGCGGCTGGGCGTCCGGCTCGGCGACCGCGCTGTCGCTGGTGGTGGCCACCGTGCTGTCGATGGTGTTCGGCGAGCTGGTCCCCAAGAACCTGGCGATCGCGCACCCGCTGGAGGTCGCCCGGGCGGTGGTCTGGCTGCAGGCCGGGTTCGCGTCGGTGTTCCGGCCGCTGATCACCGGGCTCAACACGGCGGCGAACGCGATCGTGCGGCGGCTCGGCGTGGAACCCGCCGAGGAGCTGCGCTCGGCCCGCTCACCCGACGAGCTGAGCTCGCTGGTCCGAGCGAGTGCCGCCAGCGGCAGCCTCGATCCGGCCACCGCCGCGCTGCTGGACCGGTCGCTGCGGTTCACCGACCGCACCGCGGGCGACCTGATGACGCCGCGGCCCCGGGTGGAGACGATCGACGCCGACGGCACGGTGTCCGACCTGGTCGCGCTCGCCCGGCGCTCCGGGTTCTCCCGGTTCCCGGTGGTCGACGGCGACCCGGACGTCCCGCTCGGCCTGGTGCACGTCAAGCAGGCGTGCTCGGTGCCGGCCGCCGAACGGGCGTCCACCCGGGCGCGCGAGCTGGCCCGGCCGGTGGAGACGGTGCCGTCGTCGCTGGACGGGGACCTGCTGATGACCCGGTTGCGCGCGGCCGGCCTGCAGACCGCGGTGGTCGTCGACGAGTACGGCGGCACCGCCGGGCTGGTCACCATGGAGGACCTGGTGGAGGAGATCGTCGGTGACGTCCGCGACGAGCACGACCGCGCCGAGCAGGTCCGGGTCCGCAGGCTCGCCGACGGCTGGGTGCTGTCCGGGCTCATGCGGCCCGACGAGGTGCTCGCCGCGACCGGCTTCCGGATGCCGGCGGGCGGCTACGAGACCCTGGCCGGGCTGGTGCTCGCCGAGCTCGGCCGGATCCCGGACGCCGGCGACGACCTGGTGCTCGACGGCTGGCGGCTGACCGTGCTGCGCCGCACCCGGAACCGGGTCGCCGAGATCCGCCTCGTCCGCGAGCCGGTGCAGCCGTCGTGAGCACCGGGGACCTGCTGGCGCTGCTCGCGGCGATCGCGCTGCTCGGGGCGAACGCGTTCTTCGTCGCCGCCGAGTTCGCCCTGATCTCCGCCCGGAAGGACCGGCTGGAGGCGATGGCCGAGGCCGGCTCGGCGGGCGCCCGCACGGTGCTCGACTCCGCGCACGACCTGTCCCGGATGCTGGCCGCGTCCCAGCTGGGCATCACGATCGCGTCGCTGCTGCTCGGGCGGCTCGGTGAACCGGCGGTGGCGCACCTGATCGACGGCCCGCTGGCCGTGCTCGGGGTGCCCGCCGCGCTCGCGTACCCGATCGCGTTCGGGATCTCGCTGCTGCTCGTGGTGGTCGCGCACATGCTGCTCGGCGAGATGGTGCCCAAGAACATCGCCATCGCCGGGCCGGAGCGGGCGGCGATCGTGCTGGTCCCGGCGTTCCTGGTGTGGACGGCGCTGGCGCGGCCGTTCGTCGAGCTGTTCAACCGGATGGCGAACGGGACGCTGCGGCTGGCCGGGGTGACCCCGAAGGACGAGCTGGAGACCGCGTTCACCTCCGGCGAGCTGTCCGAGATGATCGACGACGCACGCCGCGAGGGCCTGCTCGACGACGACGAGTCCGCCCGGATCGGCCGCACGCTCGCCTCCGCCGAGTCGACCGTCGCCGACGTCGACGGGCTGGTCGTCGGCCTGGACGACCTGGTCTGCCTGGACGGCTCGCCCACCGTCGGGGCGCTCACCGCGGCCGTCGGGCGCACCGGGTTCTCCCGGTTCCCGGTCCGCAACGCGCACGGCAGGCTGACCGGCTATCTGCACGTCAAGGACGTGCTGGATCTCGCCGACGCGGACGCCGCCACCATCCCGCCGCAGCGGGTGCGCGCGCTGCCGCCGGTGCCGGTCGGGGCCCGGCTGGACGAGGCGCTCACGATCATGCGCGAGGCCAGGGCGCACCTGGCGCGGGCCGTCGACGACCGGGACCGCACGGTCGGCGTGGTCACCCTGGAGGACGTCACCGAGGCGTTCGTCGGGACCGTCCGGGACGCCACGCACGCCCCGGACGCCCCGCCCTGAACACCGCCCCGCCCTGAGCACCGGCCGGACCATCGGGGCCCGTACCGTCGGCACCGTGGCGGAGCCGACCGAGGTGCTGGACGGGCCCGGATGGCGGGCCCGCGCCGAGGCGCACCGGCGGCGGGTCGCCGCCTGGACCGGACCGCACCGGGAGCGCCGCCGGCGCGGCGAGCCGCATCCGGTGTGGGACTTCCTGTTCACCTACTACTCGCACCGGCCGGCGCAGCTGGAACGCTGGGACCCGGGCCCCGGGGTGCTGCTCACCGGGGACGGCGCGGACGGCTTCCTGGGCCGGCCCGGCTACCGGCGCACCGGCGACGGGGTGCTGCTCGATCCGGCCGCGCTGCCGCAGCGGCTGCGCGGCACCGCGGCGTTCGTGCACCGGCTGCTCACCGCGACCCGGTCCCGGGAGCCGCGGCTGGCCTGCTTCGGCCTGCACGAGTGGGCGATGGTCTACCGCACCGAGCGGCCGCGGCACGGGTCGGTGCCGCTGCGGCTGGGCGCGGCCGGCACCGACGCCGTCGTGGAGTCGCAGCGGATCAGCTGCTCGCACTTCGACGCCCACCGGTTCTTCACCGAGGCCGCCGCCCCGCGCAACACGCTGACCCCGACCCGGGAGACCCAGGCCGAGCTGGAGCAGCCGGGCTGCCTGCACGCCACGATGGACCTCTACAAGTGGGCCTACAAGCTGGCCCCGGCGGTCCCGTCCGAGCTGGTCGCGGACTGCTTCGAGCTGGCCGCGGACGTCCGCGAGCTGGACATGCGGGCCAGCCCCTACGATCTCGCCGCGCACGGGTTCACCCCGGTGCGGATCGAGACCGCCGAGGGCCGGGCCGGGTACGCCAGGGCGCAGGCCGGGTTCGCCGAGCGGGCCGCCCCGCTGCGGGACCGGCTGATCGACCTGGCGGCAGCCCTGCCGGAGCCGGCCGGCCGCTGAGTCGCCCGGGACCGGTCCGGCTCAGCCGGCGACCAGCCGGTCGACCGCCTCCGGCGCGAACACCGTGCGGGCGACCAGCCGTGCCAGCCCGAGCGGGATGGCCCGCGGGCCCAGCGTGCTCGCCTCCACGACCGGCCGGGCGCGCTCGCTGACCGCGTCCAGGATCCGGGTGCGCACCCCGTCGACGACCGCGGGCAGCTCGCCCAGCACCCCGCCGAGCACCACCCGGTGCGGGTTGACCGTGGTCACCGTGGTGGCGAGCGCGGCGCCCAGCACGTCCGCGGCGGCGGCCAGCTCCGCGCCCACCCGCGGCCGCCCCGACCCGGCGACCAGGTCGTCGAGGGTGCGGTAGCCGTCGCCGCCGAGCCTGCCGAGCAGCGCCCGGCCCGACGAGTAGGCGGCGAGGCAGCCGTGCCGCCCGCACCGGCAGACCGGTTCGGGGGCCGGGCCGCCGACCCGCACGTGCCCGATGTCGCCCGCGATGCCCGCGGCGCCGCGCATCACGTCGCCCCCGACGACGATGCCGCAGCCGATGCCGGTCGCCACCTTCACCGCGACCAGCGTCTCGTCGTCGGACCGGCTCTCCCCGACGGCGGCGGCCCGGGCGTCGTTCTCCACCACCACCGGCAGCCCCCACCGGCGGCCGACGGTCGCCACCACGACGCCGGGCGCCCACCCGGGCAGCGGGGTCACCGGCAGCACCATCCCGGTCGCCGGATCGACCGCCGCCGGGATACCGATCCCCACGCCGGCCGGCCGCTCCCCCGGGCCGCCGCCGGCCAGCAGCGCGTCCGCCGCGTCGAGCGCGGGCCCGAGCACCGCGTCCGGGCCGTCGGTGAGCCGGCACCGCAGCTCGGCGAAGCGCAGCTCGGTCCCGGCGAGGTCGGTCACGCTGACCCGGACGTGGGTCTGCCCGATGTCCACGGTCAGCACGACCCGGCCGCGGTCGTCGAACCGGATCCGGCGGGCCCGCCGGCCGCCGGTCGCGCCGAGGCTCTCCCCCTCGTAGACCAGCCCGTTCCTGGTGAGCGCGTCGAGCCGGGTCACCAGGGTGCCGCGGGACATCCCGGTCTCCTCGAGCAGCTGCGCCCTGGACAGCCCGCCGCGCTCGCGGACCAGCGCCACCAGTGCGCCGTGGCTCGCCACCACCGTCATCCGTCCCCCGTCCGGTTGACATCCCCCACTTCTGTCCGTTCAATGTACCGAAGTTTTCCGTCCACTGATTGAACAAAAGATCGGGGTCAACGATGACGCCAGTCGCGGTGTCCCGCCGCGCGTTGCTGGGGGCCGCACTCGGCATCCCGCTGCTGTCGGCGTGCGCGGGCTTCGACACGAGCGGCGCCGCCGGTGCCGGATCGGTCGGGTTCCTCTCCACCCAGTTCACGCCGGTCGAGGAACGCCGGCGCTACGAGCAGGCACTGCGCGAGCACCTGCGCGTCGACGTCGCCTACAACCCGGTCGAGGCCGGGGTGTTCGCCACCACCATCCGCAGTCAGGTCGAGTCCGGCCGGGTCGGCACCGGCCTGGTCGGCGGGCTGCACGGCCACCTGGCACCGGTCGCCGACCAGCTCGACGACGTCGACGACCTGCTGGCCGACCTGACCGCCGCCGGATACTCCGACGAGGTGCTGGACCTGGCCCGGCTGGGCGGCGCAACGGCGAAGTACGTGCCCTGGATGCAGGCGACCTACGTGGTGGCCGTGCACCGGCGGGCGCTGGACCACCTGCCGCCCGGGGTGGACGTGCAGCATCTCGACTACGACGGCTACCTGCGCTGGGCGCAGGCCGCGGCCGCCGCCGAGGGACGGCCGGTGTTCGGCATCCCGGCCGGCCCGAACGGGCTGCACCACCGGTTCCACCAGGGCTACCTGCTGCCCAGCTTCACCGGCGGGCAGATCACCACCTTCACCACGCCGGACGCCGAGAGCGCCTGGGAGTACCTGCGCGAGCTGTGGGCGGTGACCGCGCCCGCGTCGACCAACTACGACTTCATGCAGGAGCCGCTCGCCCGCGGCGAGGTGCTGGTCGCCTGGGACCACGTCGCCCGGCTGGTCGGCGCGGTCGACCAGCGCCCCGACGAGTGGCTGATGGTGCCGGCCCCGCGCGGGCCGAAGGGGCTCGGCTACATGCTCATCGTCGCCGGTGTCGGGCTGCCCCGCGGGGGCGCCGAGCGGGAGCTCGCCGAGCAGGCGATCCGTGGCCTGTCCGATCCCGCCCTGCAGGTGGAGACGCTGCGGCAGAACGCGTTCTTCCCGGTCGTGCGCACCGAGCTGCCGACCGACCTGCCGGCCGGGATCGCCCTGGAGTCGGCAGCGGTGCGCGCCCAGCAGGAGGCCGACGACGCGATCCTGGCGCTCCCGCCGGTCGGGCTCGACTCCCGGGACGCCGAGGTCAGCCAGGTGTTCGCCAACTGCTTCACCCGGATCTGCCTGAACCGGGAGCCGGTCCGGGCGGTGCTCGGCTCGGAGGCCCGGACGCTGTCCGCGATCCTCGGCGAGCTGCGCGTGCCGTGCTGGGCCCCCGATCCGGTCGCCGACGTCTGCGAGGTGGGCTGATGAGCGCCACGATCACCCGGGAGACCCCGCCGCACACCGGCGGCCCACCGGTCCGGCCGCGCGCCGTGCCGTCGGTGGTCTGGCTGGTCGGGCCGTCGGTGGTGTTCATGGCCGCCCTGTTCGGCTGGCCGGTCGTGCAGGGCGTGCTGCAGGCGTTCACCGGCGCCGACGGCGGCCTCACCGGCGAGCACGTCGCCCGGATGGTCGCCGACCCGTACTTCTGGCCCGCCGTGCGCAACACGCTGCTGTTGATCGTGGTGCTGATCCCGGTGCAGTTCGCGTTCGCCGTGACGATGGCGCTGCTGCTGCGGGCCCGGCCACGGTTCGCCGGCGCCTACTTCTACCTGTGGGTCATCCCGCTCGCCGTCTCCGACCTGGCCGCCGGCCTGGTCTGGCTGGCGGTGTTCACCGACCGCGGCTACCTCAACTCGGCGCTCGCCACGATCGGCCTGGAACCGGTCGCCTGGCTGGCCTTCGACAATCCGGTCTCGCTGTTCGTCTGCGTGCTGGTCGCCGAGCTGTGGCGGGCCACCTCGCTGGTGCTGGTCATCGTGGTCGCCGGCCTGCAGGGCATCCCGAAGGACTACGAGGAGGCCGCCGCCGTGTTCGGCGCGGGCCCCTGGGAGCGGCTGCGCCGGGTCGTCCTGCCGCTGCTGCGGCCGAGCCTGCAGGTCGCGCTGATCCTGCGCACCATCCTGGCGTTCCAGACCTTCGCCGTGGCCCAGGCACTGACCGGGCAGAACTTCCCGCTGCTGGTCGGCGAGACCTACCGCTGGTACACGGGCCTGCAGAACCCGAACGTCGCCGCGGCGCTCGCCCTGGTCGTGCTCGTCATCTCGATGCTCACCTCGCTCGTCTACCTGCGCGCCCTGCGGGAGTCCCGATGACCCTCCAGCCCCTTCAGCCCGTTCAGCCCCGGCCCGCACAGCCCGCCCCGCCCGACCCGGCCCCGCTGCGCGCCCGGCGCCGGGCCCGGATCGCGCTGCAGGCCGCCTGCCTCGCGATCACCGCGTTCATGGCGGTGCCGCTCTACCTGATCGCGCTCGCCGCGCTGTCCAGCCGGGAGTCGCTCAACCGGTTCCCGCTGTCGTTCCTGCCGACCGACCTGTCGGTGCAGACGCTGGGGACCTTCCTGACCTCGACCGGCGTGCTCGCGTCGTTCGGCAACTCGATGATCGTCGGCCTCGGGACGCTGCTGCTGTCCTCGCTGGTCGGGGTGCCCGCCGCGTACGCACTGGCCCGGGTCGCCTTCCGCGGCAAGGAGCCCTACCAGCTGTTCCTGCTGTTCACCAGGGCGCTGCCGATCGTGGTGCTGTCGGTCCCGCTGGCCCGGCTGTTCCTCACCGCCGGGGTGTACGACACGACGTACGCGGTGATCCTGCTGCACTCCGCGATCGCGCTGCCCACCACGATCCTGATCGTCGCCAGCGTGTTCGTCGCCGTACCGGTCGACGTCGAGGAGGCGGCCCGGGTGTTCGGCGCCACCCCGCTGCAGGCGTTCCGCACGGTCGTCGCGCCGATGGCGCTGCCCGGCATCGCCGCCGCGTCGATCTTCACCTTCGTCATGAGCTGGAACGAGGTCCTGGGCGCCTCGATCCTCACCCTGAACCACCGGACGCTGCCCGCGCAGGTGCTCACCTCGCTCGCCGACTCGCCGCTGGCCTATCGGTTCGCCGGCGGCTTCGCCCTCGTCCTGCCCGCCCTGATCTTCATCGCGGTGATGCGCCGCTACCTGACCAACATGTGGGGGTCGACGATCCGATGAGCTCCGTCTCCATCAGGAACGTGCACAAGACGTACCCGGGCGGCACCGACCGGGCCACCGACGACGTCTCGCTGGACATCGCCGACGGCGAGTTCCTCGTCCTGCTCGGGCCGTCCGGCTGCGGGAAGACCACCCTGCTGCGGATGCTCGCCGGCCTCGAGCTGCCCGACGGCGGCTCGATCGCGATCGGCGGCCGCGACGTCACCTACCTGCCCGCGCACCGCCGGAACCTGTCGATGGTGTTCCAGTCCTACGCGGTGTTCCCGCACCGCTCGGTGCGCGACAACATCGCGTTCGGGCTGACCACCCGCCGCGCCGGCCGGGCCGAGATCGACCGGCAGGTGGCCTGGGCGGCCGAGCTGCTGCAGCTCACCCCCTACCTGGACCGCAAGCCGGCCCAGCTGTCCGGCGGGCAGCGCCAGCGGGTCGCGGTCGCCAGGGCGATCGTGGTCGACGCCGACGTGCTGCTGATGGACGAGCCGCTGTCGAACCTGGACGCGCTGCTGCGCATGGAGTTCCGGACCGAGCTGAAGAAGATCGTCCAGGACCTCGGCGTCACCACCGTGTACGTCACCCACGACCAGGGCGAGGCGCTGTCGCTGGGCGACCGGGTGGCCGTCATGCGCTCCGGCCGGATCGTGCAGCTCGGCGATCCGCTGGCCGTCTACGACACCCCGTCCGAGAAGTTCGTCGGCGGCTTCCTCGGCTCCCCGCCGATGAACTTCCTGGCCGCGACGCTCACCCCGGACGGCGACCGGATCGACGTCGCCGGGACGGACCTGCCCGCCCCCGCCGCGCTGCGCGGCAGCGCCGGGCGGGACGTGCTGCTCGGTGTCCGGGCCGAGAACATCGAGATCGCCGGGACCGGCGGGGACGCGCCCGCCGGCACCCTGCCCGCCCGGCTGGAGGTGCGCGAGCCGACCGGCTCGGCGGTGCTGCTCACCGTCAGCGCGGGCGACCGGGAGCTGAAGGTGAGCGCACCGGCGTCGTTCCGGGCCGATCCCGGCGACGTCGTCCACCTGCGCCTGCCACCGCACACCCTGCGCCTCTACGACGCCGCGACCCACCAGCTGATGGAGAACCGACCCTCGTGAGCACCACCGCCGCCGTCGATCCCGGGACGCTCCGGTCCGCCGCCGTCGAGGTCCTGCGCCGCAACGACCTGGGCACGATGACGACCGCCGCCCCCGACCTCTACCCGCACCAGTGGAGCTGGGACTCCGCGTTCGTCGCGATCGGGCTGGCCCGGATCGACGTGCCGCGCGCCGCGACCGAGCTCCGGTCGCTGCTCGCCGCCCAGTGGAGCACCGGGATGGTCCCGCACATCGTCTTCTCGCCGTCGTCGACCGACTACTTCCCCGGGCCGGACCGGTGGGGCACCGACGAGGTCGCCGCCCGCCCGGCCGGCTACCGCACGTCCGGCATCTGCCAGCCGCCGGTGCACGCGATCGCGTTGCGGCACATCCTCGACCGCGGCCGGGAGAACGGCGGCGCGGACGCCGCCGAGGCGGAACGGCTGGTCGCCGGCTCGCTGGACGGCTGGCTCGCCTGGCACCGCTGGCTGGCCTCCGCGCGGGACCCGGACGGCGTCGGGCTGGTGGAGATCCACCACAGCTGGGAGTCCGGGTTCGACAACTCGCCGCGCTGGGACGGCCCCTACGCCCGGATCACGCCCGGCCCGCTGCCGCCCTACCGGCGCCGCGACGTGCTGCACGTCGGTTCGGCCGGGGAGCGCCCCACCGACACCGAGTACGACCGCTACCTGTGGCTGGTCGAGCAGATGCGCTCGGTCGGCTACGACGACGCCGCGACCGGCTCGACGGTCGACTTCCGGGTGCGCGACGTGTTCTTCTCCGCGGTGCTCGCCGCCGCGGCCGGGACACTCGCCCGCATCTGCGACGAGTTCGGCAGGCCGGACGACGCCGCCGAGCAGCGCCGCACCGCCGCCCGGTTCCGGGCGGGCGTCGCCGGCACGGTGGACCCGGCGACCGGGCTGGCCCGCGACTTCGACGTCCGGGCGGGCGAGTGGATCGGCGCCGAGACGATCGCCGGGTTCGCCCCGCTGGTCGCCGGCGGCGAGCCCGGCCTGCTCGCCGCCCAGCGTGCACTGCTGCGCTCGGCACGCTGGGCGGGGCATCCCGGGCTCCGGTTCCCGCTGCCGCCCTCGACGTCGCCGGAGAGCCCGGACTTCCGGGCCCGCACCTACTGGCGGGGCCCGGTGTGGCCGTTCCTGGTGCTGCTGCTCGGCTGGGCCGCCCGCCGCGACGGCGACGACGCCCTGCACGCCGACCTGCGAGCGGCGGCGCTGGCCCAGCTCACCGACCTGACGTTCGCCGAGTACTACGAGCCCTTCACCGGTGAGGCGCTGGGCAGCCACGCCCAGGCGTGGACGGCGGCCGCCGCGCTGGAGTGGCTGGCCTGACCGGCCGGGTCAGGCGGACACCACCTGGTCCAGCACGCCGTCGCGGGCCGAGGCCACCAGGTCCGAGAACTGGTCGACGCTCATCTGGATCCGCTGCCCGAAGTCGTCGGTGATCACGATCCGCTTCTCCGGGGCGGCGGCCTCGTCGACGTAGAGCTCGGGGCAGCCGCAGTTGCAGCTGCCGCAGAAGGTGGCGATGTGACGCATGCGGGTGCTCCCCTCTCGGACGGCGCGCGGACGAACATCCGCGCCGTCGGGAGGGGTCGCCCGCGGGGTTCCGCCGGTTCCCGATGTCACCCGATGGAATCAGCCGGTCACCCGTTGGTCAGGATCGCGGGGCGTCCCGCCGACGGTGGCCGGTGACCCGGGCGGACCGCAGCCGGTTCACCGCGGCGGCGACCTCGTGCCTGCGGGGCACCGCGAAGTCGGCGAGCGTGCCGTGCGCGATCGCGGCGGCGCCGTCGCGCCGCAGGTCGTCGTCGAGCCGGTCGAGTGCCTCGGCGAGGGTGACGCCGTCCAGCGTCAGGTGCGCCAGGGCCAGCCCGATCCCGGTGGTCTGCGACGGGTCGGCCAGCTGGGACACCGCGGACAGGTCGATGTCGTCGGCGCCGAAGGTGAGCCGGCCGCGGCCGCGGGCGGTGATCTTGCGGCGCCCGCGGACCTGCGGATCGACGCTCGCCGGATCGAACACCCGGCGACCGAACGCCGGGAAGCCGGCGTCGTCGGCGTCCGGCGCCACCCCGGCGATCTCCCGGGCCCGCCCGGTGACCTCGGTGACCCGGTAGTCCTGCAGCAGGATCACCGTGTCGGCCCGGTCCAGGTAGTCCCCGGAGCCGCCCATCACCAGCACCGTGGACACGCCGTGCTCACGGTGCAGCGGGCGGACCCGGTCGACGAACGGCACCAGCGGCTCGGCCGAGATCAGCTCGCGCATCCGGGCGTCCCGGATCATCACGTTGGTCGCCGAGGTGTCCTCGTCGACGAGCAGCGTGTCGGCGCCGGACTCGAGTGCCTCGATCGTCGACGCGGCCTGCGAGGTCGATCCGGACGCCGACGGCGTCGAGAAGTCGTCGGTCGGCCGGCCGGACGGCAGGTCGGAGACGAACGCGCGGACGTCCACCCGCTGCACCGACCGCTCGTCCTCGGCCCGGACCGAGACGGTGTCCGGCCGGGTCACGACGAGCTCCCGGCCGTCGCCGGGGACGTGGTCGTACACCCCGCTCTCCAGCGCCCGCAGCAGGGTGGACTTGCCGTGGTAGCCGCCGCCGACGATCAGCGTGACGCCCTCGGGGACGCCCATCCCGCGCACCGGGCCGCGGTTCGGGGTGTGCAGGGTGACCCGCAGCGACTCCGGCGCCTCGAACGGGACGGCGTCGCGCAGCGGGCGGTCGTCGATGCCGGAGGCGCGGGGCAGCACGGCGCCGTCGGCGACGAACCCGGTCAGGCCCTCGGCGCGCAGCGCGTCCCGCAGCGCGCCGGCGTCCTCGACCGTCTCGACGAACTCCACCGCCCGATCGCGGTCGGCGTTCGTCCAGCTCAGCGCGCTGTGCACGGCAGCGGGGAGGTCGTCGGTCAGGGTCCGCGCGGCGGCGTGCCCGGCGATCCGGCGGCCGTGCCCCGGCAGCGGCATCCCCAGCTCGACGACGACGGCGCCGGACTCCCGGTCGATCCGGATCGCGCTGCGCTCCAGCACCTCCTGGCCGCCGGCGTCGACCGTCAGCGGGGTGTCGTGCAGGGCGGCGCGCAGCGCGCGGAGCAGGAACCCGCCGAGCGCCCTGGCCCGCACCGGGCTCCGGTACAGCTCGGCGGGCAGCTCCGCCGTCGCCGCGGGCACGGTGATCCGCAGCCGCGACGGCGGCGCGAACGGATCGGCCTGGACCTTGCGGACCGACAGCTCGACCCCGTCGAACGACCAGCGCCCGGTGAGACCCTTGTAGGCGCCATAGCCCGAGCCGTCCAGGCCGTGCAGCCGGGCGGCGAGCTCCCGGACGTCGCCCTGCACACCGGACGGCGGCGGGCCGGCCGTGCGACGATCGGGGCGGGTGCGGTGCGTGCGGGTCATGCGGTCCTCTCCGGACGGGTCTGCGGTCCCACCGTAGGTACCCGGCCGGACCGGTTCACACCCGTGCCGGTTCGCGGCCTGGCCGGTTCACACCCGTGCCGCTTCACAGCCGGGCCGGCCGCCCGCATGCCCGCCCCGCGCACCGTTCCGTCCTGCAATCACCCTGTTCAGGCGGGCCCTGCTCACCCGAGTGGTCCGTCCCCGAACGCCGGTCGGTAACCTGACCCGTCGTGTTGTCGCGTATGTCCGGAGTCCACCTCGCGCGTGGCGCGGCGATCGGTGTCGTCGAGACGATCCCCGGCGTCAGCGGCGGGACGATGGCCCTCGTCGTCGGGATCTACGAGCGGCTGATCGCCCAGGCCGGCCACCTGGTGGGCGCGGTCCGCGGCCTGCTCCCCGGCCAGGCCGGCGGCGACGTCCGGCCGCGCGAGCAGCTCCGCCGGCTGGACTGGGGCCTGCTGGTGCCGGTCGCGGTCGGGATGATCCTGGCCGTCGTGCTGGCGTCGCGGGTGCTGCCCGACCTGATCGAGGCGCATCCGGTCGGCTCCCGGGCGGTGTTCTTCGGGATGGTCGCAGCCTCGGTCGCGGTGCCGCTGCGGATCACCGGGATGCTGCGCGGCCGGCGCGAGTGGTCGATCGTGGTCGTCGCCTTCGCGGTGACGTACCTGGTGAGCAGCCTGCCGCCGGCCGCGGGCGACGGGCGGCCGCCGTACGTCCTGATCGGGCTCGCCGCCGCCATCGCCATCTGCGCGCTGGTGCTGCCCGGCTTCTCCGGCTCGTTCCTGCTGCTGGTCTTCGGGCTCTACGAGCCCACCCTGCGCGCGGTCGCCGAGTTCGACATCGCCTACATCGCGGTCTTCGCGCTCGGCGCGATCGTCGGGCTGGGCACCTTCGTCTCGCTGCTGCAGTGGCTGCTGGAGCACCACCGCCGCACCCTCATGGTGATCATGGTGGGCGTGCTGCTGGGTGCGCTGCGGGCGCTGTGGCCCTGGCAGGACGGCGCCCGCGGCGTCCTCGCCCCGGACCCGGGCTGGATCGCAATGCTGGTCCCGGCGCTGCTCGGCGCCGCGCTCGTGATCGGCATCATGGTGCTGGAGCGCCGGGTCGAGCCGCGCACCGAGCCCGCCCCGCTGGATGCCTCGGGGCCCGCCCCGGTGTCGTCTTCGGGGCCCGCCCCGGTGTCCGCCGAGGAGGAGACCCGGTTCCTGCGCCCGGTCCGCCCCGCCGAGGGATCCGGCGACCCCGGCGGCCCGGACGCCGACGTCACCCGCCCGCTCCCCCGGATCGACCGGCGGGACGGCCCCGGAAACCCTTGACCTGAAGCCGGGTTCACCTCCGAGGATCGCTCACATGAGCATCTTCAGCGACAGCGAGCTCGGATACCTGCGCGGGACCGGGCGGCTCGCCCGGCTCGCCACCATCGGCCCGGACGGCGGCCCGCAGATCCGCCCGGTCGGCTACCTGGTGAACCCGGACGGCACGATCGACATCGGTGGCATCGACAACCCGGCCACCCAGAAGTGGCGCAACGTGCGGCGCGACCCGCGGGTCGCGCTCGTCGTCGACGACACCGGGGACGGCCCCGGCTGGTCGCCGCGCTGGGTCGAGGTGCGCGGCACCGCCGAGCTGCTGCCCGGCGAGGTGCCCGGCGGGCCGTTCCGCGGCGGGGCGCCCGGCGTGATCCGGATCCGGCCGCACCGGGTGCTGGCACAGGTCGACGGCACCGCGCACAACCGCACCGTGAAGGGCGAGCACCGCGACCCCGCGGCACCGGTGACACCAGCACCGTGACACCGGCACCGTGACACCGAGACCGGTCACCCGGCCCCGGCCCCGGCCCCGGCTCCAGTTCCAGCACCCTCCCGGGCCCGGGTGAGCCGACCGGCGCTCGCCGCACCGTGCGGTGCCGGGAGGCCCGCGTGCCCGCTCAGGCCGGGCGCGGCAGCCACTCCGGGCGGGACGAGCCGCGCGGCACGAGCACCGTCCGGTACTCGCCGGGCGTCGCCGTCATCGTCACCTGGTCGGTGACGCCCTGGTAGTGCCCGAGCGGTGTTGACGGCGAACGAGAGTGCGAAGACGGTCATCAGGGTGCTGACCGAGGCGACGGTCGCCGCCAGGGTGACCCGCAGCGGGTTCGGCCAGTGCCCGCGCACCAGAGCGGCGATCGGCAGCTGCTCCGTCTTCGACGGCGCCGGGGCACCGTCCGCGGCCGTCCGGCGGTCGTCGGCGAGCTCGTTCTCGAACACCGGGGGCTCGTGCAGGGTGCGCCGGATCAGCACGCCGGCGATCAGCACCAGCACGCTCGCCCAGAACGGCACCCGCCAGCCCCAGCTGAGCAGCGCCTCCTCCGGCAGCAGCGCCACCGGCAGGAACACCGCGGTCGCCAGGATCTGCCCGGCCGGGGTGCCGGAGAGGCGTGCTCGGCCTGGACCCGGTCGCCGACGGCGAGTTCGCCGCCCCGTTCGGTCTGGTCCGCAGCCGCGCGCTGGCCGACGCCGGGCGCACCGTCCGGCTGGCGCTGACCGTGTCGCTGCTGCGCCGCGGCGAGTGGGGTCCCGGGGTCGCCGATCCGCAGTACGTCGCGCTGGGCACCGACGACCTGCTCGAAACGGCGGCCGCCGCCCGGGCCGGGGGCGTCCCGCTGCTGCCGGTGCCGGGCAACTACCACGACGACCTGGCGGCCCGCCTGGACCTGCCGGACGAGCGGATCGCCGTCTATCGCGAGCTGGGGGTGCTGCACGAGCGGGACGCCGACGGCGACCTGCTCCAGGTGTGCACCGAGTTGCTCGGTGGGCGGCTGTTCCTCGTGTTGGTGCAGCGCACCGGCCGGCACGACGGCCACGGCTGGAGCGACGCGCCGGTCCGGATGGCGGCGCACCGCCGGTCCCGCCTCACCCGCGCCGGTGCCGGTGCCGGCACCCGGCTGCGCGGGAGCCGGCACCGGTGGCCCGGCTGCCGCGCGTCCCGCCCGCTCGTCGAGGGACGGGCGGGACGCCCGGGGTGCCGTCAGGTGAACGCCTCCGGCGGCGGGCAGGAGCAGACCAGGTTCCGGTCGCCGTGCGCACCGTCGATCCGGCGCACCGGCGGCCAGACCTTGCGGTCGTGCACGCCCGGCGCCGCACCGGTCGGGTAGGCGGCGAGCTCGCGCGGGTAGGGGTGGTCCCACTTGTCGTCGGCCAGGCAGGCCGCGGTGTGCGGGGCGCCCCGCAGCGGGTTGTCGTCGGCCGGCCACTCCCCCGCGGCGACCCGGTCGATCTCGCCGCGGATCGAGATCATCGCGGCGATGAACCGCTCGATCTCGGCCAGGTCCTCGGACTCGGTCGGCTCGACCATCAGGGTCCCGGCCACCGGGAACGACATGGTCGGGGCGTGGATGCCGTGGTCGATCAGCCGCTTCGCGACGTCGTCCACCGTCACGCCGGTCTCCTTGGTGATCGCGCGCAGGTCCAGGATGCACTCGTGCGCGACGGAGCCGTCGGTCCCGGAGTACAGCACCGGGTAGTGCTCTCCCAGTCGGCGGGCGACGTAGTTCGCGGCGGCGACGGCGGTGAGCGTGGCCCGCCGCATCCCGTCGAGCCCCATCATCCGCAGGTAGGCCCAGGAGATCGGCAGCACGCCCGGGGAGCCGTGCGGTGCCGCGGACACCGGGCCGACCTCGCCGCGGCCGGGCAGGAACGGGACGAGGTGCTCGGCCACCGCGACCGGGCCGACCCCCGGCCCGCCGCCGCCGTGCGGGATGCAGAACGTCTTGTGCAGGTTCAGGTGCGACACGTCGCCGCCGAAGGCGCCCGGCCGGGCCACTCCGACCAGCGCGTTGAGGTTGGCGCCGTCGACGTAGACCTGGCCGCCCGCGTCGTGCACCGCGCCGCACACATCGCGCACCTGCGCCTCGTACACGCCGTGCGTCGACGGGTAGGTGATCATCAGCGCGGACAGCCGGGACCCGTGCTCGTCGATCTTGGCCCGGAGGTCGTCGAGATCGACGTTGCCCTGGGCGTCGGTGCCGACGACCACCACCCGCATCCCGGCCATGATCGCCGACGCGGCGTTGGTGCCGTGCGCGGACGCCGGGATCAGGCAGACGTCGCGCTCGGCCTCGCCGCGGCTGCGGTGGTAGGCCGCGATCGCCAGCAGCCCGGCGAACTCGCCCTGGCTGCCCGCGTTCGGCTGCAGCGAGACCGCGGCGTAGCCGGTCAGGTCGGCCAGCCAGGTCTCCAGCTGGGTGATCAGCTCCCGGGAACCGGCGGTGTCGGACTCCGGGGCGAACGGGTGCAGGTCGCTGAACTGCGGCCAGGTCACCGCCTCCATCTCGGCGGCGGCGTTGAGCTTCATCGTGCACGAGCCGAGCGGGATCATCGTGCGGTCGAGCGCGAGGTCGGCGTCGGCGAGCCGGCGCAGCCAGCGCATCAGCGCGGTCTCCGACCGGTGCTCGTGGAAGGTCGGGTGGGTCAGGTAGTCGCTGGTCCGGGCCAGCGCGCCGGGCAGCGCGTCGGCGGTGCCGGTGTCCAGCTCCGCGGCGTCCTGCGGGCCGGCCCCGAACGCCTCCCACACCGCGCGCAGGTGCGCGACGGTGGTGATCTCCGAGGTGGAGATGCCGACCTCGTCGCCGGAGACCCGGCGCAGCGCGATCCCGGCGTCGTGCGCGGCGGCGACGACGGCGTCCGCCCGGCCGGGTACCCGGGCCAGCACGGTGTCGAAGAACGCGTCGTGCACGATCTCGACGCCGCCGGAGCGCAGCCCGGCGGCCAGCACCGCCGCCATCCGGTGGGTCCGCTGGGCGATGGCGCGCAGCCCCTCCGGGCCGTGGTACACGGCGTAGCAGGCGGCCATCACGGCCAGCAGCACCTGCGCGGTGCAGATGTTGGAGGTCGCCTTCTCCCGGCGGATGTGCTGCTCGCGGGTCTGCAGGGCGAGCCGCAGCGCGTAGTTGCCGTCTGCGTCCCGGGAGACCCCGACCAGCCGGCCGGGGAGCTGGCGGGCGTGCCGTTGCCCGACCGACAGGTAGGCGGCGTGCGGGCCGCCGAAGCCGAGCGGGACACCGAACCGCTGGGTGGAGCCGATCGCCGCGTCCGCGCCCAGCTCGCCGGGCGGGGTGAGCAGGGTCAGCGCCAGCAGGTCCGCGGCGACCGCGACCAGCGCGCCCCGCTCGTGCGCCTGCTCGATCAGCGCCGACGGGTCGGACACCCGCCCGGACGCGCCCGGGTAGCTGAGCAGCACGCCGAACATCTCGCCGTCCGGCAGGGTACCGCCGGACAGGTCGGCGACCTCCAGCTCGATGCCGAGCGGCTCGGCCCGGGTGCGGAGCACGTCCAGGGTCTGCGGCAGCGTGTCGGCGTCGACCACGAAGCGGGCCGACTTCGCGCGCCCGGCCCGGCGCAGCAGCGTCATCGCCTCGGCGGCGGCGGTCGCCTCGTCCAGCAGCGACGCACCGGCGACCGGCAGCCCGGTCAGGTCCGACACCATCGTCTGGAACGCCAGCAGCGCCTCCAGCCTGCCCTGGCTGATCTCCGGCTGGTACGGCGTGTACGCGGTGTACCAGGCCGGGTTCTCCAGCACGTTGCGCCGGATCGCCGACGGCGTCCGGGTGCCGTGGTAGCCGAGCCCGATCATCGGGACGTTCACCGTGTTGCGGTCGGCCAGCGCCCGCAGCTCGGCGAGCATCTCGGCCTCACCGACCGGCGCCGGCAGCGAACCGCCGACCGGCTCGGGATCGCGGATCGCGGCGGGCAGGGCCCGGTCGGCCAGCGCCTCGAGCGAGTCGACGCCCAGCGCGTCGAGCATCCGGGCGAGTTCGCCGGGCCGGGGCCCGACGTGCCGGTCGGCGAACGGCAGTCCACGCTCGAGCTCGGCGAGGGTGGGACGGTGCTGCTGCGGGGTCGGGCTCACGGCGCCTCCGAAGGTGACGGCTCGGGCGGGGCAGGGCTGTCTCGCCCCTCCCCCTCTGTCCGTACCCGCGATCCGGGCGCCTGAGAGATTCACCCGAGGCTTCGGGCTTTCCCCGTCGGCGGACGGGCCCCCCGTGGTGGCCCGTCGCTTTCCAGAGGCGTCTCTACCGTGCGGTCCTGGTGCCTGAGAGGTTCCGGGAAGGGATTTGCTCCTTCGGCGCCCGGCTGTACTGCACCGGGTCTCTCCCGCTCGGTGTCAACGACTACCGGGCCGAGGATAACCGGTCCGGTCAGTATTTCCACGGCACCGCGGCCGGAACCGTCCCGCCAGGCTGCTCACATGTCGAACAGCAGCGCTCCGAACCCCGTTCCCGCCACCACCGCCGCCTTCCACCTGCAGGCGGTCCTGTCCTTCGGCGTCTCGCTGGCCGCGGTCGTCGTCGGGACCTTCTACCTGCCCGTCGACGGCTGGGTGAAGGCGTTCCTGGCCATCGCCGTGCTGTACGCCATCACCTCTGCGTTCACCCTCGCCAAGTGCGTCCGCGACAAGCAGGAGAGCCTGACCGTCGTCAACCGGGTCGACCAGGCGCGGCTGGAGAAGCTGATCGCCGAGCACGACCCGTTCCGCTCGGTCGCGTGAGCCGGCCGCTCAGGAGATCGCGCGCCGGGACCGGCGCCGGGCCAGCTCGTCCTCCGGGGACTCGTCGACGGTGCCGCCGTCGGCGCGTTCCACCGGGAAGTCCTTGATCACACCGCTGATCTCGCGCATCGCGCCCGAGACGGCGATCCCGAACACACCCTGACCGCCCTGCAGCAGGTCGACGACCTCCTCCGGGGAGGTGCACTCGTAGACGGTGGTCCCGTCGGAGAACAGGGTGATCCCGGCGAGATCCCTTATCCCGCGCCGGCGCAGGTGCTCGACCGCGATCCGGATGTTCTGCAGCGAGACCCCGGCGTCGAGCAGCCGCTTCACGATCTTGAGGACCAGTACGTCCTTGAACGAGTACAGCCGCTGGCTGCCGGATCCGGCGGCACCGCGGATCGACGGCACGACGAGCCCGGTCCGAGCCCAGTAGTCGAGCTGCCGGTAGGTGATGCCGACGACCTGGCATGCGGTCGGACCGCGGAAGCCGACGAGGCGATCGGACACCCCGTCCAGCCCCTCACCGACGAGCGGGTCCGGGAACAGCTCTGCCTGCCCCGGCCCCTCGCGTGGTGGCGTCTGCACCGCGTGGTCTCCCTCGGTCGGCCGCACCGTGACCGTCCTCGCCGTCCCATCACTCTCGGTGAAGGCGAGTTGCACGGATGTCATCAACGCTGATGACGGTAGGCCCGGGGGCCGGAGTGGTCAACGCGGCTCGCCGACACGGCCGTACCGCACAACGCCAGGTGACGGAGCACGGGCGGCCCGGTCACGCCGAGCGGCACTGGGTGTCGCCGAACGGTCCGGAACACCCGTTCGGGTGTCAGCCGGGCTGGGCGCCGCGGAAGTCCTCCGGTGACACCGAGTCGAGGAACTCGCGGAACTTCTCGACCTCGTCCTCCTGCTCGTCGGGGATGACGAGCCCGGCCTCGGCCAGCACGCTCTCGTCGGCGTGCACCGGGACACCGGTCCGCAGCGCCAGCGCGATCGAGTCACTCGGCCGGGCGGACACCGTCACGCCGCCGTCGAAGATCAGCTCGGCGTAGAAGGTGCCCTCCTGCAGGTCGGTCACCCGGACCTGTTCCAGCCGCCGGCCCAGTGCCCCGATGACGTCCTTGAGCAGATCGTGGGTCAACGGCCGTGCCGGCTTGACCCCCTGCTGCTCGAGGGCGATGGCCGTCGCCTCGACCGATCCGATCCAGATCGGGAGGTAGCGATCACCGTTGGTCTCCCGCAGCAACAGGATCGGCTGGTTCGCCGGGAGTTCGACCCGGACGCCCACGACGCGCATCTCGCTCATCAGCCCGCCTCCCCGGCCCTGTCGGGCCTGTCGGCCGCCCGGGGTGGACCCGCCACCCCGGCCGCCCTGATCGCCTTGCTCGCCCTGGTCCGTGCCCTGGGAGCTGTGGTCGCTCGTACCGCCGCCACCGACACGTTCCGACGCTACACGGGCGGGGCCCCCGATGCGCGCCTCCGGACGGGGTGTGACAGCGTCCTTTCGACGATCGTCACACGCCCGCCTCCGCACGGCGTGTCCGCTGGACCGCCGCCGGTGGATCAGCCCCGGGGGTCGCCCTCGCGAGGACCGGTCAGGAAGACCAGGCGGAACTTGCCGATCTGGACCTCGTCACCGTTGGCGAGCACGGCCGTGTCGACCGGCTCGCGGTTCACGTAGGTGCCGTTCAGGCTGCCGACGTCCACCACGACGAACTCGCCGGCGTCCCGGCGGAACTCGGCGTGCCGGCGGGAGACGGTGACGTCGTCCAGGAAGATGTCGCTGTCGGGGTGCCGGCCCGCACTGGTGGTCGGCACGTCGAGCAGGAAGCGCGAACCGGCGTTCGGGCCGCGCCGGACCACCAGCAGGGCCGACCCGGCGGGTAGCCCGTCGACGCCGGAGACGGCGGGCTCGGCGCTCGGCTGCTCCACGTCGGCGAGGAAGTCCGCCCGGAAGACCGATGTGGTCTCCGGTGCGCGCTCCGGCGGCACGTCGCGCGGGTCGTTCGTGGTCACCTCGGGGTCTCCTCCTCCGGAAGCGGGGGTCCCGGACACGGTCCGGGTGATGCAGGCGGGCCGGCCGCACTGGTGCGGTGCTGCGCTGAGACGGATGTCGCCTCGACCGGCCGCGATGTCGACGTGTCAGGGGGACCGAACCTACCCGCCCCGGTGTCGCCGCGATACGCCAGGCCGCGGCGCCCGGGTGACCCGTGCGACGGACGGTCGCCGGGGGTGGTCAGGAACCGTCGGCGAGCCGACGGTAGGCGTCGGCGTCGAGCGGGCCGGCCGGCGTGGCGCCGTCCGCGATCCGCACGTCGACGATCCAGCCGTCCCCGTACGGAGCCGAGTTGATCAGCTCCGGACCGGCGTCCAGCGCCTCGTTGACGGCGACCACCTCGCCCGCCACCGGTGCGTAGATGTCCGACACCGACTTGGTCGACTCGACCTCGCCCATCGTGTCGCCCGCGGACAGCACGTCGCCGACGGTCGGCAGCTGGACGAAGACCACATCCCCCAGCTGCGACTGGGCGTGGTCGGTGATGCCGATCCGGACCACCCCGTTCCCGGTGTCGCGCACCCACTCGTGGGCCTCGGTGTAGGTCAGGTCCGAGGGAATCTCCGAACTCACGCGACGAGCCTAGCCCCCGCCATCCGGGTGACCGAACCGGGGCGCCGGGGGCGGGAACGGGCGCCGCATCGCCAGCCCGAACTGCACCAGGTAGAGCAGGCCGGACCATATGTAGAGGGCGACGCCCCAGATCGCGAACGCGTGCGCGATCACCCGGACGGCGGTCTCCGCGG
This sequence comes from Pseudonocardia sp. NPDC046786, assembly GCF_040645415.1. Taxonomy (NCBI): domain Bacteria; kingdom Bacillati; phylum Actinomycetota; class Actinomycetes; order Pseudonocardiales; family Pseudonocardiaceae; genus Pseudonocardia; species Pseudonocardia sp. NPDC046786. The sequence goes on along the minus strand of NZ_JBEYYF010000031.1, from coordinate 9,301 downwards.
CGGACGGGCCGTCCCCGAGAAGGAGCAGCGGGAAGGCGTAGAGCAGCACGAAGGTCGCGGCCTTGCCGAGGTAGACGACCTCGAACGGGCCGTACCCCCGGCGGCGCAGCACGAACACGCACACGGCCAGCACGACGTCCCTGGCGAGCAGCGCACCCACCGCCCACCAGGGCACGATGTCGCGGATCGCCAGGCCGACCAGCGCGGCCAGGATGTAGAGCCGGTCGACCGCCGGATCGAGCATCGCCCCGAACCGGCTGTACTGGTCCAGCACCCGGGCCAGCTTCCCGTCCAGCCAGTCGGTGAAGCCGCCGATCGCGAGCACTGCGACGGCCCAGCCGTCGGCCTCCGGGCCGAGCATCAGCCACAGGAACAGCGGCACCCCGGCCAGGCGCAGCATGCTCAGCGCGTTCGGCACCGTCCAGAGCCGGTCGTCGCCGGTGGGCGGACCGGCGACGTCGTGCACCGTGTCCCGCACGGTGTCGCGCACCGTGTCCCGGGCCTCACGGGCGCCGCGCCGGACCGCCGCGGCCCTGCCCGTATCGGATTCCCCGCCCACCCGGGCAGCCTAGACGGCTCCCGCACTGTGCAGCCCGGCCCCGCGGGGTGAGGATGGCGCGGTGACCGACACTCATTCCGACACCCATTCCGGCGCCGACTCCGTGCCCGGCCCGCACGCGGCCGCAGGCGTGACGCTCAAGGACATCCAGGCCCCGCTCAAACAGCAGTACCGCGACGACCCGGGATCCGCGGTCGTCACGCTGTCCGCCGACGGCGAGCTCGGCGCGGGGGTGGCCTGCAAGGTGAGCACCGGCCAGGCGCTCGCCGAGGCCGGGCTGCACCCGGCGACCGGCGGCGACGGCACCCAGCTGTGCTCCGGGGACATGCTGCTGGAGGCGCTGGTCGCCTGCGCCGGGGTGACGCTGCGGGCGGTGGCGACGGCCCTGGAGCTCGACGTGCAGGGCGGCCTGCGGGCCGAGGGGGACCTCGACTTCCGGGGCACCCTCGGCGTCGCCAAGGACGCCCCGGTCGGCTTCCGGGACATCCGCCTGTTCCTCGACGTCGACGTCCGCTCCGGGGACGCCCCGGCCGACCCGGACACGGTCGCCACCCTGGTGCGGCTGACCGAGCGATACTGCGTGGTCCTGCAGACGATCAAGGGCAGCGCGAGTACGTCGGTCGAGGTCCGGCCGGCCGGCTGAGCCCGCCGGTCGAGCCGGCCCTGCTCCGTCCGAGGGTCGGCGCACTGCGCCGAACGGCATGTTCTGCGCGCCATCACCTGCGCACCACCGCCGGTGGCGGTCCGCTCGTCGCGCGTCACCGTCGGTTCGGCGCCCGGCACGCTCCGGGGTCTCCGGGGCCCGGAGCCGGTCTCCGTACGGTGACGGCGTCCTGGTAGGCGTGACAGGGCGTGCCCACCGACAGCCGGTGACCGCGCCCCGGTAGGTGACACGTGATCAAGCTGGCGGACGATGTCTCGTCCGGCGATCACGTCTGCGCGGTCCCGGAGAGCGTCGAGCATCTCGGGGAGATCACCTCCGGTTTCGTCGCGCACGGGCTGGCCCGCGGCGAGAAGGTCCTCTTCTTCGACGACGACGGCGCCGCGGACGGGCTGCTGCGCCGGATGACCGAGGACGGTCACGAGATCGGCGAGCCGCTGCGCGTCGGGCAGCTGGAGATCCTGCCGGAGGAGGACACTCGGCGGACCTTCCGCACCCCGCTGCCGGACATCCACGCCGGGATCACCGGCGAGGTGACCCGCGCGCTGGACGCGGGCTGGACCGGCGCCCGGATCACCGGCCAGATGCACGGGGCGCTGGCCCCGGGTGCGTCCGGCACCCTGCCCGAGTACGATGGGCTGCTCGCCCGGCTGATCCGGGAGAACCGGGACAGCCTCGCCGCGCTCTGCACGTTCGACCACGTGCACTTCCCGGACGAGTCGATCGACATCATGCGCGCGCTGCACCGCGACCACCTCGCGGTGACCGGCGCCTACGACGACGGGCTGCTGCGCATCGTCCGGCTCGGGATCGGGCACGCCCGGCTGGCCGGCGAGATCGACCACAGCAACCGGCCGAAGATCACCTCGCTGCTGCACCAGGCGCTGGACGGCACCCTGCGCTCGGCCGACGCCCCCACCGACATCGGGCTCGACATGGCCTCGGTCCGGTTCATCGACGTCGCCTCGGCGGTGGCGCTGGTGCACGCTGCGGAGGGCTTCCCGTCCACCCACCGGCTGGTGCTGCACCGGGTGCGGCCCCGGGTGCAGCGGATCCTCGACCGCTGCGGCGCCGCGTTCTCCCCCCAGCTGGCCTTCGACGACGCGCCGCCCCCGGTCGGGCCGCCCGGCGCGCCGGGACGGTGACGGTCCGATGAAGGTCGAGAGATGAAGGTCAACGCGGTCCCCCGGCCGCCCGGCTTCGCGCACGCGCTGGTGCACGCCGACGACACCGCGGAGCTGGTCCGCCGGGTCGCGCCGGTGGCCGCCGCCGCGGACCGGGACACCGGCGCCCAGATCGCGCTCGCGGTCTCCGCGGAGGCCGAGCAGGCGCTGCGCGCGGAGCTGGCCGACTGCTCCGGCGGGATCGGCAGGCTCACCACGCTCACCCGCTCGGCCCGCGAGTCCGGCCAGACGGTGGCCGCGTGGCGGGCCAGGGAGCTGCGCGCGCTGTCGTCGTCGGGCAGGCCGGTGTTCGTCGTGGCGCAGCACGACCCGGATCTCGACGGGATCGACGGCGGGTTCTGGATCGAGCTGGAGGCCGCGCTCAACATCTCGCTGGACGGCCTGCCGGTCACCCAGCTGTGCGTCTACCCGCGGATCCCGCTGCACGGTGCGGTGGGCGACGCGGCGCTGGCCAACCATCCGCTGCAGCTGCGCGGCGAGCAGCTCACCCCGAACCCGGCGTCCCGGCCGCCGGCCGAGGTGCTCGCGGCGCTCCCGTTCGCCCCGCCGCACCTGCTCGGCCCGCCGGACGTCCAGCTGCAGTACAACACCTTCGAGCTGTCCCGGGTGCGGGACGCGGTGGAGGAGGCCGCCCGCGCCTGCCGGTTCGATCCGGTGCGCAGCGAGGACATGGTGCAGGCGGTGAACGAGGTGGCGACCAACGCCGTCGAGCACGGCTCGCCGGAGGCCGCGCTGTCGGTCTGGTCCCGCCCGGGCGAGCTGGTGTGCGAGGTGCACGACACCGGCTCGATCCCGCTGGCGCTGATCGGGCTGGCGCCGCCGCACCCGTCGCGCCCGCGTGGGCGCGGCACCTGGATCGCCCGCCAGCTGTGCGACAGTCTGCACGTGTGGCGGGCCCCCGACGGCACCCATGTCCGGCTGCTCGTCCGGGCCTGAGCCCCGTTCGGCGGTGCGCGCACCCCGCCGCCGGAGTGAATCCTCACCCGGATCTCACGTCCGGGGCCCGGCTCCGCTATCCTCGGCGACCGAGCACATCGCACGGAGACGCCGCCCGCCGTCCGTGCGGTGCGGTCTCGTCGTGCCCTCTCCGCGCCCCGGTCGTCCGCCCGGGTGGCGCGCCGCGGCCCGGCGCAGGGCCGCCTGCGGGCCGCACGTCACGAACGATCCGGGGAAAACCGCATGTCCGACGATCACTGTCGATCCAGTGAGTGCGCTGTGACACCAGCACTCGCCGATTCCGCAGAACGCGCACCGTCCACCGCCGACACCGGGAGCACCGCACCGCAGGTACGGGTCCTGGGTGCCTTCGGCCTGCGCGTCGGTGACCATCCGGTCCCGCTGCCGGTCGACTCGCGCCGCCTCATCGCCTACCTGGCCGTGCACCCGCGCCCGCAGCCGACCGCCGCGCTGGCCGCCGACCTGTGGGCCGGCGTCGGCCCGGGCCCCGCGGCCCGGCTGCTCGACGAGGCCGTGACCGGTGTGGACCTGCCCGAGCTGCTGGCCGCCGACGACCGCGGCCGGCTGCACCTCGCCGACGACGTGCGGGTCGACCTGGCCGAGGCGCTGCTGCTGGTCCGCGGACTGTCCTCGCCGGAGCTGCTGCGCACCGTGCGCGAGATCGGCTGCCCGCAGACCGGCCTGCTCGAGGCCGACATCCTGCCGTCCTGGACGGCGCCGTGGATCGCCGTCGAGCGGGAGCGGTTCCGCCAGCTGCGGCTCTCCGCGCTGGAGGGGCTGTCCGGCACCCTCACCGCGGCCGACCGGCACGACGACGCCGTCGCCGTCGCCCGGCGCGCGGTCGCCACCGCGCCCAGCCGCGAGCGTTCCCGCCGGGCCCTGGTCGAGGCGCTGCTCGCCGGCGGCCACGTCGCCGACGCCCTCGCCGAGTACGAGGAGTTCCAGCGGCTGCTGCGCAACAGCGTCGGCGCCACCCCGGACTCCGAGCTGGACCGGCTGCTCGCCCCGCTCGACTCCGGCTGGCCGCTCGGGCCCGGCCTGCACCGCCCGGTGCAGCGCTGGGGCGTCGGGATGCCCGGCGCCACCCGGCCGGCGCAGCGCGGCCGCCGGCTCGCCGCCGGCAGCCCGGTCAGCGGACGCTGACCGGGCCGGGCGCAGCTCCCGGGCCGGCGGGCCCGCACCCGCCGGCCCCGGCCCCGGCCCCGGCCCACGATCCTCAGTGGAACCGAGGCCGCCGCTTCTCGGTGAACGCGGCGAGCCCCTCGGTCCCCTCCGGCCCGGCCGCGCAGGTCGCGATCGAGTCCGCCTCCGCCGCCAGCTGGTCGTCCAGGGTCGATGCCCAGGTCCGGTCCAGCAGCCCGCGGATCCGGCCGAGCGCCGCCGTCGGGCCCTGCGCCAGCCGGTGCGCCAGCGCGGCGGCCTCGTCGGCCACCGCGTCGTCGTCGACGACCGAGGCGAGGATCCCGAGTTCGGCCAGCGCGTCGGCGTCCAGCACCTCGTCGGTGAGCAGGATCCGGCGGGCCCGCGCCGCGCCGACCAGCCGCGGCAGGGTCCAGCTCATCCCGCCGTCCGGGGAGAACCCGATCGCCGGGTAGGCCGGGCGCAGCCGGGTGGACCGGCCGCCGACCGCCAGGTCGCAGGCCAGCACGATGCTCATCCCGGCACCCGCCGCCCAGCCGGGCACCGCGGTGACCGTCGGGACCGGCGAGCCGACCAGCGGGCGCAGCATCGCGTGGAAGGTGTCGGCCAGGCCGTGCACGTAGCCGTACCGGTCCTCGGCGCCGGCGAACGCGCGCACGTCGCCGCCGGTGCAGAAGTTCTCGCCGTCGCCGTGCAGCAGCACCGCGCCGACGCCGTCCGGATCGGCCGGGTCGGCCTGGGCCAGCTTCTCCAGCGCCCCGGCGACCTCCTGCATCGCGGGGCCGTCCAGGGTGCCGTGCCGGCCGGCCGAGATCCGGCAGCGCAGCACCCGGCCGTCGCGTTCCAGAGCGCTCACCCCAGCGCCCGCAGCTTCGGCAGCACGTCCTCGGAGAACTGGGTGAGGAAGCGGCGCTGGTCGTCGCCCGGCCCGTGCACGACGAGGTGGTTCAGTCCGGCGTCGATGTAGGGGCGGATCTGCTCGACCGCCTCGTCCGGGTCGGAGGCGACGATCCAGCGCTGGGTGATCTGCTCGATCGGCAGCGCGTCGGCGAGCCGCTCCATCTCCTGCGACGAGCCGACCGAGTGCTTCTGCTCGGCGGTCAGCGACAGCGGCGCCCAGAACCGGCAGTTCTCCCGCGCGGCCTCCGGGTCCCGGTCGTAGCTGATCTTGATCTCGATCATCTTGTCGATGGTCGCGGCGTCCCGGTCCTCCTTGGCGGCGCCCTCCTCGACACCCGGGACGAGCTTCTCGGTGTAGAGGTCCATGCCCTTGCCGGAGGTGCAGATGAAGCCGTCGCCGTGCCGGCCGGCGTAGCGCGCGACCATCGGGCCGCCGGCGGCGACGTAGATCGGGACCGGCTGCTCAGGGCGGTCGTAGATCGTCGCGTCGACCAGCGTGTAGTACTCGCCCTCGAAGGACACGGTGTCCTCGGTCCACAGCGCCCGCATCGCCCGGACCGCCTCGCGCAGCCGGGCGAAGCGCTCCTTGAACTCCGGCCACTCGCGGCCGGAGACGGCGATCTCGTTCAGCGCCTCGCCGGTGCCGACGCCCGCGACGATCCGGCCGCCGGTGAGCAGCGACATCGTTGCGAAGGTCTGGGCGAGCACCGCCGGGTTGTAGCGGAAGGTGGGGGTCAGCACCGAGGTGCCGATCTGGACCCGCTCGGTGCGCTCCCCCACCGCGGCCATCCACGGCAGCGCCGCCGGGGCGTGCCCGCCGGTGTGCCGCCAGGGCAGGAAATGGTCCGACGCCCAGACGCTGTCCAGCCCGACCTGCTCGGCCAGCACAGCATACTCGACGAGGTCGCGCGGGCCGAACTGCTCGGCCGACGCCTTGTACCCGATCTTGAGATCCACAGGTTGTTCCTTACCGCGTGCAGGGCGCGCAACGGGGTCGGCGCGCCGTGTCCTACCCGAGTACCTACACCCCCGGCGCGCCTCGCGCAGCACCGATCCGGTCACCCGGACCCGCCGGCCCGGCACCGGACGGTGCCGGATCCCCGGAGCCGGGCGGGCCCGGCCGATCCCGGCCCCTACGATCGGGTGCGTGTTCGACCCTGCCGCACCGGACGAGGTCCCGCTCCCACCCGAGCCGGACGACGACCACGGCTGGGAACCGCCGCCGGACGACCGCGACGGTCCCCCCGACGACCCCGGCGGGCCCGTCCCGGCGCCGGTGCGCAGCTCCGACCCGCACGAGGTGCTGCGGCGGGTCTTCGGCTACGAGGCGTTCCGCGGCGACCAGGAGGAGATCGTCACCCACGTGGCGGGCGGCGGCGACGCGCTGGTGCTCATGCCGACCGGGGGCGGGAAGTCGCTCTGCTACCAGGTCCCGGCGCTGGTCCGGCCCGGCACCGGCGTCGTCGTGTCGCCGCTGATCGCGCTCATGCAGGACCAGGTCGACGCACTGCAGGCGCTCGGCGTGCGGGCCGGGTTCCTCAACTCCACCCAGGACGCCGACGAGCGCAGGCTCACCGAGCAGGAATTCCTGGCCGGCGAGCTGGACCTGCTCTACCTGGCCCCGGAGCGGCTGCGGGTGGAGTCCACCGTCCGGCTGCTGGAGCGCGGCCGGATCGCGCTGTTCGCGATCGACGAGGCGCACTGCGTCGCGCAGTGGGGGCACGACTTCCGGCCCGACTACCTGCTGCTCTCCGAGCTGCACGTGCGCTGGCCGGACGTCCCGCGGATCGCGCTCACCGCGACCGCCACCGAGGCCACCCGCACCGAGATCGCGCAGCGGCTGCAGCTCACCGACGCCCGGCACTTCGTCGCCAGCTTCGACCGGCCCAACATCCAGTACCGGATCGCCCCGAAGAACGAGCCGCGCCGCCAGCTGCTCGACCTGCTGCGCTCCGAGCACGCCGGGGACTCCGGCATCGTCTACTGCCTGTCCCGCAAGTCGGTGGAGCAGATCGCCGAGTTCCTGTCCGGGCAGGGCATCCGGGCGCTGCCCTACCACGCGGGCCTGGACGCGTCGGTGCGCCGGACCAACCAGTCCCGGTTCCTGCGCGAGGACGGCCTGGTCATGGTCGCGACGATCGCGTTCGGGATGGGCATCGACAAGCCGGACGTCCGGTTCGTCGCGCACCTCGACCTGCCGAAGTCGGTCGAGGGCTACTACCAGGAGACCGGCCGGGCCGGCCGGGACGGCGAGCCGTCGACGGCCTGGCTCGCCTACGGGCTCGCCGACGTCGTCCAGCAGCGGAAGATGATCGACGACTCGGAGGGCGACGCGGCGCACAAGCGCCGCCTGGGCATGCACCTGGACGCCATGCTCGCGCTCTGCGAGACCACCGAGTGCCGGCGGGTGCAGCTGCTGCGCTACTTCGGCCAGGACCTCGGCACCGGCGCCACCGCCTGCGGCAACTGCGACACCTGCCTGACCCCGGTGACGTCCTGGGACGGGACGGTCGCCGCGCAGAAGGTGCTGTCCGCGGTCTGGCGGCTGCGCAACGAGCGCAGGCAGAGCTTCGGCGCGGTGCACCTGATCGACATCCTGCTCGGCAAGCGGACGCCGAAGGTCGAGCAGTTCTCGCACGACCAGCTGTCGGTGTTCGGGATCGGCACCGAGCTGTCCGAGGTGCAGTGGCGCGGCGTGATCCGCCAGCTGGTGGCGCGCCGGCTGCTGGCCGTCGGCGGGCTGCACTCCACGCTGGTGTTCACCGACGACTCCCCCGCCGTGATGCGCGGCGAGACGCCACTGATGCTGCGCGCCGAGCCGGAGCGCACGGCCCGCCCGCGCACCCGGTCCGGATCGGGCTCCCGACCCCCCGCCGAGCTGTCCGCCGAGGCGGCGCCGGTGTTCGAGCGGCTGCGCAGCTGGCGGGCCGCCACGGCGAAGGAACAGGGGGTGCCCGCGTACGTGATCTTCCACGACGCGACGCTGCGGGAGATCGCCTCCCGCACCCCGGCCGACCGGGCCGCGCTGGGCACGATCGCCGGGATCGGCGAGGGCAAGCTGGCCCGCTACGGCGACCAGGTGCTCGACGTCCTGCGCGGTGCCGACGCATGAGGCCGCTGATCGGGATCACCGCCTACACCGAGCGGGCGAGCTACTGGGTCGTCGAGGACGAGGAGACCGTGCTGGTGCCGCGCGGGTACCTGGACATGGTCTCCGCGGCCGGCGGCACACCGGTGCTGCTGCCGCCGACCGCGGACGCCGCGGACGCCGCCGCGGCCTGCGACGGCGTGCTGCTGAGCGGCGGGCCGGACATCGGCGCCGCGCACCACGGCTCGGTCCGCGGCCCGCACGACGACGAGCCGCGGACCGAGCGGGACGCCGCCGACCTGGCCGCGGTGCACCGCGCGCTGGAGCTCGGCATCCCGGTGCTCGGCGTGTGCCGCGGGCACCAGCTGCTCAACGTCGCGCTCGGCGGGACGCTGCACCAGCACCTGCCGGACGCGGTCGGCGACGCCGTCGCCGCCGCGCACTCGGCCGGGCCGGGCGTCTACGCGCCGGTGCAGCTCGTCGCCGAGCCCGGCTCCCGGATCGCGGCGGCACTCGGCACCGGTCCGGTCACCGTCCGCTGCCACCATCACCAGTCGGTCGACCGGCCCGGCAGCGGGCTGCGGGTGACCGCCCGGTCCGGCCCGGTGGTCGAGGCGATCGAGCCGCCCCCCGGCGGGCCGTGGGTGCTCGGCGTGCAGTCGCACCCCGAGCGAAGCCCGGACGACCTGCGGCTGGCCCGCGCCCTGGTCGCGGGGGGGCGGGGGGGCGGGGGGGGGGGGGCGGGCCCGGGGGGGCCCCGGGGGGGGGGGGGGGGGCGCGCCGGGACCGCCCAGGGACTGTGTGCAAGAGCG
>NZ_JBEYYF010000030.1:0-57753 GCF_040645415.1 Pseudonocardia sp. NPDC046786 | reverse complement strand
AGGTGCCCGAGCGGCTCGCCGCCGCCGTCGCGCGGACGGTGCAGAAGCTGCGGCACAGCGACCTGATCAAGCCACCGGGCGTCGCCGAGACCCTCGACTGGGCACGCGCGCTGCAGCTGATCGGGGCCCGGCACCTCGATCCGGAGTCCGCCGCACGCACCCTCGGCGCCGTGCTCAAGTACCGGGAGGACGCCGACCGCGTGCACAAGCAGCTCGACGCGCTGCTGGCGTCCTGACCGTGCCGCCGGCCGAACAGCTGCACGCCGACACCCTGCTCACCGGGCTGGTCGGCTTCACCGAGGTGCTGCGCACCGCGGGGGTACCGGTGACCGGGGACCGGGTCGCGGCGTTCGTGGAGGCCCTCGACACGCTCGACGTCACCGACCGGGACCAGGCGTACTGGGCCGGGCGGCTGACCCTGTGCGGGGACCCGGACGACGTCCTGCGCTACGACCTGGCGTTCCCGGCCTGGTTCGAGCCGTCCCAGGGGCGCCGGGCGTCCAACCGCGACGAGCGGCCCCCGGCCCCGCCGAAGCTGGCCGCGCTCGTCCCCGGGCGGGAGGGCTCCGGTGACGACGACACCGAGGACGGCCCGCAGATCAAGGCCGCGGCCACCGGCACCGAGGTGCTGCGCAGCCGCGACCTGGCCGAGCTCTCCCCGGCCGAGCGCGAGCACCTGCGCCGGCTGATGGCGCTGCTCCGGCCGGAGCCACCGACCCGCCCGTCCCGCCGCAAGCGCCGCGCCCCGCGCGGCGTGCCGGACCCACAGCGCACCCTGCGCACCGCGCTGCGCAACCAGGGCGAGCTGTCCGCGATCCGCCGCCGGAGCTCCTCACGGCGGCCGCGCAAGGTGGTGCTGCTGATCGACGTGTCGGGCTCGATGGAGCCCTACGCGGACGCGCTGATGCGGTTCGCGCACGCGTTCGTGCGCCGGGCGCCGCGCTCGGTGGAGGCGTTCACGCTCGGCACCCGGCTGACCCGGATCACCCGCGAGCTGCGCCAGCGCGACGCCGAGCGCGCGCTCGGCGCGGCCGGGAAGGCGATCCCCGACTGGTCGGGCGGGACCCGGCTGGGTGAGGTGCTCAAGGCGTTCGTGGACCGCTGGGGGCGCCGCGGGGCGGCCCGGCGCGCGGTCGTCGTGGTCTTCTCCGACGGCTGGGAGCGGGGCGGGACCGAGCTGCTCGGCGAGCAGATCGAGCAGCTCTCCCGGCTCGCCCACCGGCTGGTCTGGGTGAACCCGCACGCGGGCAAGGACGGCTACGCGCCGGTCCAGGGCGGAATAGTCGCGGCCCTCCCGCACTTGGACGATCTGCTGGCCGGGCACAGCCTGGACACGCTCGAGAAACTCCTGAAGGTGGTCAGAGATGCGTGACGTCATCGACCAGCTGGAAGGCTGGTGGCGCAAGGGCGAGCCGGCCGCGCTGGCGACGGTGGTCGGGACCTTCCGCTCCGCGCCGCGCCAGCCGGGCGCATCGATGCTCGTCGGACCCGGCGGCGAAGCGGTCGGATCGGTGTCCGGCGGCTGCGTCGAGGGCGCGGTCTACGAGCTCGGCCAGCAGGTGCTGGCCGAGGACCGGCCGGTGCTGCAACGCTACGGAGTCTCCGACGACGACGCGTTCGCGGTCGGCCTGACCTGCGGCGGGATCCTGGACATCTTCGTGGAGAAGGTGACCCCGGAGACCTACGAGCAGCTCGGCCGGATCAGCGAGGCGATCCGGTCCGAGGAGCCGGTCGCGGTCGCGACCGTCGTCGCGGGGCCGGTCGAGCGGCTCGGGAAGCGGCTGATCGTGTGGCCGGACCGGGTCGAGGGCGGGACCGGTTCGGACCGGATCGACGACGCCGTGCGCGACGACGTGCGCGGGCTGCTCGACTCCGGCCGCAACGCCACCCTCACCTACGGCGTCAACGGCGAGCGCCGCGGCGAGGGCCTGCAGGTCTTCGTCGAGTCGTTCGCGCCACCGCCGCGGATGATCGTGTTCGGCGCGATCGACTTCGCGGCGGCGGTGGCCAGGATGGGCTCGTTCCTCGGGTTCCGGGTGACGGTGTGCGACGCCCGCCCGGTGTTCGCGACGGCCAGCCGGTTCCCCGGCGCGAACGAGGTCGTCGTCGAGTGGCCGCACCGCTACCTGCAGGCCGAGGCCGACGCGGGCCGGATCGACCAGCGCACCGCGCTCTGCGTGCTCACCCACGATCCGAAGTTCGACGTGCCGCTGCTGGAGGTCGCGCTGCGGCTGCCCGCGGTCGGCTACATCGGGGCGATGGGCTCGCGGCGCACCCACGACGACCGGATCGAGCGGCTGCGGGAGAAGGGCGTCACCGACGCCGAGATCGCCCGGATGTCGTCGCCGATCGGGCTCGACCTGGGTGCCCGGACACCCGAGGAGACGGCCGTGTCGATCGCCGCCGAGATGATCGCCCAGCACTGGGGCGGAGCCGGGATCCCGCTGGCCGAACGGGAGGGACCGATCCACGCATCCTGAGGATCCCCCGCTTTCGGAGAGGGCGGCGCACTCCCCCGACCTGCGGATCTCCCTGTACCGTGGGCCGCACGCTCGACAGCGGGAGGGGGGCAGCGTGGTCCTCATCGGTCCATCCGGCAGCGCCGCGCGGGACACCGTGCTGGTACTCGACGGCGGTCCGGCGCATCCCGGCTCCGACGGCGGGTACACGGTCCGCTCGCCGGCCTGCCCGCCCGAGGCGCGCCCCCGGTTGTCGAAGTTCCACGCCCCCGAGATCGTCTTCGGGCCGGACTCGCTGCCCGAGTCGGCACACGCGGCCGTCCGTCTGGGTGCCCGGCGGCCGTTCGTCGTCACCGACCCGGGCGTGACCGAGGCGGGCTGGCCGGCCGAGCTGCTGCGGCACCTGCGGTCCGCGGGCCTGCGCCCGCAGCTGTGGAACGAGATCACCCCGAACCCCAAGGACCACGAGATCCAGGCCGGGTTCGAGCGCTACCAGAGCTCCGGCTGCGACGTCGTGGTCGGCATCGGCGGCGGCTCGGTGATCGACGCCGCGAAGGGCATCGCGCTGCTCGCCGCGAACGGCGGCGCGATCGGCGACTACGAGGGCATCGACCGGATCTCCAACCCGATCCCGCCGCTGGTGATGGTGCCCTCGACCTCGGGCACCGGCGCAGACGTCTCGCAGTTCTGCATCATCACCGACACCGCCCGGCTCACCAAGATCACCATCATGGGCCGGGCACTGGTTCCGGACGTCTCGGTGATCGACCCGCGGCTGCTGGTCACCATGCCGGACTGGCTGAACGCCGCCACCGGGCTGGACGCGTTGACCCACGGCATCGAGGCGTTCGTCTCGCTGGCACATGGCCCGCTGACCGACACGCACGCGCTGCACGCCGTCGCACTCGTGCACGCCAACCTGCCGACCACCATGATCCGCCGGCAGGACGACGGCCCGCGCACCGCGATGGCCCAGGCCGCGCTGGAGGCCGGTCTCGCCTTCACCAACGCGATCCTCGGTGCGACGCACGCGATGAGCCACCAGGTCGGCGGCATGCTGGACCTGCCGCACGGGCTGATCAACGGCGTGCTGCTGCCGCACGTCATCCGGTTCAACGGCGCCCAGGAGCCGGCCCGGTTCGTCCCGATCGCGCAGGCGATGGGCCTGCCGGCGCGGCCCGGGATGCCGGGTGACGAGGCCGTCGACATGGTCGCCACCGAGGTCCGCAAGCTCGCCGACGAGGTGGGCGTCCCGACCGGGCTGGCCGCGATCGGGGTCCGCGAGGCGGACGTGCCGCGACTGGCCCGGCTCACCCTGGGCGACGCCTGCCTGACCACCAACCCGCGCACGGCGAGCGTCGCCCAGATCGAGGACCTGTTCCGGGAGGCCCTCTAGTGCCGCCCGCAGCGTCCCCCGCCCGATGACCGCCGCGGCACGTTTCCCGAGCCGCCGGACGCCCGCGCCGGCCGCCGAGCGGGCGTCAGGGCCCCGGTCGCGGCCCGATCTCGACGCGCTCACCGGCCTGCGTTCGGGCAAGCCGTCGTTCTACCCGGAGTACCGGGTCAACGCCGAGCGGCTGCGCCGGGTCATCGGCTCGCTGGACCGGATCTCAGCCGCGCTGGTGCGCACGATGGAGGGTTCGGAGGCGCTGGTCCGCGCGGTCGCCGACGCCGCCGCCGATCACCTGTCCGCGGACTGGGTGGTGCTGGCACTGGTCGACGGGGAACTGACCGACGCCGAGCCCCGGCACGTGGTGATCGGGCCGGACGGCGTCGAGTGGTCCGAGCTGCGGCTGGTCCCGGACCGGGTGCGCAGGCACATCACCCTGCTGCAGGGCGGCACCGGCACCGAGGACGACGACGACTCCGACCGGCGGCACCTGCACGTCCCGATCCGGTTGAACGGCCGCACCGTCGGCGGCTTCGTCGCCTGGACCCCGCCGGACCGGGAGATCGACGACACCGACCACTCGGTGCTGCGCATCCTGGCCGGCCAGACAGCCTCGGCGTTGCAGAACTGCGCCCTGCTGGACCGGGCAGAGCGGCTGCACGCCCGCACCGCGGCGCAGGCCGAGGACCTGCGCACCCGCAACGACGAGCTGATGCGCACCCAGCAGGCGCTCGGCGCGGCCCGCCAGCGCGAGGTGCTGGACAACGAGCGGCACCGGATCGCCCGCGAGCTGCACGACAGCGTCACCCAGTACGCGCTCTCCGCCGGCATGCACATCGAGCTGTGCCGCAGCGAGATCGACGACCCCCGGCTGCTGGAACACCTGGACACCGCGAAGGACCTCACCCGGCGCGCGGTGGAGCAGCTCCGCTCGGCGATCTACGCCCTCAACGACGACGACCACGCCGACAAGGACCTGCCCTCGATGCTGCGGCAGCTGTCCACCGTGCACATGCCCGACGAGCTGCGGGTCGAGGTCACGATCGGTGGCACCCCGGTGGCGCTGCCGCACGAGCACGAGCAGTCGTTGTTCCGGATCGCCGGCGAGGCGCTGTTCAACACCGCGATGCACGCGTCGGCGTCCCGGGCGGTGGTGCGACTGGCCTACCAGCCCGACCGGGTCCGGCTGTCGGTGTCCGACGACGGCGGCGCCGCCCCCGACCAGATCCGGCGCACCCTGCGCGCGGCGTCGGTCCGCGGCCCCTCCGGCGAGCATCGTGGACTGGTCAACATGGACGCGCGGGCCCGCGAGATGGGTGGCACGCTGCGGTTCCGCCGGTCCCGGATCGGCGGGCTGCAGGTGCAGGTGGACGTCCCGTTCGGGACGACCGGGAGGGAGACCCCGTGAGCACCACGGACGTGCGTGGTGGCGGGACCGCCCGCCGGGAGCCGCCGGCCGTCCGGCCGATCCGGATCGTGCTGGTCGACGACCACTCGATCATGCGGCAGGGTCTGCGCGCGGTGCTGGAACGCGAGGAGGACCTGCGGGTGGTCGGCGAGGCGGGCAGCGCCGCCGAGGCCATCGCCGCGGTCGCCGCGAGCCGCCCGCAGGTGGTGCTGCTGGATCTCAAGCTGGCCTCCGGGCCGCAGACCGACGGCCTGGAGGTCTGCCGCAGACTGTGCGCCGACCATCCCGGCATCGGCGTGCTCGTGCTGACCACCTTCGCCGAGGACCGGCTCGTCGTGGAGTCGGTGCAGGCCGGGGCCCGCGGCTACGTCGTGAAGGACGTCGACACCACCGAGCTGGTCCGGGCGATCCGCGCGGTGTCCCGCGGGGAGAGCGCCTTCGACGCCCGCTCGGCCTCGGCGATGGTGCGCTCGCTGTCCGGCGGGATGCCGGACCGGGAGCGGCTCACCGATCGCGAGCTGGACGTGCTGCGGCTGCTGGCCCGGGGGCTGTCCAACCGCGCGATCGGCACCGAGCTGTTCATCTCCGAGACCACGGTGAAGTTCCACGTCGGGAACCTGATGCGCAAACTGATGGTTTCCCGGCGCGCCGAGGCCGTCTACGCGGCCACCAAGCTCGGGTTGCTCTAGGCCGTAGCCGGCCCAGCCCGGGCCGGGCCGGCCCGGCCCGGCGGGGACGTTCGTCCCGCTCAGCGCCACCCACCCGGCGGCACAGCCCACCCGACGCGTTCCGCGGAACGCGGCCGGTGGGATCCCGGCCAGAGCCGGATCGGGTCGCCGGGCGGCCGGGCCCCGGCCGGGGGCCGCAGTCGGCCGGGACACGGGTGACGTGCCGGGCGCGTTCCGCGGAACGCCCACAGCCGCCACGCCGCCGACGCAGACGCCCCGGCGCGTTCCGCGGAACGCATGCGGCGCCCCCGGGCGTCCACATTGCTGCCCGGCGGCCGGCGGCCGCACACTGTCGGACCCCTGGCGCACACTCATGCGAACACACGTTCGATCAACATGTTCGACCCAGGAGGACCCGATGAGCACCGACCACGGCACCGGACCCGATCGGCAGCAGCTGCCGCCGCCGACACCGCTCCCCGAGCTGGAGTCGGAACTCCTCGGGCTGGCAGGCCACATCGCAGCGGCGGAATGCCGGTTCCTGCAGCTCCTCGCCGAGTTCGACCGCCGCGACGGCTGGGCCGGCGTCGGCGTGCGCTCGTGCGCCCACTGGCTGACCTGGCGGGCGGGCATGAGCATGCGGACAGCCACCGAGCACCTGCGCATCGCCCGCGCCCTGGAGAATCTCCCTCGGATCACGGCGGAGTTCGCGGCCGGGCGGATCTCCTACTCGAAGGTTCGGGCGATCACCCGCGTGACCGGCTCGGACACGGCGGCCCTCGCCCGGATGGCAGACCGGATCACCGGGCCGGCCACGGCCGGATCGGGCACCGCACACCCCGCGGGCACCCCTCGCGCAGGCGACCGGACCGGTCCCAGCACCGTCGCCGACACCGCCCCGAGCGCCGGCGATCGCACCGCCGACCCGGATCCCGACCACACCGACGACTTCGGCAGGGAGGGCACTTTCCGCACCAGCAGCACCGACAGCACCGACAGCACCGACAGCGCCGCCGACGAGGACACCGCCGGCGCCGGCATCTTCGACTCCGACGCCGCCCCGGACTCCGACGACCCGGACCGCGACGACCAGCGTTCCGACGGCCAGTGTTGCGACGAACAGGACCGTGACGAACAGGACCATGACGAACAGGACCATGACGAACAGGGTTGCGACGACCAGGACTGCCGCGACCAGGACGACGGCGACCGGGGCTGCACCGACAGAGACTGCGACGACCAGGACTGTGCCACGGATGGGACCACGACCGGCGTCTCGGTCGCCGATCCCGAGGTCGCCGAGCAGATCCTGCTGGACCTCGCCCTCTCCGGAACCGCGAGCCACGTCGAGACGGTCGTCCGCGCGGTCCGCCGCCGAACCGCACCGCCCACCGTCACCGCCACCCGCCGTGGCCTGAGCTGGTACCACGACGCCGACGGGTCCCTCGTCCTGCGCGGCCGGTTCACCCCCGAGGACGGCGCGGAGCTCGTCGCGGCGATCTCGTCCCGGCTCACGGCGCCCGCCCCGGCCGGTCATGATCCCGAGCAGGCCCCGGGTCCGGTTGCCGACCCGACCGCGGCCCAGCGGGCCGACGCGCTGCTGGACCTCATCCGCCACCAGGAGGGCCGGGCCGGCGACGACGCACCGGCGGTCACCCGCGGCGAGGCCCGGGTCGTCGTGCACATCGACGCCGGAACCGGAACCGCCCGCCTCGCGAACGGACCGGAGATCCCCGGCCCCACCGCGGAACGGCTCGCCTGTGACGCCCGCGGCCGCGTCCTGCTCGACGATCGTCGCCGGAACCGGCTCTACCTGGGGCGCTCCCGCCGGCTCGCCTCCCCGGCACAGATCGCCGCGCTCACCGCACGCGACTGCGCCGACGGCGGAGGCTGCCGGTTCCCCGGCTGCGACAGCACCCGGTACCTGCACGCCCACCACGTCCGGCACTGGCTGCGCGGCGGACGCACGGACATCGACAACCTGGTCCTGCTGTGCGGGTTCCACCACCGGCTGGTCCACGACCACGGCTACCTGATCCACTACGCCGACGGGCGCTGGCAGTTCCGCCGGGCGGACGGGACACCGGTACCCGGCGCCGGTGCGCCCCTGAGCGGCGACGACGGAGCGCTGGTCGCCCGGAACACCGGCGCCGGCCTCGGGATCGACGGCGACAGCCTCACCCCCGAGTGGTACGGCGACCGGCTCGATCCCGGGCTGATCCTGGACGCCCTGCTCCCTCCCGTCGTCGCGGGAACGGCTGCCTGAGGGCGCGGGACTACGCCCCGTCCAGGAACCGCGCGATCCGGGGAACCTGGCCGAGCACCGCGTGTCCGGAGCCGGGCACCAGCTCGGCGCGCGCGTCCGGGCAGAGCCGCAGCAGCCGGTCGCGGGTCCGCACCGGATCGAAGACGCGGTCCCGCTCGCCCAGCAGCGCGAGCACCGGCATGGTCAACCGGCGGAGGGCGTCGTCGTCGAACACCGGGAGGCGGGCGGTACGCGGACGGAAGTGCTCGAAGAGCAGGCAGATCTCGTCCAGCACCTCGGGGTGCTCGCGTCCGTCCAGCCCGGTGACGATCTCCGCGGAACGGCGCCGCCCGCCCGGCCCGAACGCGCTCAGCAGGAACGCCGGCGCGACCCTCCGGAATGTCTGGCCGCCGATCCCCGCGGGGCACACGAGTGCCAGCCGGTCCACCCGCCCCGGGTGCCGGATCGCGAAGTCGGTGGCCGTCCATCCGCCGAGCGAGATGCCGGCCAGGTCGGTGGCGCCGATCCCGAGACCGTCCAGGATCCCGGCGAGCCAGTCGGCGGTCGCCGACGTCGTGAGATCGAGCCGGACCGGGTCGCTGAGCCCGGGCTCACCGAGCAGGTCCACCAGCACCACACGCCGGGTGGCCGCCAGCAGCCCGATGTCGTCCCGCCACACCGCGCTGTTCGCCCCGGAGCCGTGCAGCAGCAGCACCGGCCGACCCGCCGGGTCGCCGCAGGTCAGCACCGCCGTCGCGCCGACACCGGTCTCGACGCGGTGTCGCTGCAGCGGCACCGGCCAGCCGGCGAGCTGCCGCTCGTAGCGTTCCCGGACCACGGTCGCGCCCGCCTCGCTGGTGTAGATGCCCGTCGCCCGCCCGGTCCGTCCCACCGGCCGATGACAGCACGGCCGGCCCTGCCGGCACCATCGGATTGCCGTGCCGGTAGACAATGCCGATGCGCTGGTACGCGGAACGCCCCGCCCGTCTGGCCCGGCAGGTCGTCGCCGACCTGCTCGCCGTCCTGTGGTCGGTCATCGCGGTGCTCGCCGGGATCGCGGTGCACGACGGGCTGCGCACTCTCGAGGGCCCAGGCCGCTCGCTGGTCGCCGCAGGCGGCCGGATGTCGGAGATCTTCACCGGGATGTCCGGGGCGGTCTCGTCGCTCCCGTTCGTCGGCGCGGACCTCGCCGTCGCGCTCGACCCGGCGACCCGCGCCGGGGCGGATCTCGCGGCCGCCGGGCACGAGTTCGGCCGGACCGTGGGGATGCTGGCGACCGGTGCGCTGGTCGTCGTGCCGCTGCTGATGCTGCTGCCGGTACTGCTGGGCTGGCTGCCCCTGCGGCTGAACTACGCCCGCCGGGCCGGGGCCGCGATCGCCGCCCGGGCGGGCGCGCCGGATCTGCTCGCCGTGCGCGCGCTGGCCCGGGTCCCGGTGGCCCGGCTGACCCGGGTGGCCCCCGACCCGGCGGCCGCGTGGCGGGCCGGGGACCCGGACGTCGTCGCCGGGCTGGCCGCACTGGAACTCACCTCGCTGGGCCTGCGGCCCCGGGCCTGAGCCGACCGCGGCACGGCGGGATCCGCAGCAGCGGTCGGGGCAGCGGCGATCGTCAGGCAGGCCCCGGGTCCGGGTCCGGGGACGACGCGTGCGCCCAGTACCGGCGCGGGATGCGCCCGGCGTGCCGGGCGGCCCAGCCCGCCTCGACCCCGCGGCGCATCGCCGTGGCCATCCGCTCCGGATCGGCGGCCCGGGTGACCGCGGTGGCGAGCAGCACGGCGGCGCAGCCCAGCTCCATCGCCAGCGCCGCCTCGGACGCGGTGCCGATGCCGGCGTCGAGCACCACCGGCACGCCCGCCTCGGCGACGATCATCTCGATGTTGTGCGGGTTGCGGATCCCCAGGCCGGTGCCGATCGGTGAGCCGAGCGGCATCACGGCGGCACATCCGGTCTGCTCCAGCTTGCGGGCGAGCACCGGATCGTCGTTGGTGTAGGGCAGCACGGTGAACCCGTCGTCCACCAGCTGCTCGGCGGCGTCCAGGAGCTCCACCGGATCCGGCAGCAGGGTCCGCTCGTCGGCGACGACCTCCAGCTTCACCAGGTCGGTCTCCAGCGCCTCCCGCGCGAGCCGTGCTGTCAGCACCGCCTCGGCGGCGGTGCGGCAGCCCGCGGTGTTCGGCAGCACCCGGATCCCGAGCCGGCGCAGCAGGTCCAGCAGCCCGGTCCCGCCGGTGACGTCGACCCGGCGCAGCGCCACCGTCGTCAGCTCGGTCCCGGACGCGACCAGCGCCCGCTCCAGGATCTCCAGGTTCGCCGCACCCCCGGTCCCCATGATCAGCCGGGAGTCGAACTTCTCGTCGCCGATGATCAGCGGCGCGTCGGCCTGTTCGGTCATGGTCATCCTCCCTGCACCGCGGTCAGCACCTCGACCCGCGCGCCGTCGGTGATCCGGTGCTCGTTCCAGGACGCCCGCGGCACCACCTCGCCGTCGACGGCCACCGCGATGCCCCGCGCGGGCAGCCCGGCGTCGGCGAGCACCCGGGCCAGCACCGGCTCGCCGTCGCCCTCGATCTCGTGGCTCTCGCCGTTCAGCACGATCTGCAACGTCAGCTCCTCTCGGCCCCGACCGGGTCGAACCGGCGGGGGTCGGCCGCACGGGCGGTGTCCGGCACGTCCCGGCCGCGCAGCAGCGCGGCGACCGCGGCGGCGGTGACCGGGACGAGCAGCATGCCGTTGCGCCCGTGCCCGGTCGCCACGAACATCCCGTCCGGCCCGATCCGGCCGATCAGCGGCAGGTTGTCCCGGCTCCCCGGGCGCAGTCCGGCCGCCGTCTCGGTCAGTTCGTACTCGGCGATCCCGGGCAGCACCCGTTCGGCGTCCCGGAGCAGGTCCCGCACCCCGCCGACCGTGACGGCCGTGTCGAACCCGTTCTCCGCGGTCGTCGCACCGATCACCAGGTCCCCGTGTCCGGGTACCACGCGGGGGACGGCGTACACCGGGCGTCCGTCGACGAGTGCGCGCACCGTCCGCGACGGCGGCGGCAGCGCGCCGGCCCGCCGGGTCAGCCGCAGGATCTCGCCCTTCACCGGGCGGACCAGCCCGTCCAGCACCGGGTGCAGGCCGGCCGAGTGCGCCCCGGCGGCGAGCAGCACCGCGTCGGCGCCGATCGCGGTGCCGTCGGCCAGCCGCACGCCGGCGACCCGGCCGCCGGTCTCCCGCACCTCGGTGACGGCGCGCTCGTCGACGGTGACGCCGAGCCGCGCGCAGGCGGTGCGCAGCGCGGCGAGCAGCCGCCGGTTGTCCACCGACGGGTCGCCGGGCACCGACAGCCCGCCGCGGACGTCCGGGCCGAGCGCGGGTTCGAGCCGGCGCAGCTCGCGGCCGGTCATCCGCTGCACCGGCCGGTCCAGCGACTCCAGGTACCCGGCGAGCGAGTTCAGCTCGTCCCGGTCCCCGGAGCCGGTGGCGACGACGACGGTGCCCTCGGGATGCATCCCGGCGTCGGTCCCGGCGTCGTCGGACAGGGCGCGGGCGAACTCCGGCCAGCGTGCGACCGAGTCCAGCCCGAGCGCCAGCAGGTCCTCCTCGCCCGGCCACGCCTCGGTGACCGGCGCCAGCATCCCGCCGGCCACCCAGGACGCCCCGGTCGCCGGCGCCGGGTCGAACACGGTGACCTGCCAGCCGGCCCGGGCCGCCTCGCGGGCCGCGGACAGCCCGATGGCACCGGCACCGGCTACGGCCAACCGGCCGCTCCGAAGGGCGGTCATGGAACTTCCACCTCACTCCCTGCGCCGGCATGACCCGGATCAGGTTCGACGGTCGGGACCGCGGCAGGTCCCCTCTCAGCCCGCTCGCCGGGCTCCCGTGGTTCGTCTCGTGCCACCGTCAGGCTACGCCGTACCGTGCGGGCCGTGTCCCACACCGATACCCGCGTCCGTCGCCTGGACAGGCTCGCGGACGCCCGCCTCTACCTGTGCACCGACGCCCGCTCCGAGCAGGGCGACCTGGCCGGCTTCGCCGACGCCGTTCTCGCCGGCGGGGTCGACATCGTCCAGCTGCGGGACAAGGGCGGCCCGGACGGGCCGCTGGAGGCGCGGACCGAGCTGGCCGCCCTGGAGATACTGGGAGACGCCTGCCGCAGGCACGGTGCGCTGCTCGCGGTGAACGACCGGGCGGACGTCGCGCTGGCTGCCGGGGCGGACGTGCTGCACCTGGGCCAGGACGATCTCCCGGTGCGCTGGGCACGCCGGGTGGTCGGCGACGACGTGATCGTCGGCCGGTCCGCGCACAGCGCCGACGAGACGGCCACCGCGGCCGTCGAGGACGGCGTCGACTACTTCTGTGCGGGCCCGTGCTGGCCGACGCCGACCAAGCCGGGCCGTCCGGCCCCGGGCCTGGACCTGGTGCGCACGGTCGCGGACCGGGCACCGGAGCGGCCGTGGTTCGCGATCGGCGGGATCGACGAGCAGCGGCTCGACGAGGTGCTCGACGCCGGGGCCACCCGGATCGTGGTCGTCCGGGCGATCACCGGCGCCGAGGACCCGCGGGCCGCCGCCGAGCGGCTGCGCGCCCGCCTGCCCCATCGGACGCAGGCAGCAGGCGCGCCCGCGCCGCACCGCTGAGCCGGGGCCGCCGGCGGGCCGCACCGCTGGGCTCAGCCGGTGCCGCCGGTGGTGCCGCCGTCCTGCCCGGACTGCTGCCGGCCGGACTCGGGCTGCTCGGTCGGCAGCACCCGGTTCAGCCGGTCCTGCAGCGAGTCGCCCTGCCCCGAGCCGGATCCGCTCTCCTGACCGGGCTCCGAGGTGGCGGTGCTCTCCGCCGACTCCGAGGTGGACGTGCTGGTGCCGGTCTCCCCGGTCGAGGTCTCGGACTCGCTCGACCCGCTGTCGCCGGAGCCCGCGCCCTCGTCCTGCTCGGTGGTGTCCGTGGCCGGCGGGCCACCGACGGCGCGGCTGATCGAGGTGCCGCCGTCGCCGCCACTGAGCGGCGAGCCCTTGATGAACTCGATACCGGTGATCAGGAACATCGAGACGGCGAAGGTGACGACGCCGATCACCGCGGACACGATCACCGACTTGCGGGTGAGACGCACCCGCCGGAACCGGCCGTGCGCCTGCTCCGCCGGGGCACGGCGGGCCCGGCCCGGTGCCGCCGCGGCGCCGAGCAGCACGGTCTCCTCGCCGGTCGGGCCGGCGGCCCCGCGGACGACCGGCTCGCGCACCGGCAGCACCGCGCCCTTCTTCGCCAGCTCGACCGCCTTGGCCGCCTTGTCCTTGCTGACCTCGATCGAGCGGGTGAACAGGGTGGTGGCGAGCGTCGAGATGATCGAGCCGAGTGCGGCGCCGACCACCGTGCCGACGGCACCGAGGAACGACCCGAGGATCGCCGTGACGACCGCGGCGCCGGCACCCGCGGCGATCTTGGTCGGGTTCAGGTCGGCCTTCAGCGACGTCTCACCGCCGGTCTTCTCGGTGCCGCCGTCCGCGCCGCCGGGACCGCCGCCGGGTCGGCCGCCACCGGGACCGCCCGGGCCACCAGGACCGGCGGGGCCGCCGGGACCGCCGCCGACCGGGCCGTGCGGGCCGCCGGGACCGGCCGCACCCGGGCTGCCGGGGTACGCCCTGGTCTGCGAGTGGCCGCCCGGGGGCGTGCTCTGCGGGACGCCCGGGCCGGGCACCACCCGGGTGGGTCGCTGCACGGCCCGCGGGGACCGCGCCGTCGGGACGCCGGGGGGCGCACCCTGCGGCGGCCGGGACGGGGCGGAACGGCGCTGGACCGGGACGCGCGGCGCGTCCGGTGCGACGGGACGGCCGGAGGGGAACGGGTGAGCGGGGCGGCGTCCACCGGGGACCCCACGCGGGTCGTCACCGGGGCCGGGCTCGGGGGGGCGCTGCTGAGGCATGGCTCCTTGCAAGGGTCGTGGTCCGGCGGCTCCGCTCAGGTGAACGTCCCGGGGCGCGCGAACGCACCCGATGATCACCTGAAGTGGCAACCCTCACACGGGTGAGTGAAAGTCACGTTGTGATCACGATTCTACCGTGACCGGTCGTTGCGTCGCGTCACCGGGGGTGACGGATCCCCGGGTGATCGTCCGGCAGCGCCGTACGCAGCAACGGCCACGACGCGAGCACGCTCAGACCCACCAGCACCGGGCTCAGGACGGTGCGCGCCAGCCCCAGCAGCACCACCTGGTCCGCGGCCCACAGCGGGAGGAACACGGCGAGCCGCACGACGTACTGCGACACCCACGCCCAGGACGCCCGCTGGTACCCGCGCAGCAGATCGGGATCGCGGCGCCAGCGGGTCCGCTGCCCCAGCAGACCGCCGACGATGACGCCGAGCAGCGGCCAGCGCACGACGATCGAGATCGCCCACGCCAGCGCGCTGCCGGCGTTCGACACGATCTGGACCAGGAAGAAGTCCGACGCCCGGCCGGTGATCAGCGCGATCGCCGCCGCGGCCACCACCCCGGCCAGCCCGAACAGCACCGCGCGCGGCTTGCGCCCGCTGCGGAGCCGCCAGACCGCCACCGCGGCACCGGCCACGACCGCCGCCCCGGCGCCCCAGTTGATCGGGTAGACCGATCCGGCCCATCCGGCGGCCAGCCAGGTCGCGACGAAGGCGACCACCGGGACCGAGGCGTCTACGGCGCCGGCCCGGCCACCGAGCAACTCGGCCAGGCCGGGGTCCTGTCGGGGCGCTGCGTGGGGGGTCGGATCGGGGGCCACACGGTAAGGGTGCCCTATCCCGGGCCCGCGCGTCGACGGATCGGCTGTGGCACATCGCGGGAACCACCGTGGCAGATCGCCGGAGCCCCGGCGGGCGGAGGGCCCGCCCCGGAGCATCCGGGACGGGCCCTGCCGTCAACTGATGATCTTGTGGTGGGTTAGCGCACCGGGGTGACGTCACGCGCGCCGATGTACTCGGGGCGCGGCTTCGGCGCGTAGAACGGCTCCACGCACGCGTTCTCGACGCTGTTGAACACCAGGAAGATGTTCGACCGCGAGTACGGGGTGATGTTGTCGCCGGAGCCGTGCATGCAGTTCGAGTCGAACCAGGTCGCGGAGCCGGCCCTGCCGGTCATCATCGCGATCCCGTGCCGGTTCGCCATCGCCGTGATCGAATCCGGGTCCGGGGTGCCGATCTGCTGCTCCTTCAGCGACGTCCGGTAGTAGTCCTCGGGCGTCTCGCCGACGCAGGACACGAACGTCCGGTGCGAGCCGGGCATGATCATGAGGCAGCCGTTGTACGGGTGGTTGTCGGTCAGCGAGATCGAGCAGCTGACAGCCCGCGGCGTCGGCATGCCGTCCTCGGCGTGCCAGGTCTCGAAGTCGGAGTGCCAGTAGAAGCCGCCACCGCCGAAGCCGGGCTTGTAGTTGATCCGGCTCTGGTGCACGTAGACGTCGGACCCGAGGATCTGGCGGGCCCGCGACAGCACCCGCTCGTCGCGCACCAGGCGGGCGATCGCGGCCGAGATCCGGTGCACCTCGAAGATCGAGCGCACCTCGTCGGACGACTTTTCGATCACGCACCGCTCGTCGGAACGGACGGCCGGATCGTTCGCGAGACGGTCGAGCTCGGCCTGGTAGAAGGCGACCTCGTCGCCGGTGAGCAGGTCCGGGACCTGCACGAAGCCGTCGCGGGAGTGCGCCGCGAGCTCCTGCGCGCCGAACATCCCGGCACTCCCGGGCTCACCCCACACCGTGGGTTCCACCCGCTCGATGAACGCGGGCTCCGGGGAGACCCGGGTGTAGTAGCGGTCACCCGCTCCCTGCAGGCGGGTGAGATCGTCGCTGCCGGCCAGGGCAGTCATGGACATTCCTCCTTGCGGTGTCTCTCTTCTTCCCTTCGACGGGGGTCGGTCGGACCTGACGGACCGAAAGGGGCATTCCCGCTGTCATACAGCGGAAACGCCCCGGTTTCGGACCTGCGTGTGCGGAGGAGGCTCAGCTCTCCTCGGTGATGAGCGGGTACACGCCGTTCTCGTCGTGCACCTCGCGGCCGGTCACCGGCGGGTTGAAGACGCAGACGCACTTGATCTGCGTCTTCGGGCGCAGCTGGTGCCGCTCGTTGCCGTTCAGCACGTAGATGGAGCCCGGCTTGAGCTGGTACGTGACGTCGTTGTCCTTGTCGTAGATCTCGCCCTCACCCTCGGTGATGAAGACGGCCTCGATGTGGTTGGCGTACCAGAAATCGTTGATCGTTCCGGCCTGCAGGGTGGTCTCGTGGACCGAGAAGCCGATCTTGTCGTCGGCGAGCACGATGCGCTTGCTGCGCCACTGCCCGTTCTCGGACTCGACGTCCCGCTCGGTTCCGGTGATCTCGTCGATGGTGCGGACGATCATGTGGGTATCAGCTCCCGATGACGCTACGGACGGACTCGCCGATGATCGCAAGACCCTCGTCGATCTCGTCATCGGTGGTGGTGAGCGGAGGCAGGAGCTTGAGCACCTCGTCGTTCGGACCGGCCGTCTCCAGCAGCATCCGGTGCTCGAAGGCCTTGCCCGCGATCTTCTCCGCAAGCCCCTCCTCCTCGAACTGGATGCCGCGGGCGAGGCCACGCCCCTTGGCGAACATCTCGGTGCCCTGGTTGTCGGCGATGATCTTGTGGAAGCCCTCTTCGATCTTCTCGCCCTTGCGGAGGGTGTCCTTCTCCAGGGTGTCGTCGGACCACCAGTGCCGCAGCGTGTGCGTCGCCGTGACGAACGCCGGGTTGTTGCCGCGGAAGGTGCCGTTGTGCTCGCCGGGGCCCCACTGGTCGTACTCCGGCTTGATCAGCACGAGGGCCATCGGCAGGCCGTAGCCGGAGATGGACTTCGAGATCGTGACGATGTCCGGCTTGATCCCGGCGATCTCGAACGAGAAGAACGGCCCGGTGCGGCCGCAGCCCATCTGGACGTCGTCGACGACCAGCAGCAGGCCCTTGCGCCGGCACAGGTCCTCGAGGCCCTGCAGCCACTCGATCCGCGCCGGGTTGAGGCCGCCCTCGCCCTGCACCGTCTCGACGATCACCGCCGCCGGCTCGTTGAGGCTGGACCCGGTGTCGTCGAGGACCTTCTCGAACCACAGGAAGTCGGGCATCTTGCCGTCGAAGTAGTTGTCGAACGGCATCGGCGTGGAGTGCACCAGCGGGATGCCGGCGCCGCCGCGCTTCATCGAGTTGCCGGTCACCGACAGTGCGCCCAGGGTCATCCCGTGGAACGCGTTGGTGAAGTTGATCAGCGCTTCCTTGCCGGTGATCTTGCGGGCCAGCTTCAGCGCGGACTCGACGGCGTTGGCGCCCGTCGGGCCGGGGAACTGGACCTTGTACTCCAGGCCGCGCGGAGCCAGGATCTTCTCCTGGAACGTGTTCAGGAACTCGCCCTTGGCCGTGGTGTACATGTCCAGGCCGTGGGTGATTCCGTCGCGGCCGAGGTACTCCAGCAGCGGCGTCTTGAGCACCTCCGGGTTGTGCCCGTAGTTCAGCGCCCCGGCGCCACCGAAGAAGTCGAGGTAGGAGTTGCCGTCGACGTCGGTCAGCCGGCTGCCCTTGGCCGTGTCGAAGACGACCGGCCAGTTTCGGCAGTAGCTCCGGACCTGGGACTCGAGATCTTCGAAAACGGTCATGTGTTGTCAACCTTCTCTGCTGCGATCGGGCCGATGCGGTACAGGTGCTCCGGCTCGTGCTCGTCACCGAGCAGGTCCGGACCGAACAGGTCCTCCCGCTCGATCGTCGTGTCGTGTCGTCGGGCGAACGAGGTGAACAGGCGGATGGACGACTCGTTGTCCGGGGTGATGGTCGTCTCCATCCGGTCGGTGCCCGCCTCCCGCGCAGTCCGGTCCCACACCGCGTCCAGCATCCGGCCGGCGAGGCCGGCGCCGCGGGCGACCGGGTCCACGCACACCTGCCAGATGAACAGCGTGCGCGACTGCCCGGGGCGCAAGTAGCCGGTCACGTAGCCGACCGGCCGGCCGTCGTCCCGGCGGGCGATCACGGACGCGTCGGCGAAGTCACGGCACCAGAGGACGTAGGCGTAGCGGGAGTTCGCGTCCAGCGTCTGCGACTCCACTGCGAGCCGCCACATGAGTGCCCCGTCCGCCGGCTCCGGCGACACGATCTCGTACGAAGGGTCACCGTCGGCGTCGGCGTCGGACCGTTCCGGGGAGCTCGTGGCTCCGGAGGTCGACGCGGACGCCCGAGGTTCGGCCTGCTCGGGTGCGATCATGTCGGACGAGATTAACGGCCCGGACGGGCCGTCGCAGCCGCTGACGGCCCGGACCACCGGCTCGGGCCATCGAGATTGTGACTGCGCGCACATCAGGCACCCGGGCGGACGAATCGGACGTCGTCCCAGCAAGCGGCCGGGTTCCGGGGGTCACAGGGGCCCGTCGCCGCACAATCCGGAGGGCGCGCAGAATCGGTCGTCGTGTCGCTCGCCACGCTCCGCGACGAGCCGGGCCGCCGTTCGGCCGTTCGTGCGGATGCACTTGCATCTGCACGGGGCCGGGGTGACGATGGATGCTCCGCCGCACACCAACCGGAGGAGAGCCGTGTCGGTACCGCCCGCAGGTGCGCGTCAGGTGCCGTCGCCGACCCTCCCGGTCGAGCCGTCCGTACCGGCTCCGGAGCAGAACGTGGCGGTCACCTGCGCCCGTGACGGGTACAGCCACGTCGTCCCGCACGCGGTGCTCGCCGACTCGCTGGCCTCCGGGACCGGGCACTGCACCGCGATGTGCGGGCATGTCGTGCTCCCCGCCTCGCTGGCCGCGCCGCCCGGCGACAGCTGCCTGCTCTGCGCCGAGACCACCGGGATCGGGCGCCGCGCCCCGCGCCGGCGTTCGTGGGCCTCCCTGGCGCGCTCGGCGCGCACCCCATGACCCGTCCGCTCCCCCCGGCGACCTACCGGCCGCCGGCGACGTCGAGCACCGTGCCGGTCACGTAGCTCGCCTCGTCGGAGAGCAGCCAGGCCACCGCGGCCGCCACCTCGTCCGGACGCCCGGCGCGGCCCATCGGGATCGACGGCGCCATCCGGGCCGCCCGCCCGGGCTCGCCGGCCCTGGCGTGGAAGTCGGTGTCGAGCAGCCCCGGGCGGACCGCGGCCACCCGGATGCCGTCCGCGGCGACCTCCTTCGCCAGGCCCACCACCAGCGCCTCGACGCCCGCCTTGGCCGCCGCGTAGTCGTTCCACTCGCCGGGCGAGCCGAGCACCGCGGCCCGCGACGTCACGTGCACCAGCACGCCACCGGCGCCGCCGTGCCGCGGCGACAGCGCGCGTACCGCCGCCCGCGAGCAGATCAGCGCGGCCCGCAGGTTGAGCGCGAGCACCCCGTCGATCCGCTCGTCGCTCATGTCCTCCAGCCGCTGCCGGGACGGCGCACCGCCGGCGTTCACCACCACCCCGCTGAGCGGGGCCGGCATGTCCGCCGCGAACTCGAACAGCTGCTCGACGCCCGCGGTGCCGGTCACATCGGCGGCGACCGCACGGGCCTGCACGCCCATCGCCCGGCAGTCGGCGACGACCCGCCCGGCCTCGCCGGGCGACGACCGGTGCGCCACGACGACGTCCCGCCCGCGGGCGGCCAGCAGCCGGGCCGTGGCCGCGCCGACCCCACGGGAGGCACCGGTGACGAGAACGGTCATGCCCGCAGTGTGCCCCCGGCCGGTGGGCGGGGTCACCGACCCTGATCGTCCGGTCACTCCCCGTGGACAGTGCGCGCCGGGAGCGGTTCTGATGGGACCCGACCATCGACAGGCGGCGCCGGTGCCGCCGGGCGCGAAGGAGCTGATCGGTGCTTCCGAGTCTGGAACCGGTCGATCTGACCCGCTACCCGCTGCACGAGCCGGGCTCACCGCGCTGGGCGGCCGCCGTGCGGGCGGCGCGGGAGGCCCTGGACTCCGACGGCTGCGCGGTGCTGCCCGGCTTCGTGCTGGCGTCCTACCAGGGCCGGCTGCGCGCCGAGGGGGAGCGGATCGCCCCGCTGGCCCACCACGAGAGCCGGGTCGTCAACGTCTACAACACCGAGCCGGACCCGGCGCTGCCCGCCGACCATCCCGCCCGGGTGCCGCTGCAGCGGGGCAACGCGTTCGTCGCCCGGGACCGGATCCCGGCCACCGGGCTGATCCACCGGCTCTATCCCGATCCGGCGTTCCGCGCGTTCCTCGCCGCCTGCGTCGACGTGCCGGAGCTGCACGAGCTCGCCGACCCGCTGGCCGGGCTGTGCCTCAACGTCGTCGCCGACGGCCGGTCGCACCCGTGGCACTTCGACACCAACGAGATCGCGATCAGCCTGCTCACCCGCGCGCCCGAGCAGGGCGGGATCTTCGAGTACGTCCCGGGCATCCGGTCCGCCGACGCGGAGAACACCGCCGAGGTCGCCGCCGTGCTGGCCGGCGAGGGCGGCGACCGGGTGCGCAGGCTCCGGCTGCGCCCCGGTGACCTGCAGCTGTTCCGCGGCCGGTACTCGCTGCACCGGGTCACCCAGGTGCGCGGCGCGACCGCACGGCACACCGCGATCTTCTCCTACAGCGGACGCCCCGGGGTGGTCGGCAGCGCCGAACGCACCCGGCAGCTGTTCGGCCGGGTACTACCGGCGCACGGGGGGCCACGTTCCGTCCGGGTCGACGGGCTGATGGACTGATCGCGTGACGGAGCAGACACCCTCGACCTTCGCGGCCGACGACGACCTCCCGAAGGTTCCGCTGCCCACCCTGTCCGCGTCGGTGGACCGCTTCCTGGAGTGGTGCGCACCGCTGCTCACCCCCGACGAGTACGCCCGCACCGCCGACGCCGCGGCCGAGCTGCTCGTCCCCGGCGGCACCGCGTCGGTGCTGCAGGCCGACCTGGAGCGGTTCGACGCCTCGGCGCACAGCTGGCTCGACGAGTTCTGGCCGTCGCGCTACCTCGGCCGCCGGGACCGGATCGCGCTGAACGCGAACTTCTTCTTCCTGTTCGGGCCGGGCACCGCCGACCAGTGCCTGTGCGCCGCCGAGCTGGCAACCGCCGCGATCGGGCACAAGGTGGACCTCGACGCGGGCACGTTCCCGCCGCCCACCGGCCGGGGCGGCCCGCAGTCGATGGACCAGAGCAGGCACATCTTCTCCACCACCCGAATCCCGGGCGACCCGCAGGACACCGTCCGCACCCCCTACAGCGACGCGTGGCCGGGCCCGTCCACCGAGTCCCACGTCGTGGTGCTGTCCCGGGGCCGGATCCACCGGCTCGACGTGTTCGGCCCGGACGGCGCGCTGCACACCGTCGACGAGATCGCCGGCGCGCTGCGCGCGATCCGCTCCGCGCACGCCGCACGTGCCGGGCTCGACGAGGCGGTCGGCTCGCTCACCACCCTCCCCCGCGCCGAGTGGGCGGCCGTGCGGGACCGGCTTACCGGGCTCGCCCCGTCGAACGCCGACGCAGTCGATCTCGTCGAACGGGCGCTGTTCGCGATCTGCCTGGACGACGACGTCCCGGCCGACGACAGCGCGGCCGCCCGGACGCTGCTGGCCGGGGACTCCGGGAACCGCTGGTTCGACAAGGCGCTGTCGATCGTGGTGCTGCCCGACGGGACCGCCGGGGTGAACATCGAGCATTGCGAGCTGGACGGCACGACCGTGCTCACCCTGGTCGACGCGATGTTCGCGGACAGCGTCGCGACGCACGCCGAGCGGGCCGGGGCCCGCCCGCAGGGCTCCCCGGCCGTCACCGAGCTGGAGTTCGTGCTCGACGACGACCTGCGCGGCACCGTCCGGCGGGCGCACGAGGGGTTCGCGGCGTTCCTCGACGCCACCGCGACCACCCTGGTCGCCGTCGACGACTTCGGCGCCGACACCGCCAAGGCGCTGGGCGTCTCCCCGGACGCCTTCGTGCAGGCCGCCTACCAGGTCGCGCACCGGCGCGCGAAGGGCGTCACCGGCGCCACCTACGAGTCGATCGCGACCCGGCAGTTCCGGCGCGGGCGGACCGAGGCGATGCGCGTGGTCACCCCCGAGATGGTGGCCTTCGTCGACCTGATGCAGGACCCGCAGGCCTCCGCCGACGACCGGCGCACCGCGCTGCGGGCCGCCGCGGACGCGCACGTCGCCCGCGCCCGGCAGTGCCAGCAGGGCGACGCGCCCGAGCAGCACCTGTGGGAGCTGGAGTGGATCCAGCGCCGCCGCGGCGCCGGGCTCGGTGCCACCGGGCCGCTCGCGGTGTTCTCCTCGCCGGGCTGGACGATCATGCGCGACGACTGGCTGTCGACCAGCTCCGCGCCGTCGCGCAACGTGCGGTACTTCGGCTTCGGGTCGACCAGCTCGCGCTGCATCGGCGTCGCCTACGTGCTGCTGCCCGACCGGTTCCACCTGCACCTGTCCACGCCCGCCGACCAGGCCGAGCCGATGGCGGCCTTCGCGCGCGAGCTGCGGGTGGTGATCGGCGAGCTGGTGGCGCTGTTGGAGGAGTAATCCGCTGGTCACCGGCGGGCGGACGTGCTGGGCTCCGCCGATGGAGAGATTCCTCGTCACCGGCAGCTCGGGGCACCTCGGTGAGGCCCTGGTCCGCACGCTGCGCGCCGACGGCATCGGGGTCACCGGCCTGGACCGGGTACCCTCGCCGTGGACCGACGTCGTCGCCCCGCTGGCCGACCGGGCCGCGCTGGCCGGCGCCCTGGCCGGCGTCACGCACGTCCTGCACACCGCGACGCTGCACAAGCCGCACGTCGGGTCGCACACCCGGCAGGAGTTCGTCGACAGCAACGTCTCGGGCACCCTCGCGGTGCTGGAGGAGGCCGCGTCCGCCGGGGTGCGCGGCGTCGTGTTCACCTCGTCGACCAGCGCGTTCGGCCGGGCACTGAGCCCCACCCCCGGCGGGCCGGCGACCTGGATCGACGAGAGCGTCGTGCCGCGGGTGCGCAACGTCTACGGCGCCACCAAGACCGCCGCCGAGGAGCTGTGCGAGCTCGCGTCGCTGGACCCGGGCCTGCCGGTGGTGGTGCTGCGGACCTCGCGGTTCTTCCCGGAGGCTGACGACCGCGACGAGATCCGGGCGCGGTTCGACGACGCCGCGGTCAAGCTCGTCGAGTTCTGCCACCGCCGGGTCGACGTCGCCGACGTGGTGTCCGCGCACCTGGCGGCGGCGCGCCGGGCGCCGGAGCTCGGGTTCGCCCGCTACGTGATCAGCGCGCCCACCCCGTTCACCCGCGACGACCTCGCCGGGCTCGGCCGGGACGCGCCCGCGGTGCTCGCCCGCCGGGCGCCGGAGGTTGCGGCGCTGCTGCGCGAGCGGGGCTGGGCGGTTCCGGCGGTGGACCGCGTCTACTCCTCGGCGCGCGCGGTCGCCGAGCTGGGCTGGCGGCCGCGGTGGGACGCCGCGGCGATCACCGCGCGGCTGCGCTCCGGGGCCGGGCCGGGCAGCCCGCTCGCCGCGACGGTCGGCGCGAAGGGATACCACGCAGAGCGGACCGGTGTGTACACACCGTGATATCGGCTCACCGGACCAGGTGACTGTAGGACGCAAGGGCTAACGCCGCGGGTGCGTGCGGCGGTATGGGTGACACAGCAGCATCCACTCCCGCAGTACCGACCCCTCTGCACCGACCCACAGCACCGAACCGCAGCACCGAGCCCGGAGGTCCGCATGACCGGCCCGCACCAGCCCCGGCCCCACCCCGCCGACGGGACCGCCGGTGCACGGCCGTCCCCGCAGCCCCGGCACGGCCGCTCCGAGCACGACTTCCCGGAGGACTCCTACCAGGGCGACCAGCACGGCGGCTATCCGGACCTGCGGGCCGCCCGGCCCACCGAACGCCCGGCCCCCTCCGCCGAGGGCCCCGACGACCTGTACGGCGAGCGCCCCGCCGGGCCGGGCGGCTACGGCGACCCGGGTGGTTCCGGTGACTACGGCGCCCCCGGCGGTTACAGCGACCCGGGCAGCTCCCGCGAGCCCGCCGGCTACAGCGAGCCGGGCAGCTCCCGCGAGCCGGGCAGCTCCCGCGACCACGGCGGCTACAGCGAGCCGGGCGGTTACCGCGCCCCTGGCGGCTACAGCGACCCGGGCAGCTCCGGCGAGCACGGCGGTTACGGCGACTACGGCGATCCCGGCGACCCGGGCAGGCACGGCCGTCCCACCCCACGCGGGCAGGCCGACCGGGACCACCGTGGCTACGGCGGTGAGGTGCCCGAGCCGGAGCCCGATGCGGCCGGCCGGCCGGGTTACCTCGAACCGTCCCCGGCGGCCGCCACCCGCCGGCCCACCCACGGCGCCGGGCCATCGCGCGGGGCCGGCTACGGCGAGTACGGCGATCCGGCGTCGCGCGGCGGGACCACGATCGACGGCGGCCCGCCCTACGCCGCCCCGGCGACCCCGGCGGCCGCACCCGCCGGAGCGGGCTCAGGCTCGGAATCGGCAGCGGGCTCGGGACCGGGGACGGCGGTGGCCGAGCGGGCCGACTCCGACCTGGCGACCGGGCCGACCGCGGCCGTGCCGGCACAGCGCGGGGCGCCCGCCGGCCCGGTCCCGGGCGCGGCCTCAGCCACTGCCCCGGCCACCGCGTCGAACTCGGCCCCGGCTCCGGCCACGACCGCCGGGAACCGGCCGGCCACCGTCGCCGAGGCCGCCGCCGCCCGGTTCGGCAGCCAGGGCAGCGCGCCGTCCGGCGGATCCGCGCCGGCCCCGGCCGCCGCCCAGGCATCCGCTCCGGTCGATGCTCCGGCGGCTGTACCGGCATTCGTTCCGCGGCGGGACCCGGGCGCACTCACCATGCTCCGGGTGATCACCTATGTGCTGGTGTCGCTGTCCTGCCTGATCTTCCTGGCCGGTGCGGTGTACGGCGTCGTCGCCTGGCTGGAGCTGCGCGAGGCGCTCAGCACCTCGCCGCTGTTCGGCGGGATCGGCGGCTGATCCGGGCGCCCGGTCGGGCTCACAGCCGGGCCAGCACCTCGCGCAACCGTGCGTCGAACGCGACGGGATCCTGCATGAAGCCGATGTGCCCGCCCGGGAACCGCTCGGGCGTCACACCCAGCCGGTCCGCCAGCGCGCGCGAGGTCAGGTCGCAGAGCTGGCCGTCGGAGTCCGCGCCGATCCCGACGGCCACCCGGCGGCCGCGCAGGACGTCGAGATCGGGCACCCACCGTACGGTCTCGCGCATCTCGTGCAGGAAGAAGTGCCGCTCGTCGGCCGCCTGGCGTTCCCGGTCCGGCTCCGGGCCGTCGGCCCCGGGCAGGCCGGTCGCAGCGGCCTCTCCCGGGCCGTCCCCCGGCCCCTCAGTGGGGTCCGCCGCCG
Source organism: Pseudonocardia sp. NPDC046786 (assembly GCF_040645415.1). Taxonomy (NCBI): domain Bacteria; kingdom Bacillati; phylum Actinomycetota; class Actinomycetes; order Pseudonocardiales; family Pseudonocardiaceae; genus Pseudonocardia; species Pseudonocardia sp. NPDC046786. Next base: position 32,352 of record NZ_JBEYYF010000030.1, on the reverse strand, counting down.
GCGGCCCGACCGGCAGGTTCGCCGCCTCCATGAACAGCGCCCAGGCCGCACCGGCGCCCTGCTCCCGGTAGCGCCGCACCATCTCGTCGGTGGTGGCCCGCCGGACGGCCGCATCGGGCAGCAGCTCCTGCAACGGCGGCTCGTGCGCGACGACGGCGTGCACCAGCTCGGGCCGCGCCTGCAACAGTGCGAGCGAGACGACCGCACCGCCGCTCGACCCGAACAGCGTCGCCGGCCCCTGGCCGAGGTGCTCGACCAGCGCCGCGAGGTCCGCCGCGCGCAGCGGCACCGGGGAGTCGGCATCGACGTCGTCGACCGTGCTGCGGCCGGTGCCGCGCGGGTCGAACGTGACGACGGTGTGATCGGGCGCGAGCAGCGCGGCCGTAGCGGCGAACCCGTCCGCCCCCATCGGGGACCCGACGAGCACCAGCAGCGGGCCGGTCCCGCGGACGTCGAAGTGGATACGGGCCCCGGCGACGTCCAGTACGGCGTCGGTGAGGGTGCCTGCGGTGCCGGTCACGGGGTACCTCCGGTCGATTCGGCCTGCACGGGTTCCGACCGGCGGCGGACCCGGAACTCATCGCCGTACGCTGGAGATCGTGCCGAGAACGGTGGGCCGACCGATCGCCGGCCGCATCACCGCGATCCTGGGCGCCCTGCTGGCGCTCTTGCTGCTCGGCGGGGCGCTCGTGTGGTTCGCCGAGCGCCGCGGCCTGGCCACCGACGACCTGTGGGAGGTCGTCGATCCACCACCTCCGGAGCAGTGCACGCAGGACGATCCCACCTCGTCGGGCTGCCTCACGCCGAGCGCGCTGCGCCTGCACGACGCCGCGGTGGAGCGGTTCGGCGAGCCGGGACCGCAGGCCCCGATCCGGTCGCTCACCTGCTGGTCGGAGCACGCCTGGAACCCCTCCAGCGACCACCCCGAGGGGCGGGCCTGCGACTTCTTCCCGGCCGGCTACGGCGAGTTCCCCGCCGGGACCGACCTGGAGCAGGGCTGGGCGGTCGCGGACTGGCTGCGCGCGAACGCCTCCGAGCTGCGGGTCCGGTACGTGATCTGGCAGGGCCGGATCTGGTACCGCGGCGCGGGTGACGCCGGGGACGGCCGGGAGGGCTGGGGCAGGCCCTACGACGGCGGCGGGATCTACGACCCGGACGACGCGACCGGCGGGCACTTCGACCACGTGCACGTCAGCGTCCGGCGGTGATCGGGCTTCCCCGTGCCGGAAACCGGGCTGCCGGGGGTGCCGGGACTCCGGTTCGCTGACCGGCGAGCCCAGTGAGGGGAGCCACCGTGACCGTGCCCGGACCAGCACCCGGCGCAGTGCCCGGACCAGGGCCCGGACCAGCGCCCGGCACCGTGCCGGGTGACCGGACGACCGCCGCGGACCTGAGCTACCTGACCCACGACTCGACGGTGCTGCGCCGCTTCACCGCCCCGGGTGCCAGCGTCAACACCGGCCGGTACGAGACCCATCGGGTGACCGTGCAGGACGGGCGCGCGGTCACCGGGGGCTTCGACGTCGACGTGCACGGCTTCACCCTCGCCCGGCACCGCAGCGCGGTGACCGACTTCACCGACCCGGAGCAGGTCCGCGAGATCTACCGGCCGGAGGTGAACGATCTCGTGCAGGACCTGCTCGGCGCCGACGTGGTCGTGTCCCGGGGCGGCGTGCTGCGCCGCTCGGCCGATCCCGGCAGCACCGGCTCGCAGCCGCAGGCCGGGCTGGTGCACTGCGACTACGCACCCGAGGGCGCGCCCCGCGCGGCGGCCACCGCCTACGCCGAGGCGTTCCCGGACGGCCCGGGCTACCGCCGGGCCGTCGCGTCCAGCACCTGGCGGGTGTTCAGCCCGCCGCCGCAGGACTGGCCGCTGGCACTGTGCGACTTCCGGAGCGTCGCTGACACCGACGGCCTCCCGAACACCCTGTACTTCGTCGACGAGCTGCCCGCCGACCCGTTCGGCCCGGTCGACGGGCTCGAACCGGTCACACACGGCTCGGAGTTCCGCCGCAACCCCGCGCACCGGTGGTGGTACTTCCCCGGGATGGACCGCGACGAGGTGCTGTTCTTCAAGTTCCACGACTCCGACCGGTCCCGCGCCTGGCGGGTGCCGCACTCGGCGTTCCACGACCCGGCGTCGGGCGCGACCGGTCCGCGGCACTCGATCGAGTTCCGGACCTTCGCCTACTGGCTCTAGAGGACCTGCTCGCCGTACATCTCACCGAGCGGGTCGGCGATCAGCTCGACCCGGGCACCGTCGGGATCGCGGAAGTACACCGAGACCCCGGAGTGCACCTCGTGCTCGACTCCGGCCTCGGTCAGGCGCGCGACGAGCGCGTCCCACGGCTCCTGCTCGACGCTGATCGCGATGTGGTGCAGCCCGCCGAGCACCTCGGCGTACGGGCCGACGTCGAGCCCGGGGAAGTCGAAGAACGCGAGCAGGTTCCCGTTGCCGATGTCGAAGAAGAAGTGCGACGAGCCCGGGTAGTCCCGGTTCTCGATCAGCTCGGTCAGCGGGAAGCCGAGCACGTCCTGGTAGAACCGGACGGTCCGCTCGACGTCCGAGCTGACCAGGGCCGTGTGGTGCAGGCCGCGGGCGGTCGAGGCCGGCCGCTCCCCGGCGGGCCTCAGGTGGGTCCGGCGGATCCGGTCGCGTTCGGCGTCGAGGGTCGGGACGTCGGTGCTCATGGTGCTCAATCCCTTCGGTGCTGCCGTGGAAGGTCGGTGCTGCTGGAAGATCAGTGCTGCTGGAAGATCAGTGCTGCCGGAAGATCAGTGCTGCCGGAAGATCAGTGCTGCCGGAAGATCAGTGCTGCCGGGCGATCAGTGCTGTGAAGTCCGCGACGTCGTCGAAGGCGTCGGTCCGCGCGGCCCGCGGCCGGTGCGCGACGACGTCGGCCAGCTCGCCGGCGGCCCGCTCGATCCGGTCCTCCAGGGTGCTCGACGAGTCGGTGACACCCCAGTCCTCGGGGGCGGCGAACACGGCGGTCGGGACGACGACGGCGTGCAGGTGCGCGAACAGCGGGCGCATCGCGTGCTCCAGGGCCAGCGAGTGCCGCGCCGTCCCGCCGGTGGCAGCGACGAGCACCGGAGTGCCGGTCAGCGTCTCCCGGTCGAGGACGTCGACGAACGTCTTGAACAGGCCGCTGTAGGACGCCGCGAAGATCGGGGTCACCGCGATCACGGCGTCGGCCAGCGCGACCGAGTCCAGGACCGGCGACAACGACGCGTTCGGGAACCCGGTGACTAGGTGGTCGGCCAGGTCGTGGGCGTGCTCGCGCAGCTCCACGGTCTCGATCTCGACCTGCTCCCCCCGGTCCCGCAGCGCCGCCGAGGCGGCCGCGGACAGCCGGTCGGCGAGCAGCCGGGTCGACGACGGCGTCGACAACCCGGCGCTCACCACGACGATCCTGCGTGTCATCAGGCGGCCTCCGTCCCCTTCTCGCCGGCGGTCTTCTCCATGTCGGCGGTCTTCGCCGCGACCAGCGTGGCGTGTGTCGGCGCATCCGGCACGCCGGGCGTGCGCAGCGCCGCGAACTCCTTGCGCAGCACCGGCACGACCTCCTCGCCGAGGATGTCCAGCTGCTCCAGCACCGTCTTCAGCGGCAGGCCCGAGTGGTCGATCAGGAACAGCTGGCGCTGGTAGTCGCCGACGTAGTCACGGAAGCCGAGGGTCCGGTCGATGACCTGCTGCGGGCTGCCGACGGTCAGCGGGGTCTCCCGGGTGTAGTCCTCCAGCGAGGGACCGTGCCCGTAGACCGGGGCGTTGTCGAAGTACGGCCGGAACTCGCGCACCGCGTCCTGCGAGTTGGGCCGTATGAACACCTGGCCGCCGAGCCCGACGATCGCCTTCTCCGCCGGTCCGTGGCCGTGGTGCTCCCAGCGCTTGCGGTAGAACTCGACCATCCGCCGGGTGTGCGACGCCGGCCAGAAGATGTGGTTGTGGAAGAAGCCGTCGCCGTAGTAGGCGGCCTGCTCAGCGATCTCCGGGCTGCGGATCGACCCGTGCCAGACGAACGGCGGGACGCCGTCGAGCGGGCGCGGGGTCGAGGTGAAGCCCTGCAGCGGGGTGCGGAAGCGGCCCTCCCAGTCCACCACCTCGTCGGCCCAGAGCTTGCGCAGCAGCGCGTAGTTCTCGACGGCGAGGTTCATCCCCTGCCGGATGTCCTGGCCGAACCACGGGTACACCGGGCCGGTGTTGCCGCGGCCGAGGGTGAGGTCGATCCGGCCGCCGGACAGGTGCTGCAGCATCGCGTAGTCCTCGGCGATCTTCACCGGGTCGTTCGTGGTGATCAGCGTGGTCGCGGTGGACAGCTGCAGCCGCTCGGTCAGCGCCGCGATGTAGCCCAGCGTCGTCGTCGGCGAGGACGAGAAGAACGGCGGGTTGTGGTGCTCGCCCAGCGCGAAGACGTCCAGTCCGATCTCCTCCGCCTTGCGGGCGATGGCGACGACGTCGGCGATGCGCTGCGCTTCGGTCGGCGTCCGGCCCGTCGTCGGGTCGGTCGTGATGTCGCTGACCGAGAAGATTCCGAACTGCACGACTACCTCCGAGATTGTTGACCTGTCATCTACACACTGTCCGAACATAGATGATGCGTCAACTATTCCGGTAGTCTGGGAGGCGTGACACGGTGGCTGGACGAGCGCGAGCAGGCGACGTGGCGGGGTTACCTGCGGATGCAGGCGAGACTGCAGGCGGAGCTGCACCGCAGGCTGCAGGCCGAATCGGGCCTGTCGATCGCGGACTTCGACGTGCTCGTGGCGCTCACCGACCGGCCGGACGAGCGGGTCCGCGTGCTGGAGCTCGCGACGTCGCTGGAGTGGGAGAAGAGCAGGCTGTCGCACCACCTGGCACGGATGCAGCGACGCGGGCTGATCACCCGCGAGGAGTGCGACGACGACGGCCGCGGCAACTTCGTCGTCCTGACCGACCAGGGGCGGGCCGCCATCGAGCGGGCCGCCCCCGGGCACGTCGAGTCGGTCCGGGAGCTGGTCTTCGACACTCTCACCGACGACGACGTGGACGCGCTCGCGCGCATCACCGGCACCGTCGGGGCGCGCCTGGACGAGGCGCGGCGCTGATCCCTCCGCAGCGCCGCGCCCGCCCGCTTCCGCATTCCGTGCGTTCCGCGGAACGCGGGTGACGTCGGACGACCCCGACTCCCGCACCCAAGGTGCGTTCCGCGGAACGCGGGTGGCGTCGGAGGACCACGGCTCCCGCAGCCGGGTTGTGTTCCGCGGAACGCGGCGCAGCGGGGGGCGGGGCGGACGGCTCGTGGCCGGAACCCTGGCGTTGCACGGCGGGCGGGCCGAACCGGCCGGGCCGGAGCCGGTGGCCGGTCCGCCCGGCGGGTCACGACACGGCTGCGCCTGATCCGGTGGTCCCGGGGTAGCGGGTGCGGAGCAGCCCGCGGCAGAAGTGGGCGTTGCCCTCGATCGAGATCCGCTGCGACCGGGCCATCCGGAGTCTCAGCGGGACCTGCTCGGCCGGGTACGGCACGCCGTCGTGCCCGACCAGGACCGGCTCGCCGTCGCCGGTGCCGAGCCCGATCGCGGCCCGGCGGCGGCGCAGCGCCTCGGTGACCGGTCCGGCCGGCAGGTCACCGACCGTCACGCCGTGCAGCGACCCGGGATCGAGGTCCGGGTCGGCGCGCAGCAGCCCGGTCAGCGCGCGCTCCATCGCCGCGGCGTGCGCCTTGCGCCGGAACGTCTCCCGCAGGCCGTCGAGGTCGGAGTCGGCCTCGTGCCGGAAGGTGCCGCGGTATCCGGCGTCGGCGGCCAGGCCGGCGTTGATCAGATCCGAGTCGTGGTGGTCGTCCAGTTCGACGACGATCTCACCGGTCCAGTCGAGCGCGGTCAGGACGTCCTTCGCGTCGGACGCCATCAGGTAGGCGAAATTCGGGGCGCAGAAGGCGGTGGGCAGCCGCAGGTGGACCTCGACCCGGTCGCCGTCCACCTCGATCGACCGGACGAACTCCAGGTCGGTGATCGGCTCGTCCAGCTCCGGATCGACGACCGCGTCCAGCGCACGACGGGCCGCCGCGACCCGGCAGCCGGGCTCCCCCACCGCCGTGGCCGCGGCGGTCATGGCAGGGCCGGAACCACCCCGAACACCCGCAGGGCCACCAGGGACGCCGACGGGGCCGCCGGCGGCGTCGAGCACCGGCGTGTTCACGAGGCCACCGCCACTTCCTCCGGGGTCTCGTCGCGCAGCTGCAACTGCTCCGGCACCTCGATGTCGTACATCGTCGCGGCGTTCAGGCCGAGGATCTTCTTCTTCTGCGCGGTGGTCAGCGGCGCGTACTCGGCCAGCTCCTCGGGGATCTGGAAGTCGACGAACCGCTCGACCAGCCAACGCGGCGTCCAGATCGCGTAGTCGCTGGAGAACTGGATGCGGTCCTCGCCGATCCAGTACAGGAGCTCGCCGAGGATCTGGGCGAAGTACTTGGGCCGGGTGTGGATGAACGGCATCGCGACCGCCAGCCCGGCGTGCACGTTCGGCTCCTGGGTGGCGATCCAGCAGAAGTCCTCGAGCCGAGGCAGCCCGCAGTGCTCGACGACGAAGTTCAGCTCGGTGAAGTCGGTCGCCACCTTGTCGACGTCGGCCACGTCGAACGCGTCCCGGTCCAGCGGCCGGATGGTCGGCCCCTTGTGCACGTGGATGTTGCGGATCCCCAGCTCCTGGGCGGCCTCCAGATACCGGTAGGACCAGAGGTCGTCGAGCTTCCAGCCGCGGGAGTCGCCGTGCCACTCGGCGGTGTAGAGCTTGACGCCCTTGAGGTCGAACCGCTTCGCGTCCTCGCGCAGCCGGCGCAGGCCCTCCTCCCCGTTGCGCGGGTCCCAGTTGTGGTTGTAGGTGAGCCGGTCCGGGTTGGCCCGGGCGAGCGCGAACGCCTCCTCGGTCTGGCCGAAGCCGTTGACGTAGAACTCGCCGAGATGGGCCGGCTGGAAGATCGCGTGGTCGACGTGGCCGTCGATGAACAGGTCCTTCATCAGCCGGTCGCCGCCCTGGTAGAGGTAGTCCTCGTAGGGCCAGACCTCGGACTCCGGGCTGAGGTTGCGGTGGTAGTCGTAGAAGCAGTCGATGAACTGCCTGCCGTGGATGTTGCGCTGGTTCTCCGGTCGCGCGTCCCACAGCGCCACGTGCGCGTCCACGATGAAGTAGGACTCACCGTTCGTCGAGTACATCGTCGTCCTCCCGGTCGCGGCGAGGTGGTGGACACCCCGCGACTGCGCGGGCCGGTGCAGGTCCCGCGTCGGAGCCCGACGGTAGGAACGCCGGACACCCGGATGGCGCCCCCGGCGTCTCAACCTGAGACGAGACGGCCGTGCCGGGGCGTGCACCGTGGAGACACCGGCCGGGGGGAGGTGCGTGATGGGGCAGCCGCCGGCGCCGGCGCGGATCTCGGCGTCCTGGATGCGCAGCGAGACCTACGGCGCGCCGACCGAGGCGGTCAGCCCGGCCTTCACCGGCACCGTCGACGACGGGTCGCTGTTCGCCCGCTGCGGCAGCGAGGTGCTCGCCGGGCTCCACGAGGCGTTGCCGGGCGAGCCGATCAGCCTGATGCTCACCGACGCCGAGGGCGTCGTGGTGTCCCGGCTGTGCGACGAGCGCGCCCTGCTCGACGCGCTCGACGACACCTACCTGGCTCCCGGGTTCGCGTTCGGCGAGCGGGAGGTGGGCACGACCGGGCTCGGACTCGCGCTGGCCGACCGGGTGCCGTCGCTGGTCCGCGGCGACGAGCACTACTGCGCCGGGCTGTGGGGTTACACCTGCGCCGCCGCGCCGGTGCTCGACCCGGTCGACCATAACCTGCTCGGCAGCATCAACCTCACCACCTGGTCGCAGCGCTCGTCCGGCCTGCTGCTCGCGCTCGCGCGCACCGCGGCCGGGCAGACGTCGGCGCTGATGCTGGCGCACGGGCGGGGCGCGGCGTCCCGCCCGGCGCCGCGCGGCGAGGTGTTCCGGATCGCCCCGCAGGCGCCCGCGCTCGCCGCGGACGGGCTGTCCGCCGGCTGGCGGCAGGCCCTCGACGAGGTCGCCGCGGCGCTGCGCGACGGCGCCCGGGTCGGGATCGTCGGCGAGCCCGGCGCCGGGAAGTCGGCGCTGCTGGCGGCGGCGCTGCGCGTGGCCCGGCCACGGCACCGGGTGCTGCACGCCCGCCCGCCGGCTGCCGCGGACGCCGTCGACTGGCTGTCGCTGTGGGCGCCGGAACTGGGCAAGCCGGACACCGCGGTGATCGCCGGGCGGGTGCACGAGCTGCCCGCCCCGGTCGCGACCCGGCTGGCCGGCCTGGTCCGCGCGCTCCCGCCGACCGCCCTGAGCATGACCGCCGGCTCGGCCGGCGCCGTGCCCGAGGCGCTGGGCCGGTTGCTCGATGTCGTCGTCGAGGTCCCCGCGCTGCGGCACCGGTCGGCGGACGTGCTGCCGCTGGCCCGGCACTTCGCGCGGCCCGGGACGACCTTCACCGACGACGCCGTCCGCGCCCTGCGCGGCCATCCGTGGCCGGGCAACGTCGAGCAGCTGCGCCGGGTCGTCCGGGACGCCTGCGCCCGCAGCACCGTCGTCGACCGGCGGCACCTGCCCGCCGAGCTGCTCACCGGCCGGTCCGCCGCACTCACCCGGATCGAGGCGCTGGAACGCGACGAGCTGGTGCGCTGCCTCAACGGGCACGGGATGAGCGTGACCCGGGCCGCCGAGGAGCTGGGGATATCCCGGGCCACCGCCTACCGGCGGGTGCAGCGCTACGGCATCACGCTCCCCGACCGGGCCCGCTGACGCTCACAGCCTGCGCACGCAGGAACCCACCCACACGCCGCCGAGCACCACGACGATCCCGCCGGTCACCAGCGCCCCGACCACGAGCAGGGACACCACCGGGGTGCCGCGAACCGCGTCCGGTGCCATCATCGGTGCAGCGGGCAACGTCGCTCGCAGGGCCGCCCGGGTGACGACGTCCGACCGATCGGACGCACTGCCCACATCCGTTCGGCCGTTCCTGCGGCAGCCGGGGGAACCTGCACCCTCCCCAGACGTCACAGGTGGTGACGGACGGCGTCCGGCCCCGGTGCCCGGGGCGGCGTCCGGACGCACCGGGGGACAGGGCACCATTTCCGGGTGGTACCTGATCGGAGGCTTGCGTGATCGGACTGTCGGACACCGTGGCCGCGTTGCTGGCCGCGATCCCGGCTGCGCCGATCCGGTCGCTCCTCGTGATCGGTCTCGGGGCCTTCCTGGAGGGCCCGATCGTCACCGTCGCCGCGGCCGCACTGGCCGGCGCCGGTCAGCTGCCCTGGTGGGGGGTGTGGCTGGCCGCGGTGGTCGCCGACGTCGTCGGGGACACCCTGCTCTACGCACTCGGCAGGCACGGCGACCGGCCGGCCGTCGCCCGGGTGCTGGTCCGGCTCGGCCTGTCCGACGCCCGCCGCGAGGCCCTCACCCGCGAGGTGCACACCCACCTGCCCCGGATCGTCGTCGGGGCCAAGCTCGTCGACATCGGGGCGATCCCCGCCTACCTCGCGGCCGGTCTGGCGAACGTCGGCTACCAGCGCTTCCTGTCCTGGATCATCCCGGCGACCGCGGTCCGGGCGGCCGTGCTCGTCGGCATCGGCTACGCGGCGGGCGACCGGCTCGCCGCGGACCTGGAGAGCCGGCCGTGGCTGCTGGTCGTCGCCGGGATCGCGGTCGGTGTGGCCCTGGTCGTCGGCAGGCTGGCGATCGTGCGGGCCACCGCAGGCCGCCGCCGGGCGCACGCCCGCTGACCGGCGCCGGCGTGGGACGCGGCCGGCAGCGCGGGCCCGGCGGTCCGGACATCACGCCCAGCTGACGGGAACGCGTTGACAGGCACCGCCGGGCCCGGGTGGGCTGGGAGGTGGTCGGAGCGGAGGGAGGCGGGTGCGCGTGCGTACCGACGTCGTCCGCCCCGCGTGGTCCGTGCGCAGGCACGTCGACCACTGCCGGGTATGCGCCGACCTGTGTCGCTGACCCGATCGCCCGCTGCCGATCCGGTCCGACCCGCCCCTGGAGCCCTGCCGTGCTCGACGTACGCCGCCTGGCGATCCTCCGTGCCATCCGTGACCACGGGTCGCTGTCCGCGGCGGCCCGGTCGCTCTACCTCTCGACCTCCGCCGTCTCCCAGCACATGAACGCCCTGGAACGCGAGGCCGGGCTGCCGCTGCTGCTGCGCGCGCCCGGCTCCGGCGGCCGGCTCACCGCGGCCGGGGAGATCCTGGCGGTGCACGCCGAGGCGCTGCTCTCCCGGCTGGCGGAGGCCGGCGCGGAGATGGCCGCGCTCGCCGCGCAGCGCGCCGGGCGGCTGCGGGTCGCCACGTTCGCCGGGCCGGCGGACACGCTGCTGCCCGCCGCGCTGGACCGGCTCCGCGCCGGGTTCCCCGGGGTGGACGTCGACGTCCGGGTGACCGGCGCGGACGACGCCGTCGCCCGGCTGCGCGCCGACGAGACCGACCTGGCGCTGCTCACCGGGGTGCCCGGTGCGGGCGGCGGCGAGGACGGCGTCGTCAGCACCCCGGTGTACGCCGAGCGGTTCGTGCTGCTGGTGCCCGACCGGCACCGGTGGCGGCACCGGCCGGCCGTCCGGCTGGACGAGCTGGCCGGGGAGCGGTGGATCCTGGGTGCGCCGTCCGGCCCGACGCCCGAGGAGCGGATCGTCCGCCGGGCCTGCCGGGAGGCCGGGTTCGTGCCCGCGGTGGCGCACCGGGCGGACGCCCCGGACGCGGTCCGCGAGCTCGTCGCGGCCGGGACCGGGATCGCGCTCGTTCCAGAGCTGACGACCGGGGGCCGGGCGGCCCGCCGAGGCGGCGCGGTCGCCGTCGTCCCGGTCGCCGGCCGGGCGCCGGTCCGGGACGTGCTCGTCGCGACCGCCCGCGGGGTCCGGAACCGGCCCCCGGCCGTCGACGGGCTGCTGCGCGCGCTGCGCGAGGCCGCCGCGGCGCACGCCCTGGACCGGACGCTCACCGCGGCCGCCGGCTGACCGGCCGGATCACCCCCGCAGCTCGGGGAACGCGTCGTCGCGCCATTCGAGCGCGGCGGCCGCCTCCGGCTGGTCGATCTCCCGCCGGCGCAACTCCACCCGGCGGATCTTCCCGGAGATCGTCTTCGGCAGCTCGGTGAACTCCAGCCGCCGCACCCGGAGGTAGGGGGCCAGGTTCGCGCGGGCGTGCGCGAGGATCGCCAGTGCCGTGTCCCGGGTCGGCTCCCAGCCGGGCGCCAGCGCGACGTACGCCTTGGGCACGGCCAGCCGGACCGGATCGGGCTGCGGCACCACGGCCGCCTCCAGCACCGCCGGGTGCTCGACGAGCACGCTCTCCAGCTCGAACGGCGAGACCTTGTAGTCGGACGCCTTGAAGACGTCGTCGGTGCGCCCGACGTAGAACAGGTAGCCGTCGGCGTCCCGGGTCGCGGTGTCCCCGGTGTGGTAGAAACCGCCGGCCATCGCCTCCGCGTTCCGCTCGGGGGAGTCCAGGTAGCCGGTCATCAGGCTGAGCGGGCGGCGGGCCAGGTCGATGCAGATCTCGCCCTCGGTGTCCGAGACCTCGCCGGTGGCCTCGTCGACGAGCACCACCGGGACGCCGGGCAGCGGGCGGCCCATCGAGCCGGGTTTGACCACCGAGCCGGGGGTGTTGCCGACCGACGCGGTGGTCTCGGTCTGCCCGAACCCGTCGCGCAGGGTGAGCCCCCAGTGCCGCTGCACCTGGTCGATGATCTCCGGGTTCAGCGGCTCGCCCGCCGCGATGACCTCGCGCAGCGATCCGGGCCCGCCGGACAGGTCGGCCTTGATCAGCATCCGCCACACCGTCGGCGGCGCGCAGAACGTGCTGACCTGCCGGGACCGCAGCGTCTCCAGCAGAGCCGCGGCGTCGAACCGGGTGTAGTTGTAGAGGAAGATCGTCGCCCCGGCGATCCACGGCGCGAAGAAGCAGCTCCAGGCGTGCTTCGCCCAGCCCGGCGAGCTGATGTTCAGGTGCACGTCACCGGGGGTGAGTCCGAGCCAGTACATGGTGCTCAGGTGCCCCACCGGGTACGACGCCTGGGTGTGCTCGACGAGCTTCGGCCGGCTGGTCGTGCCGGAGGTGAAGTAGAGGAGCAGCCGGTCGCCTGCGGTGGTGCCGGGATGCTCCAGGGGTGCCTCGGCGTCCGCGGCGGGCACGGTGTCGGCGTCGGTGTAGTCCAGCCAGCCCGGCGCCGATCCCCCGACGGCCACCAGCACCCGGCCGTCGTGCAGGCCGGCGAACTTGTCCGCGCAGGACGCGTCGGCGATCACGAACCGGGCCGCGCCGCGCTCGAGCCGGTCCGGCAGGTCGAGCGCGCCGAGCGCCGTCGTGGTCGGCATGATGACCGCGCCGAGCTTCATCACGGCGAGCATCGACTCCCACAGCTCGACCCGGTTGCCGAGCATGACCAGCACGCTGTCGCCGCGGGAGACGCCGAGCGAGGCGAGCCACCGAGCGACCCGGTTGGAGCGGCGGCGCAGCTCGTCGAAGGTCCAGGAGCCCTCGGTGCCGTCCTCCTCGACGATCTGCAGGGCGGGCCGGTGGTCGCCGTCGGCGATCACGTCGAACCAGTCGTGCGCCCACTGGAACGGGCCGGACAGCTCGGGCCAGCGGAAGTCGGCGACCGCCTTCTCGTGCTCGCTGTGCAGCGCGACGAGCCGGTCCCGGGCATCCCGGAGGATCTCGTGGTTGGTGCTCATGCGTGCGCCTCCGCGTTCTCGGTCTCGTGTTCCAGCGCCCGGTTCCCGGTCTCGTGCAGGAACGAGACGCTGACCAGCGAGATCACCGCGGTGATCGAGAGCATCACGCCGATCGCGATGCTGCCGAACGAGGCGGCGAGGCCGGGTGCGAGCAGCGGCGGGATCGCGCCGCCGAGGACGCCGGCCAGGTTGTAGCCCAGCCCGGCACCGGTGTAGCGGTGCTTGGCCGCGAACAGCTCCGGCAGGTACGACCCGGCCGGGCCGTAGGACACCGAGAAGATCACCAGGGTGACCGAGAGGCCGATCCCGAACGCCAGCGGCGTGCCGATGTCCAGCACCGGGAACAGCGCGAGCGCCCAGACGATGCCGGCGATGCAGGAGACCCGGATGACGTTGCGGCGCCCGAACCGGTCGGACAGGATCCCGGAGATCACGATCCCGGCGCCGAAGATCACCGACGCGCCGATGCCCAGGCCGAGCACGACCGGGCGGGGCAGCGCGGCGCCGTCCGGGTTGGTGCCGTAGGCGGTCAGGTACGCGGTGCCCATGTAGAAGAATGCGAACAGCATGGTCAGCGCGCCGGCCGACAGCAGGACCTCGCGCGGCTGGGCGCGGACGGCCTCCAGGAACGGCAGCCGCTTCGACCGGTCCAGGGTGGCCGCCTCCGCCTTGGCCCGGACCTGGGCGTCCTTGAACGCGGGGGTCTCCTCGATCGAGAGCCGGACCCACAGGCCGACGCCGATCAGGGCGATCGAGAGGATGAACGGGATCCGCCAGCCGTAGGTCAGGAACGCGTCGTCGTCGTCGCCCATGACCAGGCCGGTGACCAGGAAGGTGCCGGACGACAGCGCGAACGCGATCGCCGGGCCGAGCTGCGGGAACACACCGTACAGCCCGCGCTTCTCCTTCGGCGCGTACTCGGCGGTCAGCAGGGTCGCGCCCGCCCACTCGCCGCCGACGGCGAAGCCCTGGCAGAAGCGCAGGAACACCAGGATCAGCGGAGCGGCGACGCCGATCGTCTCGGCCGGGGGCAGCAACCCGATGAGGACGGTCGCGATGCCCATCAGCAGCAGGGTCGAGATCAGCGTGCGTTTGCGGCCGATCCGGTCGCCGTAGTGGCCGAAGATGACGGCACCGACCGGGCGGGCGAAGAACGCGACGGCGAACGTCGCGAAGGAGGCGACGGTGCCCGCGGTCGCGCCGAGCGCCGGGAAGAAGACCGTGGGGAACACCAGCGCGGCGGCGGTGCCGTAGATGAAGAAGTCGTAGAACTCGATCGTCGTCCCGGCGCAGCTGGCCGCGGCGACCCGGCGGAGCGGGACCGGTTTCGTTGTCTCCGGAGGGGACGCGTCGGACATGGGCAGGGGCTCCTCGTCGAGCGGGACGGGTGTCGTCGGACGGGTGTCGGCGGATGGGTGGACGAGAGGTTCACCGAGCCGGTGCCGGTGCCGCTACCCCCGAAGTGGGGCTACCCACTTCGGGGGGTAGCCGGCTCGCAGGGCGCTTGACGGCGACCGGGACACATGCGACAACGCACCCGGGACGCGGATGATGAGGCACATCCGCGCGCACCGATGGAGGGCACCCGTGGTCGACGGTGGCACGGCGTGGGACGCGGCCCGGGACGCGCGCAGCGACGCGGCCGGTGGCCCGGGGTGGCATGCGGCGGAGGACGTCGTGGCGCGGACGCTGGAGGCCTCGCTGGCGCGGCGGCTCGGCGAGCTGCACCGCAGCACCGGGCTGCCGGTGGTGTTCGGCGGCGCGACCCGCAGCTGCGCGGCCGGGCAGAAGCTGACGATCACCCGGCTGGCGGGCACCCTGGGCGACTCGCTGCGCCAGCTGGACGTGGTGTCCGGGCGCGGCCTCGGCGGTGCCGCGATGGTGCGCAGGCGGCCGTGCCGGGTGAACGACTACGCCTCGACGGCCGGCATCACCCACGACTACGACCTGCCGGTCGTCGAGTACGAGAAGCTGACCTCGATCCTGGCCTACCCGATCATGGTGGGCGGGGCGGTCCGCGGGATGGTCTACGGGGCGGTCCGCGCGGATCGGCCGATCGGTGACGTCGCCGTCCGCCGGACCGGTGCGATCGCCACCCAGGTCGCCCGGGACGTCACCGCGGCGCTGGAGCCGGTCGCCCCGGCCCCGGGCGGCGGGGCCGGCCCGGACCGCAGCACGGCGCTCGACGAGCTGGCCGCGCTGGCCCGGTCCACCGCCGATCCGGGCCTGCGGGCCAAGCTCGACCAGATCCACCGCGCGCTCACCGGTTCCCGCCCGCCGCCGGCCGCCCCGCCGGGGACCCTGCTGGCGCCGCGGGAGGCGGAGGCGCTGCGGCTGGTGGCCCTCGGGGCGAGCAACGCCGAGATCGCCGCGGACATGGGCCTGGCGGTGGACACCGTGAAGACCTACCTGCGCAGCGCGATGCGCAAGCTCGGCGTGCACAACCGCACCAAGGCAGTGCTGGCGGCCCGCTCCGCCGGCCTGCTCTGATCCTCCCTTCGGGTCGGGCCCCGGGGCACCGGGCGGGTGCTGCCGCCCGGGCGCGGGTGCGGGGAGCATCATGGGCAGGCATGAGCCGGGTGCACGCGTTCTCCGACGACGCTCTGGGTGACGCCGACGCGGTCGGTCTGGCCGAGCGGCTCCGCCGCCGCGAAGTCTCGGCGGCCGAGCTGCGGACCGCGGTCGCCGGGCGGGCCGCGCTCGTCGAGCCGCAGCTGCACGGCCTGGCACTGGACCGGATCGCCGATCCGGTGACCGGCGAGCGGGCCGGGCCGCTGGCCGGCGTCCCGACGCTGGTCAAGGACAACACCGACGTCCGCGGCTGGCCGGTCACCAACGGCACCGTCGCCTACGTCCCGGCGCCCGCCCGCGAGCACGCCGAGGTCACCCGGCAGCTGCTGGCCACCGGTCTGGACCTGCTGGGCCTGACCCGGATGCCGGAGTACGGCCTGAACGCCTCCACCGAGTTCGCCGCCGCCGAGCCGACCCGCAATCCGTGGGACCCGCGGTTCTCGGCGGGCGCGTCGTCCGGCGGGGCGGCGGCGCTGGTCGCGGCCGGTGTGGTCCCGGTCGCGCACGCCAACGACGGCGGCGGCTCGATCCGGATCCCGGCCGCGGCCTGCGGGCTGGTCGGGCTGAAGCCGACCCGGGGCAGGCTCGCCCCGAACGCGAACGGCGCCCGGATGCCGATCGACCTGGTCGCCGACGGGATCGTGTCCCGGACGGTGCGCGACACCGCGACCTTCCTGGCCGCCGCGGACCGGTACCGCCGCAACCCGGCGCTGCCGCCGGTCGGCCTGGTCGAGGGCCCGGCCCGCCGCCGGCTGCGGATCGGGCTGGTGCTGGACTCGCCGACCGGCGCGCAGATCGACGCCGAGACCCGGACGGCGGTCACCGAGGTGGCCGAGCTGCTCGGCAAGCAGGGGCACCTGGTGGAGCCCGCGAGCACCGGCATCGGGTCCCGGTTCGTCGACGACTTCCTCGACTACTGGGGGCTGCTCGCGTTCTCGGTGGTCACCGGCGGCCGCTGGCTGCACGGCCGCACGTTCGACCCGGACCGGCTGGACGCGCTCACCCACGGCCTCGCCGACCACTACCGGAAGGCGATGGCCCGCACCCCGGTGTTCCTGCACCGGCTGCGCCGGGTCGCGCAGTCCTATACCGAGCTGTTCACCCGGCACGACGTGCTGCTCTCGCCGGTGCTGGCGCACACCCCGCCGGAGATCGGCTGGCTGAGCCCCGCGGTCGGGTTCGACGAGCTGACCCGGCGGTTGCTCGACTACGTGGCGTTCACCCCGCTCTGCAACGTCGCGGGTGCCCCGGCGATCGCGGTGCCGGCCGGGGCGGCGGGCAACGGGCTGCCGCTGGGGGTGCACCTGTCCACCGCGGCCGGGGACGAGCGCACCCTGCTGGAGCTGGCGTTCGCGCTGGAGTCCGACCGGCCGTGGCCGCGGATCCAGGGCTGAGCAGCGGCGGCCCGGACCGCTCAGATGTTGCCGCGGCGCTCCTGCTCCCGCTCGATCGCCTCGAACAGCGCCTTGAAGTTGCCCTTGCCGAAGCCGAGCGAGCCGTGCCGCTCGATGAGCTCGAAGAACACCGTCGGCCGGTCCCCGACCGGCTTGGTGAAGATCTGCAGCAGGTAGCCGTCCTCGTCGCGGTCCACCAGGATCCCGCGCGAGCGCAGCTCCCCGATCGGCACCCGGACCCGGCCGATCCGGGCGCGCAGGTCCGGGTCGTCGTAGTAGGCGGCCGGGGTGTCGAGGAACGCGACGCCGCGGGCGCGCAGCACGTCGACGGTGCGCAGGATGTCGTTGGTGGCGAGCGCCAGGTGCTGGGCGCCGGGGCCGCCGTAGAACTGCAGGTACTCGTCGATCTGCGAGCGCCGCTTGCCGGGCGAGGGTTCGTTCAGCGGGAACTTCACCCGGTGGTTGCCGCTGGCGACGACCTTGCTCATCAGTGCCGAGTACTCGGTCGCGATGTCGTCGCCGACGAACTCGGCCATGTTCGTGAAGCCCATGATCCGGCGGTAGAAGTCGACCCAGGTGTCCATCCGGCCGAGCTCGACGTTGCCGACGACGTGATCGAGCGCCTGGAACAGCCGCGGCCCCCGGTCCGCGACGGTGGACCAGCGGGCGACGTAGCCGGGCAGGTAGGGGCCGGTGTAACGGGAGCGGTCGACCAGGGTGTGCCGGGTGTCGCCGTAGGTCGCGATCGCGGCGGTCCGGACGGTGCCGTGCTCGTCGGCGAGGTCGTGCGGCTCGACCAGCACGGCGGCGCCGTGCGCGCGGGCGTGCGCGATGCAGCGGTCCACGTCGGGCACCTCGAGCGCGATGTCGAGGATCCCGTCGCCGTGCGCGCGGTGGTGGTCGGCGACCGGGCTGGCCGGGTCGACGGCGCCGCGCAGCTCGAACCGGACGGCGCCGGAGCGCAGCACGTAGGCCTGGTGGTCGCGGTTGCCGGTCTCCGGGCCGGAGTAGGCGACCAGCTCCATCCCGTAGACGACCTGGTAGGCCAGTGCGGCCTGGGTGGCGTTGCCGACCGCCCAGACCAGCGCGTCCCAACCGGTCACCGGGAACGGGTCGCGCGAGCCGTCGTGCTCGACGAGGCCGACCAGGCGGTGCAGGGCGTCGGCGTCCAGCTCGGCCAGCCGCTCGGCGTCGGTGAGGGTGTGCTCGACGGTCATCGGGTCACCTCCGGGTGGGTCACGGGTGTGCACCGAGGACAGCTCATTCCAGGGGACTCGGCAACCAGCCCATTTCGTGCTGGCGGGAGTGCCCAGATCGACCGGGACCGGCGGCGCCGCTCCTGGGCGCACGGCCCAGCAGCGCCGCGTCACCCACCACGTCACCCGCCGCGTCACCCAGCCGGCCCGCGCCCGGACCAGCTCCAGGCGTAGGCCGGGTCCTCGACCGCGCGTCCGCCCTCGCCGAGTGCCAGCGGCGCGAAGGTGTCGACCATGACGGCGAGCTCGTCGAAGTACTCGGCGCCGAGCGACCGCTCGACCGCGCCGGGCTGCGGGCCGTGCGAGTGGCCACCCGGGTGCAGCGAGATCGAGCCCTGCCCGATGCCCGAGCCCTTGCGGGCCTCGTAGTCGCCACCGCAGTAGAACATCACCTCGTCGGAGTCCACATTGGAGTGGTAGTACGGCACCGGCACCGCCAGCGGGTGGTAGTCGACCTTGCGCGGCACGAAGTTGCAGATCACGAAGTTCCGGCCCTCGAAGATCTGGTGCACCGGCGGCGGCTGGTGCACCCGGCCGGTGATCGGCTCGAAGTCGGCGACGTTGACGGTGTACGGGTACAGGCAGCCGTCCCAGCCGACGACGTCGAACGGGTGGGTGGGCACGACGTGCCGGGTCCCGGTGATGCCGTGCTCCCCGCCGCGGTGCTTGACCAGCACCTCGACGTCGGTGCCGTCCACCAGCAGCGGGCCGTCCGGTCCGTGCAGGTCGCGCTCGCAGTACGGGGCGTGTTCGAGCAGCTGGCCGTAGCGGGACAGGTAGCGGGCCGGCGGCCCGATGTGCGAGCTCGCCTCGATCGCGTACAGCCGCAGCGGGTCCGAGCCGGTCGGCACCCAGCGGTGCGTGGTGGACCGCGGGAGGATCACGTAGTCGCCCGCGCGGGCGGCGACCGCGCCGAACACCGTCTCCACCACCGCGGTGCCGGACTCGACGTACACGCACTCGTCGCCGACGGCGTTGCGGTAGAGCGGGGAGGTCTCCCCCGCGACGACGTAGGAGATCCGGACGTCGGCGTTGCCGAGCACCAGCCGCCGCCCGGTGACCGGATCGACCGCCTTCCAGTCCGCCGCGCCGAGCCCGTGCAGCCGCAGGTGCCGCGGGATCAGCGGCCGGTTCCCGGTGAGCTCCTGGTCCGGCGGGTCCCAGGGGGACGCGTCGACGATCGCCGACGGCACCCCGCGGTGGTAGAGCAGCGACGAGTCCGACGAGAAGCCCTCCTCCCCCATCAGCTCCTCGCGGTACAGCGTGCCGTCGGCGGCGCGGTGCTGGGTGTGCCGCTTCGGCGGGACGGCACCTGCTCTGCGGTAGTACGCCATCGGACCGTCTCCTCCCCCGTGGGCTGCGGTGTGGCCCGATACTCCCGGCGGCCTGCCCGGTGGCGCCAGCGGGCGGCCTACCGTTGCTCCGGTGACGACCGACGACCTGCCCGGGCGCCCCGCGCCGTCCGGGCCGCCCCGCACCCGTCCGCTGGACCCGGCCGGGCTGGATCCCGAGCGGGCCGCACTGCACGCCCGGATCGCCACCGGGCCGCGGAAGGCGCAGGCCGGGGTGCCGCTGACCGACGAGCGGGACCGGCTGCTCGGCCCGTTCGGGGTGATGCTGTTCTCGCCCCGGATCGGCGACGCCGTGCAGCAGGTCGGGGCCGCGCTGCGGTTCGACGACGACCTCCCGCCCCGGCTGCGCGAGCTGGCCGTGCTCGCCGTCGCCGTGCACCACCGCAGCGCGTTCGAGTGGTCGGCGCACGAGCGTCCGGCCCGGAAGTCCGGCCTGTCCACCAGGCAGCTGCGGGCGGTGCTCGACGGCGCCGTCCCGGTCGGGCTGGACGCCGCCGAACGGACCGCGCTGGACGTCGTCCGGACCCTGCTGACCACCCGTGACCTGGACGACGACCGCTACGCCGGCGCGCTGCGCGAGCTCGGCCGGGACACCCTGGCCGCGCTGGTGTGGCTGACCGGCTACTACGCGATGCTCGCCGGGGCGCTGGCGGTGTTCCGGCCGGAGTAGCGGGTACCCGCGGTCAACGGCCTACCGCGCGCGGCCGCGATCGCGGATGCTGGGTGTGCCGGAGCCGGGTGGAGGGAGCAGCGTGACCGGGACCGTCGTGGGGCAGACCGTCGCCTCCGCCATGCACACCTTCCCGAAGACCTGCCGGCCGGCCACGACGGTCGGGCAGGCCAGGGCGCTGTTCGGCAAGCCGAAGGTGCACGCGCTGCTGCTGGTCGACGACGACGGGCTGCTGCACGCCGTCGTCGAACGGGCCGACCTGGCCGGACGTGCCGACGCCGGTCCGGCCGCACCGGCCGGCCGGCTGGCCGGTCGCACCGTCGGACCGGCCGCGGACCTGCGGACCACCTGGGACGCGATGGCGGGCGAGGGGCGGCGCAGGCTGGCCGTCGTCGACGACGGCGGCCGGCTGCTCGGGCTGCTCTGCCTGAAGCGATCCGGCCGCGGCTTCTGCTCCGACGAGGGCATCCGCGCCCGGGAACGGGAGCGCGCCGGGCCCGGCCGGACCGCCCGATCGGGGTGATCGTCGCCACATCGGCGTGAGGGAGCCGGCCGTGCGGCACTCCCACCCACGCAGGCACCCCGAGGAGGTCATCGTGTCGTTCACCGACAAGATCAGGAACAAGGCCGAGAACGCCACCGGCGTCGCCAAGGAGAAGGCCGGCGAGGCGACGGGTGACAACGAGCTGCGCGCCGAGGGCAAGGCCGAGCAGAGCAAGGCCTCGCTGAAGGACGCCGGCGAGAAGGTCAAGGACGCCGCGTCCAACGTCAAGGACGCCTTCACCAGGGACTGACCGCCCGGGCCTGCGCCCGCGGAACCGCACCGGGTCCCGCGGGCGCCGGCCGTCCCGGTCAGCTGCCGGATCCGCGGGCGGCGGACAGCCCGGCGGCGACCAGCGGGGCCGTCGCGTCGCCGATGCCGTCGAACCCCTCGCCGCGGGTGTCGCCGCGCAGGTGCCGCTCGTGGATGCCCTCGGCGATCACCGCGATCTTGAGGTAGGCCAGCCCGCGGTGGAACGCCCAGTCCCGGGGCTCGCGGCCGGAGGCCGCGGTGTAGCGGGCGACCAGCTCGTCCGGGGCGGGCATCCGGGCGCTGGTCGAGGCGGCCGTGCCGGCCAGTACCGGGGCGAACACCTCGTCCCGGTAGACGGTGTGCAGCGCGAGATCGGCCAGCGGATCGCCCAGGGTGGCCATCTCCCAGTCGACGACGGCGAGCACCCGGGTCGGGTCGGCCCGGTCCAGGATGGCGTTGTCGATCCGGAAGTCGCCGTGCACCACGGCCGCGTCGCTCTCCGCCGGGCAGCCGGCGTCGAGCAGGGCGTGCAGTGCGTCCACGTCGGGCAGCTCCCGCGTGCGCACCCGCTGCCACTGCGAGTACCAGCGGTCGACCTGGCGGCGCAGGTAGCCGGCGGGCCGCCCGAGCCCGGCGACCGGCTCCGCGGTCACGTCGACGGCGTGCAGCGCGGCGAGCGTGTCGACGAGCGCGAAGGCGCAGTCCCGGACCAGGCCGTCGGACCAGCCGGCCAGGTCCGGCCCGCCGCGCACCACGATCCCGTCGACGAACCCGGTCAGCGCGAACGGCACCCCGAGCACCGAGTCGTCGGCGAGCGCGACCGCGGGGGCGACCGGCACGCCGGACCCGGCGAGCGCCTCGACGAACCGGAACTCGCGCGCCATGTCGTGCGCCGACGGGGTGAGCGTGCCCAGCGGCGGGCGGCGCAGGATCCAGGTGGCGGCGCCGTCGGTGACCCGGTAGGTCAGGTTGGACCGGCCGCCGGAGACCAGCTCGGCGGTCACGCCGCCGCGGTAGCCCTCGACGTTCCCGGCCAGGAAGCGGTCCAGCGCGACCAGGTCGAGCCCGTCCGGGCCGCTCACCGGGCGCCCGCCGGTCGCGCAGCCCCGGTTGTCCCGGCTGTCCCGGCAGCGTGCCGGCCCACCACCCGGCGGGCGATCGACCAGCGGTGCGTCTCGGACGGGCCGTCGTAGATCCGGAACGGCCGCACCTCGCGCAGGAACCGGCCCAGCAGCACGTCCCCGGAGACCCCGAGCGACCCGCAGAGCTGCAGCGACCGGTCGACCACCCGCCACACGGCCTCCGCGGTGAAGGTCTTCGCGATCGACACCTCGGCCCCGGCGTGCCGGCCCCGGTCCAGCTCCCAGCAGGCGCGCAGGATCAGCCCGCGGGCGGCCGCGACGTCGATCTCGTTGTCGGCGATCATCGCCTGGGCCATGCCGAGGTCGCCGAGCCGGGAGCCGAACAGCCTGCGCTGCGCCGCGTGCCCCACCGCGATGTCCTGCGCCCGGCGGGCGATCCCGAGCCAGCGCATGCAGTGCGTCATCCGGGCCGGGCCGAGCCGCACCTGGGCGTAGCGGTAGCCCTGGTCGGCCTCGCCGAGCACCGCGTCGTCGCCGATCCGGCAGTCGTCGAAGGTGATCTCGAGGTGCCCGCCGTACAGCGACTCGTCGAGCGTCGGGATGTGCCTGCCCACCTGCATGCCCGGGTTGTCGGCGTCGACCAGGAACATGGTGGCGCCGCCGCGGTCCCCCGGCTCGCCCGCGGTGCGGGCCATCACGACGGCGAAGGCGGCACCGTCGGCGCCGGTGATGAACCACTTGCGGCCGTCGATCCGCCAGCCGCCGGGGACCCGGGTGGCGGTGGTGGACAGCGCGTCCGGGTCGGAGCCCGCGCCGGGGGCCGGCTCGGTCATCGCGAAGCAGGACCGCACGTCGCCCGCCGCGAGCGGGGCGAGATAGCGCGCCTTCTGCTCCTCGCTGGCGATCTGCTCCAGCATGTGCACGTTGCCCTCGTCGGGCGCGGCGATGTTCAGCGCGATCGGGCCGAGCAGCGAGTAGCCGGCCTCCTCGAACACCGCGGCCCGACCGCACATGTCCAGGCCGTGGCCGCCGAACTCCTCGGCCGCGTGCGGCGCGAACACCCCGGCCGCGCGGGCCCCGGCCTGCAGCCGGCGGCGGACCTCCTCGGATCCGACGACGCCGTCGTGCGCCACCTCGACCGGGATCACCTCCTCCCGGACGAACCGCCGGGTACGGTCGGCGAGCTCGGCGACCCGGGGGTCCGGCTCGAAGTCGACGGCCATGTCTCCTCCTGCGTGTTGGCTAATAGCTATTAGCCAACATGACCAATGGTCGACGCAAGATGCTGCCGCACGGGTCACAGCTCGGGGATAGACTGCTAGCCGTGCGGGAGGCGGAGATCCGGTCGGCCGCGCTGGAGCAGTTCGTCCGGCGCGGCTACGAGGCGACGACGATGGCCGACATCGGGGCCGCGGTCGGGATGCGCGGACCCAGCCTCTACAAGCACGTCAGCTCCAAGCAGGACCTGCTCGCCTCGCTGATGCACGCCACGATGACCGCGCTGCTGCGCGACCACGACGCAGCGGTGTCCGGGGTGGACGATCCGGTGGAACGGCTGCGCCGGGCGGTCGACGCGCACGTCCGGTTCCACGCCCGGCACCGGCGGGAGGCGTTCGTCGGGAACCGGGAGCTGCGCAGCCTCGTCGAGCCGCACCGCTCGGCGATCCTGGGCCTGCGCGACAGCTACGAGCAGCGGTTCCGCGCCCTGATCGGCGACGGTGCCGCACGCGGCGCGTTCCGGGTCGCCGATCCGCAGCTGGCGTCGTACGCGATCCTCGATCTCGGGATGGGCGTCGCGGTCTGGTTCCGGGAGGACGCCGGGCCGACCGAGAACGAGGTCGCCTGGGCGCAGGTGGAGTTCGCGCTGCGGCTGGTCGGCGCGGCCGTCCCGTGACGGCGCGGGGCCGGTCCCGCGGGCGGGCGCTCACCCGGACAGCAGCACGACGGCGAGTGCGGCGTCCCGGGGCCGGGTCAGGTCCAGCCCGGTGAGCGCCGCGAACCGGCGCAGCCGGTTGAGCACGGTGTTGCGGTGGCAGTACAGCCGGCCGGCGACGGTGGCGACGCTGCCCGAGTCCAGATAGGCCAGCGCGGTCTCGCGGAGCAGCCCGATCTCGTCCGGGCGGGCCGCATCCAGCCCGGCGAGCAGCGTGTCCGCCAGACCGCCGTGGTCGTCGAGCGCGCGCCGGGCGACCAGCGGCCAGACCTCGCGCGGCCCGTGCGGCGCGGCCGCGTCCGGCGGGAGCAGGTGGGCCATCCGGAGCACCGCGGACGCCGCGTCCGGCACCGCGGCGAGCCCGGCGACGCCGCCGACCACGACACATCCGATGTCCGCGGTCAGCCGGTGCTCCGGCGGGGCGGCGCCCGGCACGTCGGCCGGCCAGAACGCCACCACCCCGAACTCGACGTCGCGCAGGTGCACCCCGGCGGTGCGGGCCGCCCGCCCGCGCAGGGTCGCCGCGTGATCGGCGAGGGCCGCGCAGACGGTGAACGCGGCGTCCTCGCCGACGCCGAGCCCGGCCGCCAGCCGGGCGGTCCGGTGCTCGGCGGGAGTGCCACCCGGACCGCCGCGGAACAGCAGGTCCAGCAGCTGCCGCTGCTCGTCGCGCTGCTGCTCGGCCAGCACCGCCTGCTCGTCGAGGAACGCGAAGTGCACCTCGCGGGCGTAGGCGTCGACGACCGCCCACACCCGGTCGGCGCGCCGGACCAGGACGGCGGCGTCCCCGTCCTGGTCGAGCAGCGCCGACCAGAGCACCGGGAAGTCCAGGCGGACCGCGCGGACCAGGTCGTCGAGATCGACGCCCTGCCGGGCCCGGTGCCTGCCGAGCCGGTCCGGGAGGTCCCCGAGCTCGATCCGGCCGTCGGTGCGGGCGAGCTGGTCGACCAGCAGTGCGAGCGACTCCTCGGCGGTGTCGCGCAGGTCGGCCGGGGTGACCGGCTGGTCGTCGTAGTGGCCGTCCCGGTCGAGCCGGGCGAGGAACGCGGTGGCCAGCTCCGGCACCCGCCTGCGCAGCCGGGCCACCATCCGCCCCCAGGCGTCCTCGGTGTCCATCGGCGTCACCCTGCCAGCTCAGCCCGCGGTGATCTCCCCCGCGGCCAGCCGGCGCAGCACCCCGGTCAGCAGGTCGAGCCCGGCGAGGGCGTCGGCGTCGGTGGTGTGCTCACCCTCGTTGTGGCTGATCCCGTCCACGCTGGGGACGAACAGCATGACCGTCGGGACGTGCCCGTTCAGGTTCACCGAGTCGTGCCCGGCGACGGTCGGCATCCGCCGGTGGCCCAGCCCGAGCTCGTCGGCGACCTCGCGGGCCAGCTCGATCCCGGCCGCCGGGAACGGCTGCACGCCCCAGCCGTGCGACCCGGCGATCTCGACCGCCACCCGGGCCGACCGCTCGATCCCGGCGATCCGCCCGTGCAGCAGCTCGTCGGCCCGGGCCAGCAGCTGCTCGTCGGGCGAGCGCAGGTCCAGGTTCAGGGTGACCTCGCGGGCGACGGTGACCGGGCTGTTCGGCTCGACGGTCATCCGGGACACCGAGGTGTGCAGCGGCGCGCCGGTGCCGGACAGCTCGTCGGAGAGCTCGCGGGCCAGCACCACCAGCCGGGCGGCCCCGAGCAGCGCGTCCCGCCGGTCGGCCATCACCGTCGAGCCGGTGTGCGACTGCTCCCCGAGCACCCGCAGCGCGTACTTGCGGGCCGCCCAGGTGGCCTCGACCAGGCCGATCGTGGTCCCGGTGTCCTCGAGCACCCGGCCCTGCTCGACGTGGATCTCGGCGTAGCAGGCGATGTCGGCGAGCCTCGGCGCCCCGGTGCCGGTCCGGCCGGACGCCACGAGCAGGTCGCCGACCCGGATCCCCGCCGGGTCCCGGGTGTCCAGCGCCGCACCCGGATCGAGCGCGCCGGTGAACACCGCGCTACCGAACATGCTGGGTGTGAAGCGGGAGCCCTCCTCGTTGAACCAGTTGACCACCGCCAGGTTCAGCGCGTGCGTGGTACCGGCCAGCCGGTGCGCGGCGTGCGCCGCCGCCAGCACCCCGTAGGCGCCGTCCCAGCGGCCGCCGAACGGCTGGCTGTCCAGGTGCGAGCCGACCAGCACGTACGGCGCGCCCGGGGTGCGTTCGAGGAGGCCGAACTGGTTGCCGATCCGGTCGTGGACGACGGTGAACCCGCGATCGGCCAGCCACCGCCCGAACCAGGCCCACTGCCGCTCGTCGGCCTCGGACGCGGCCTCCCGGTGCACCCCGCCGCGTGTGGTCGCGCCGAAGCCGGACAGGGTCGCGAAGTCCGCCAGGAAGGTCGGGGCGCCGCCGTCCGCCATCGGGTCCTCCTCGTTCGCCGGGTCCCCCATCGCAGCACGGCCGGTGCGCGGCGGTCACCGGCGCGGCGCCGCCGGTTCACCGACTACCGCTGTGCAGCTGCACAGCGGAATCTGCACCACATGACGACCACGTTTCGTTGTGCACTCGCACAGTCTGCGGCCGGCAGATCGCGGCGTACGTGCGTTCCGCTCGGCCGCCGGGCCGCCGATGCTGGCACGACCCCAACACGGACGGACCCCGGGAGGCGGCATGGCCGGCGAGACGGCGGACGGGAACACCGGCGGGAAGGTGACCGTCACCGACGCCGAGGCGCGTAAGGTCGCCTTCGGCGCGTTCGTCGGAACCGCGCTGGAGTGGTACGACTTCTTCCTCTACGGCACGGCGGCCGCGCTGGTGTTCAACCGGCTCTACTTCGCGACCGACGACGTGGTGGTCTCCACCCTCGCCGCGTTCGCCTCGTTCGCGGTCGGGTTCGCCGCACGGCCGCTCGGGGCGGTGGTCTTCGGCCATCTCGGCGACCGGATCGGCCGCAAGCGCTGCCTGATCATCACCGTCACCATGATCGGGATCGTGACCGGCCTGATCGGCCTGCTCCCCGATTTCGCCGCGATCGGGATCGCGGCGCCGCTGCTGCTGACCCTGCTGCGGCTGTTGCAGGGCGTCGCGGTCGGCGGCGAGTGGGGCGGTGCGGTCACCCTGGCAGTCGAGCACGCACCGCCGGAGCGCCGCGGCCGGTACGCCGCGATGCCCCAGATCGGCTCCCCGGTCGGCACGCTGCTGTCCTCCGGGGCGTTCCTCGCCGTCGCGCAGCTGCCGCCGGAGAGCTTCGACGCCTGGGGCTGGCGGATCCCGTTCCTGGCGGCGTTCCCGCTGCTCGCGGTGGCGGTGTGGCTGCGCAGGCGGGTCGAGGAGTCCCCGCTGTTCGAGCAGATGCTGGCCCGGGACGAGCGGTCGTCGTCCCCGGTCCGGGAGGTGTTCGCACGGGCCTGGCCGCAACTCGCGGTCGGTGCGGGCACCACGCTGCTCGGCGTCGGCGGCTTCTACCTGATCACCACATTCGTGATCAGCTACGGGACGACCCAGCTCGGCCTGCCGCGCTCGCTGATGCTGGGCGCGACCCTGGTCGCCGCCGCGGTCGAGATCGGCGTGCTGATCCTGGGCGGGCGGCTCGCCGAGCGGTACGGAGCGTGGCGGGTGACGGTGGCCGGTGGCGTCGCGTCGGCGCTGATGGCGTTCCCGGCGTTCTGGCTGATCGACACCCGCGGCGCGGTCGCGGTGGTGCTCGGCGTGACGGTGGCGACCGCGCTGCTCTCGATCCCGTATGCGGTCTCCGGTGCTCTGCTCACCGAGCTGTTCCCGCCGCACCTGCGCTACAGCGGCGTCGCGCTGTCGGCCAACCTGGCGGGCGTGGTCTCCGGGTTCGTGCCGCTGGTGGCGACCGCGCTGCTCGCGGTCGGCGCCGGGACCTCCACCCTGCCAGCGCTGCTGCTGGTCGGGATCGCGCTGGTCACCGCAGGATCGGGCGCGGTGGCACCCCGGTTCTTCGTCGAGCGGGACCGGGTCGCCACGGTGACCTGATCCCGGCCGTGCCGGGCGGTCACCCGCGCACGGCCGGGACCCCGTGGGTGGCCCGCGCGATGATCTCGCAGTAGCGGGCGGACACCTCCGACCCGATCACGCCGGGCTGCATCTGGTTCATCGCGTAGGAGATCGTCATCCGGCGGTCCAGGTCCATGATGATCAGCGATCCGCCCCAGCCGCCCCAGAAGCAGACCCGGCCGGCGGGCACGAACGGCACGCCGTCGGGCTCGGGGAGCCCGAACCCGATGCCCCAGCGCAGCGGCAGCCCGAGGAACAGGTCGGTGCCGTGCGCCTGCTCCCGGAAGATCAGGTCGATGGTGTCGGGGCCGAGCAGTCGTACCCCGTTCGACGTCCCGCCGAGCGCGACGGCGGAGAGCATCCGGGCGACCGAGCGGGCGTTGCCGTGCCCGTTGGCGGCCCCGATCGCGGCGTCGAACCAGCCGGTCGTGTTCGCGATCGTGGGATCGGTGAACGAGCAGGTCGGCGTAGACGAACGACTCGATGATCCGGACCACCAGGTAGGCGAGATCGGGCAGCGCCAGCGGATGGGCCGGCTCCGCGTCGCGCATCTCCTCGGCCAGCAGCGACTCGAAGACAGCCACCACGTGCCGCTGCAGCGGGCTGGCCCGAGTGGTGATCAGCCGGAGCGCCCGCTCGGTCTCCCGTTGCAGGAAAACCCGGTAGTAGGGGGCCGCGATGAGCGCCTCGGCGTACAGCCCGGCCACCCGCGCCACCCGCCGCCCGCCGGTGCCGCCGGCGATCGCCGCGACATCGCGCAGGGTCGGGTCGGCGAGCGAGGTGAGGATCTCGACGAGCAGCCGGTCCCGGCTGCCGACCCAGCGGAACAGCGTGGACCGGTCCACCCCGAGCCGACCGGCCAGCGAACTCATGTCGATCCGCTCCCCGGCCAGGAAGGTGCGCCGGGCCATCCGGAACGCGAGCGCCGCGTCCGGTCGGCCGGCCGTCGCCTCGACAGGGCCTGCACCATTCACCGACACGTTGCAGGCCTAGCCGCTACCGGCGGTCAGACCTGCGCGTGCAGCAGTGCCGCCACCGAGGCCCGGACCTTCGTGGCGTCCGGGGCGTCGCCGGTGATCGTGTCTGCGTAGACGAACGACTCGACGATCCGCACGACCAGGTACGCCAGGTCGTGCGGATCGAGCGCGTGCTCCAGGTTCCCCCGGTCCCGCTCCTGGGAGATCATCCGCTCGAAGATCCCGACGACGTGTGCCTGCACCGGGCTCGCCTTCGAGGTGAGCAGCCGCAGCGCCCGGTCCGACTCGCGGCGCAGGTACACCTGGAAGAACGACGAGTCGATCAGTGCCTGCGCGTAGTGCCCGGCGGTGAGCGCGATCCGCGCGCCACCGGCCCGGTCGGCCCGGGCGTCGGCGGCGGCCACGGCGGGACCGGTGAGCGACATCAGGATCGCCGCGACGAGCCGGTCGCGGTTGCCCAGCCAGCGGAACAGCGTCGACCGGTCCACACCCAGCTCGGCCGCGAGGTCCCCCATGTCGATCCGGACCCCGGCGACGAACCGCCGCCGCGCGACGCGGAACGCCCGCCCGGCGTCCGCACCGCGGACCGGCTCCTCCGCACGCGCCGGGCCGCTCACCGGTGCGACTCTAGACCGGGCCGGATCAGATCGAGGCGAGGATGTCGAAGCCGGCGCCGTCCGCGGTGGCCAGGTAGATGCGCTGCTCGGTGCAGGTGCCGGTGACCCGCACCGTCCCGCGCGGGCCGTCGTGGCAGGACCGGTCGGCGGCCTCGGTGAGCGGGCCGATCTCGGCGGTCCCGGCCCGCTCGACCAGCCCGGCCAGCACCCGGACGCCGTCGTAGCAGGACTCGCCGGGGGCGTTCAGCACCGGCGCCTCCGGGCCGAACCGGCGCACGTAGCGGGCGCCGAACCCGAGGCTCTCCGCGGTCGGCAGCGACTCGAAGTAGCCGGCGGCGGTGAACACGTCGCGGGAGGCGCGGGCGCCGGTCTGGGCGAGCATGCTCTCGTCCATCAGCGGGGAGAACCGGGCACACCGGTCCTCCAGGCCGCGTCGGGCGAACTGCCGGTTGAACTCCACCGCGTCCCGGCCGACGAGCAGCATCAGCACCCCGTCGCCGTCGCCGGCCTCGATCCGCTGCAGCACCGGCCCGAAGTCCGCCGTGCCGAGCCCGACGAACCGGGCGCCGTCCAGCGGCGGCGCCCCGCACTCGCGCAGGAACCGGCTGACGAGCTCGGTCGAGCGGCGCGGCCACACGTAGTCGTTGCCGACCACGAACCAGCGCCGCACCCCGATCTCCTCGCCCATCCAGCGCAGCGCCGGATAGAGCTGGATCTCCGGCGTCTCGCCGATCGCGAACACCCCGGGGGTAGTCTCGCCGCCCTCGTAGAGCGCGGTGAACACGTAGGGCACCCGGCCACGCAACCGCGGCACCAGGTGCTGCCGGACGACCGAGGTGTGCCAGCCGACGACGGCGTCCAGTCGGCCGGCGTCGACCAGCCGTCCGACCTCGTCGGCGACCCGCGCGGGTCCGGCGCCGCCGTCCACCACGATCATCCGGACCGGCCGGCCGAGGATGCCGCCCGCGGCGTTGATCTCCTCGGCGGCCAGCTGGGCGCAGAGCAGGCAGGACGGCCCGTAGAGCGCCTCGGAGCCCGCGAACGGGATCACGAGGGCCACGGTGAACTCCGTCATGTCCCATCACCCCGGTGTGCAGGCCCCACCCGGATCAACGCACGCCGGGCCGCCGGGTATTTCCGGCTCGGCGACCGGACCGGTTGCCGCACACGCCCGCTGCGGCGTCCGGCGGCGCTCGGTGCGCCGGTCGGTGCAGCGCCGCCGCGGCCACCGGTGCGTTCCGCGGAACGCACCGGGCGGGTGTGTCAGGCCGAGCTGCCGGCGCTCCTGCGCTCTAGGACATGGTTCATGGTCAAGGAGGCCGGGAGCGCCCACGGGGACGCCGCGGCGCGGGCAGACGCGCCGCCGCATGATCGAGAGCGCGATCGCGCTGCTCCGCGAGCGTGGGCCCGCGGGGACGACGATCGACGCCGTCCTGGAGCACCTCGGAGCCCCCGCGGCTCGGTCTACCACCCCGCGCTGAACACGCTCACCCGGGCCGCGGACCGTGAGGTTCTTCGGCAACCCCGGCCACAAGGCCGTCCCGGCCCGGCTGGAGCCGCTGCGCACCCGGCGTGAGACGGGCCGGTCAGCGGCGGCGCAGCACCGCCAGCAGCTCCTCAAGGGTGGCCAGGCTGTGCCCGGCGAGCAGCTCGTCGAGGTGCGGCAGCGCGGCCACGATGCCGCCCTGCACCGGCAGGAAGCCGTCCTTCCCGGCGTGCGGGTTGACCCAGACCAGCCGGTGCGCGAGGCGCGCCAGCCGGCCCGCCTGCTCCCCCAGCAGCTCGGCGCTGCCGCGCTCCCAGCCGTCGGAGAACACCACGACGGCCGCCCCGCGGGCGGTACCGCGACGGCCCCAGACGTCGACGAAGGTCCGCAGCACCTCACCCAGCCTGGTCCCACCGGAGCGGTCCACGATCGCGGCGTCGGCGGCGCGCAGCGCGTGCTCCGGATCGCGCAGCCGCAGCTCCCGGCTGACCCGGGTCAGCCGGGTGCCCAGGGTGAAGACCTCGGTCGACGCCGGGGACCGGCGGGCGACGACGTGCGCGAACCGCAGCAGGGCGTCGGCGTAGGGCTGCATCGACCCGGAGACGTCGATCAGCAGCACCACCCGCCGGGGCCGCCGCTCGTGGTCGCGGCGATGCAACGCGCGCAGCTCCCCACCGGCCCGCATCGCGGCCCGCAGGGTGCGCCGCGGATCGGCGCCGCCGTGCCGGGCCGCGCGCAGTCGTCTGCTGTGGCGCAGCGGCGGGTCCGGGCGCAGCCGGGCCAGCAACACCCGCAGGTGCTCCCGCTCGGCCCGGGTGAGATCGGCGATGTCCCGGTCCCGCAGCACCTCCGCGTCCGAGGCGGCGACCGCGATCTCCAGCACCTCGGCGGTCCCGTCGGCGTCGGCGTCGGGGTCCCGGCCGCTGCCCAGCGGCGCCGGCCGGGCCGGCGGCGGGGTCGCGGCGGGCGGCGCGGTGCGGGCCGTGATCGCCGGATCGAACCAGGTCGCGAACGCGATGTCGTAGCGCGGCAGGTCGTCCGGGTCGGAGCAGAGGGTGACCCGGCCCGCCCGGTACGCCCGCTCCCGGTCGGTCACCCCGAGATGGCCCACCGCCTGCAGGAACGCCGCGACCCGGTCGGTCGGCACGGCCATCCCGGCGTGCCGGAGCACCGCGGTGAACCCGGCGAGTGCGGCGACCGGGCCGCCCGCCGAGCGGCCGACCAGCAGCGGATCGACCCGGGCGACCGCGTCGGTACGGGCGGTGTGGATCGGACCGGGCGGCGCGTCCGGCCCGATCACGACGGGTCGCGCCGCGCCAGCACCGCCAGCGCGCGCTCGGCGTCCTCCCGGTACTTGAGCACCGCGCCGAGGGTGGCCGCCGCCCCGTCGAGGTCGAGCGTGGTGGACCCGATCAGCTGCAGCGCCTGCGCCCAGTCCAGGGTCTCGGCGACCCCGGGCGGCTTCACCAGATCGGCCGCCCGCAGCGCCGCGACCGCCTCCGCGACCTCGGTCGCGAGCCGCTCGGACAGCC
>NZ_JBEYYF010000029.1:0-60434 GCF_040645415.1 Pseudonocardia sp. NPDC046786 | reverse complement strand
CTGCGCCGTGCCACCGCCGCTCGCCGGGGGGCGGGCCGGGCCCACCCCCCGTTTGACCCCCCCGCCGGCGCCCCCACGGGGCGCTCCGGATGACGTAGCGGGCGCCCGCTACGTCATCCGTCGCGGGCCGGACGGGGCGCGGCGGCCGCCGCCGGTCGGGACATCCGGGCGATGGCCGCGGCCCGCCCGGCTCCTAGCGTCGGTGCCACGGCCGATCGCGGGGGGGGGAATCAGCATGACCAGCAGG
The DNA here is from genome assembly GCF_040645415.1 of Pseudonocardia sp. NPDC046786. NCBI lineage: Bacteria > Bacillati > Actinomycetota > Actinomycetes > Pseudonocardiales > Pseudonocardiaceae > Pseudonocardia > Pseudonocardia sp. NPDC046786. The sequence goes on along the minus strand of NZ_JBEYYF010000029.1, from coordinate 60,187 downwards.
AACGACCTGCCGGGGACCTACGTCTTCGACGGTCCCGCCGGACGCCGCGGCCGACCGCTGAACCGGCTGCTGCAGTCACTGCGCACCGAGGACGCCCGGACCGGCTTCTGCGCCGACGAGGCCGCCTGCTGCGCGCGGTTCGGGCTGTCCGCCGAGCAGACCGCGGCCGTCCTGCAGCGGGACTGGCAGGCGATGCTCGATCTGGGCGGCAGCATCTTCTACGTCTACAAGCTGGCCATGATGGACGGACGTTCCATGCAGTACCTGGGCGGCGTGTTCACCGGAATGAGCGAGGACGAGTTCACGGCGGCGATGGCGGCGGGGGGACGTACCGATGTCTGAGGTCATCTGGGGCCTGGGGACCTCGCACGTGCCGTCGATCGGCGCCGCGATGGACCGCGACCTGACCGCCGACCCGCGCTGGGCGCCGCTGTTCGACGGCTACGCACCGGCCAGGGCGTGGCTCGCCGAACGCACCCCGGACGTCGCGATCCTGATCTACAACGACCACGCCAACGGCGTCGACCTGGACATCGTGCCGACCTTCGCGATCGGAACCGCCGAGGAGTACCGGGTCGCCGACGAGGGATACGGCCGGCGCGCGGTGCCGGACGTCGTCGGGGACCCCGACCTGTCGTTCCACCTGCTGGAGCACCTGGTCGACGACGGCTTCGACCTCACCGTGTTCGCCGAGCTCGACGTCGACCACGGGTTCACCGTGCCGCTGTCGGTGTGGACGCCCGATCCCGGTGACACCTGGCCCTGCCCGGTCGTCCCGATCATGGTGAACGTGATCCGCTACCCGCAGCCGACCGCGGCCCGCTGCTACGCGCTCGGGCAGGCGATCGGCCGGGCACTGGCGTCCTACGACGGCGCGCGCACCGTCGGGATCCTCGGCACCGGCGGGATGTCGCACCAGCTGGCCGGCGCCCGGGCCGGGTTCGTCAATCCCGGCTTCGACCACATGTTCCTGGAGGCGATCGCCGACGACCCGCAGAAGCTCACCGCCCTGCACCGCGACGATTACATCCGGCTCGCCGGGTCGGAGGGTATCGAGCTGATCATGTGGCTGGTCATGCGCGGGGCGATGAACACCCGCGTCCGCACGGTGCACACCGCCTATCACGTGCCGGCGTCGAACACCGCCGCCGGACTGGCCCTGCTCGACAACCGGAGCGCCCCGTGACGTCACTGCTGGATCCCCCCGATCGGGACGGCGCGGCGCCGCGTGCGGACCGGCGGTCCGTGCTCGCCCGTGTGCTGCGTGCGGCCACCTACGAGGTGCTGCCGTTCCCGAGTGCCGCGGACAAGGTGCTCGCCCACGTCCCCACCGGCACCGGGCTGAGCGTCACGACCACCGAGGCGAAGGGGCCCGACCCGACCGTGGAGCTCGCCGTCCGGCTCACCGGGCACGGCTACCGGGTGGCGCCGCACCTCGCGGCCCGGCTGGTCCGGGACCGGGCGCACCTGGCCGATCTCACCGACCGGCTCACCGACGCGGGGGTCCGCGCGCTGTTCGTCGTCGGCGGTGACGCCGCCGAGCCGGTGGGCCGTTATCCGGACGCCCTTGCTCTGCTCACCGAGCTGCACGAGATCGCCGGTGACCGGTTCGACCGGATCGGGATCGGCGGCTACCCGGAGGGGCACGGCGGGATCGCCGACGAGCTGATCGCGGGCGCGCTCACCGCGAAGGCGCCCTACGCCACGCAGATCGTCACCCAGCTGTGCTTCGATCCGGCCGCCACCGTGCGGTGGGCCCGCCGGATCGCCGCCGCCGGGGTGCGGCTGCCGGTCCGGGTCGGCGTGCCCGGCGCGGTGAGCAGGCAGAAGCTGATCCGGGTCTCCGCCGGGCTGGGGCTCGGGCAGTCGGCCCGGTTCCTGCGCAAGCAGCAGGGGATGCTCCGGCGGTTCTTCCTGCCCGGCGGCTACCGGCCCGACCGGGTGCTGGACGGCATCGCGCCGGCACTGGCCGCCGGCGACACCGGCCTGGCCGGGATCCACGTGTTCACCTTCAACGACCTCGAGAGCACCGAGACGTGGCGACGTCGGCTGCTCGAGCGCCTGGACCGATGACGGCGCGCCCGATCGACGGCCGCGCCCGCGCCCGCGAGCTCGGCGCCGCACTGGCCGACGAGGTCGCCGCGCTGCACGCGTCCGGGATCCGGCCCGGGCTCGCGACCGTGCTGCCCGGCGACGCCGGCTTCGGCGCCCGCGCCTACCAGCGGCGGCTGCACCGGCTCGCCGCGGAACTCGGCGTCGGCCACCGGACGGTGGAGCTCCCGGCCGGGGCGTCGCAGGCGGCGGTGCTCGGCGCCGTGCGGTCCTGCAACGACGATCCGGCCGTGTCCGGGGTCCTGCTGCTGCGCCCGCTCCCGGCGGGCGTGGACCAGGCGACGGTGTTCGGCGCGCTCGACCCGGCGAAGGACGTCGAGGCGCTGCACCCGGAGAACGTCGGCCTGCTCGCGCTCGGCGCGCCCCGGTTCGTGCCCGCCACCCCGGCCGCGGTGTTCGACCTGCTCGACACCTGGATCGACGGCACCGGACAGGACCGCGCCGGCTTCTACCACCGCAGCCGGATCGTCGTCGTCGGGCGGTCGGCGACCGTCGGCGTCCCGGCGGTCGCGCTCGGCTGCGCCCGCGGCGCGACCGTCTCCTCGATCGACGAGTGGGCCGACCGGACCGGCGGGATCGGCCGCTACACCCGCTGGGCGGACGTGCTCGTCGTCGCCGCCGGCCGGGCCGGGCTGGTCCGCGCCGAGCACGTCGCACCCGGCGCCGTCGTGCTCGACGTCGGGATCAACGCCGTCACCGGGCCGGACGGGACGGTCCGCACCGTCGGCGACGTCGACGCCGGATCCGTCGCGGCGCGGGCCGCGGCGCTCACCCCGGTGCCCGGCGGCGTCGGGCCGGTCACCGACGTGCTGCTGCTGCGCAGCACGGTGCTCGCGGCGCGCCGGGCCGCGATGGCCGCCGCCGGATCGCGGGCCGCGTCGTGACCGCCTCGGCGCCGGGCCCGCGCGCGGTGCTGCTGCTCAGCTGCCCGGACGCGCCCGGCATCGTGCACGCCGTGACCGGTCTGCTCGCCGAGCAGGGTTGCACCATCGTGCAGAGCCACCAGTTCGGCAGCGCCACCACCGGCACGTTCTACCTGCGGATCGAGTTCGCCCGGACCGACGGCGCCCGGCCCGACCTGGACCGGCTCGGCACCGGCGTCGCGCCGATCGCCGCGCGGTTCGGGATGACCTGGAGCCTCGCCGACACCGGGCACCGCCCGCGCACGGTGATCATGGTCAGCCGGTTCGCGCACTGCCTCAACGACCTGCTGTTCCGGAACTCGATCGGCGAGCTGGCACTCGACGTCGTCGCGGTCGTGTCCAACCATCCCGACCTGGGGCGGCTCGCCGACGGGTACGGGGTGCCGTTCCGGCACATCCCGGTCACCCGGGAGACGAAACCGGCCGCGGAGGCGGAGCTGCTCGACCTGGTCCGCGCCGAGGGCGTCGAGCTGGTGGTGCTGGCCCGCTACATGCAGATCCTGTCCGACGACGCGTGCACAGCCCTGGAGGGCCGGGCGATCAACATCCACCACTCGATGCTGCCCAGCTTCAAGGGGGCGCGGCCCTACCACCAGGCGCACGAGCGCGGGGTGAAGTTCATCGGGGCCACCGCGCACTACGTGACCGCGGACCTCGACGAGGGGCCGATCATCGAGCAGGAGCTGCTGCGCGTCGACCACTCGCTGAGCCCGGAGCAGCTCGCCGCCCGGGGCCGGGAGGCCGAACGGCTCGCGCTGGCCCGGGCGGTGCGGTGGCACAGCGAGCACCGGGTCGCGGTGTCCGGCAACCGCACCGTCGTGTTCCCCTGACCCGGCCCGGACCGGGGAGAACGCCGCCGCCGGCGGCGGCGGGGACCGGCGCTCAGCGCTCCTGCGGGTGCGTCGCCAGTGCCTCGACGGTCACGTCCATCCAGGGGAACATCGGCAGCGACGCCAGCGCGTCGTGCAGCGCGGTGGGGTCGTCGGCCTCGTAGAGCCCGACGGTCGCGTTCCGCCCGGGGACCCGCCACAGGCGCTTGAGGACCCCGGCCTCGCGCAGCTCGACGGCGCGGGCGCGCTCACCGGCCTTCAGCTCGTCGCGGATCGCGGCCGGGGTGTCGACCGGCAGCAGGTTCTGAGTGCGGACCAGGAACTCCATCAGCGGGTCAGCTCCATCAGCAGTGCGCTCAGCTCGGCGGGCGCGGTGACCATGGCCTCGTGACCGGTCGCGACCTCGTGGACCGGCCACCCCCGGTCGGCCGCTCGCCCGGCGTGCTCGCGGAAGACCCGCATCCAGTCGGTGCACTCGACGAACGCCGCTGGCACCGCGTCGCCCTTCCCGGTCACCCGCAGCGGCTCGGTGTAGGTGAGCCACGGGTGCGGGGTGAGGCGCGGCGTGAGCCAGTCCAGGTCGGCCTGCTCGGTGACGCCGAGCCGCTCCAGCGGGCGGACCGGGACCAGCCAGCCGAAGCCGGGCCCGGCGACCGCCTCCCGGTAGTGCCCGGCGACGGTCGGCGGGAGCAGGTCGATCGCGGCGTCGCCGTCGTCGCCGACGAAGGCGTCCAGGTACACCCGGCGGGCCACCCGGTCCGGGACGCGGTCGGCGACCCCGGTGACGACCTGGCCGGCGTAGCTGTGCCCGGCCAGCACGACGTCGCGGGCGTCGTGCGCCTCCAGCAGCGCGACGACGTCCTGGACGTGCGTGGACAGCCCGACCTGCGGGTGGAGCAGGTGGGCCCGGTCGCTCACCCCGGTCAGCGTCGGCGCGAGGACGTCGTGACCGGCCGCCCGCAGGCCGGGGGCGACGCGCTGCCACACCCAGCCCCCGTGCCAGGCGCCGTGCAGCAGGACGAACGTGCTCATGAGAGGTCCCCCTCGGGGTCGTCGACGTAGCGCACGCCCAGCCGGTCCAGGGTGGGCCGCAGGTCGTAGAGGTCCAGGCCGAGCACGCCGTCGGCGAACCGGCGGCGCTTGTCCTCCTCGTTCGCGGCCCGCGCCGCGGCGGCCCCGGCGATCGCGGCGGCCTCGGCGCGCGGGACGCAGAGCACGCCGTCGTCGTCGGCGATCACCGCGTCGCCGGGGTCGATCCGCTGTCCGGCGACGACGACCGGGACGTTCACCGAGCCGGCCACCGCCTTCGCGGTGCCCTGCGCGTGCACGGCGCGCGACCAGGCGGGGAAACCCATCGCGGCCAGCTCGGCGACGTCGCGGACACCGGCGTCGCTGACCAGGCCGAGCACCCCGCGGTGCGCCAGCTGCGTGGCGAACAGCTCGCCGAACATCCCGTCGGTGGACCGCGAGGTGGTGGCGACGACGAGGACGTCGCCCGGCCCGCACTGCTCGACGCAGGCGTGGATCATCAGGTTGTCGCCGGGGTGCGACAGCACGGTGACTGCACGCCCGGCGATCCGCGCCCCGTGCTGGACCGGCCGGATCGCCGGGCCGAGCAGGCCACGCCGCCCGTGCGCCTCGTGCACGGTCGCGACGCCGAGCCGGGCCAGTCCGGCGAGCACGTCCGGGTCCGGTCCGCGTCGGGTCCGGACGATCACGTGTCCGCTCACCGCAGCACGTCCCCGACGACCGGGAAGACCCGCTGGTAGGCCTCGGCGTGCACGATCGACGGGTCGCCGCCGTTGCGGACGGCCTGCACGCCGCGGCGCAGCCCGAGATCGGTGTAGTAGCGCACCAGGTGGGCCTGGGCGCCCATGCACTCCATCGCCTTGCGCTTGCGCTCGAACACACCGGTGACGTCGAGCAGCAGGTTCGGCACGAAGCCGCACTGCTCGGGCTGGTGCGGCTCGAACTGCAGCACCTGCGGCGCGCCGATCGGTGGCGTCGACGGATCGTGCCCGGCGGCCTGCGCGACCTGGCGGGCCAGCAGGGTCGCCTCGTGCGCGGCGTCGTGGTCGCGGTTGTACGGGTCGTTCGCGACGTGCGTGAGCAGCACCTCCGGCGCCGCGGCCCGGATCTCGGCGACGATCCGGGACAGGCCGTCGTCGTCGATCCGCAGTGGATAGTCGCCCAGGTCGAGGAAGGTGACGGATGCTCCGAGTGCGTCGGCTGCGGCCTCGGCCTCATCGCGACGGGCTGCCTTCGCGGTGTCGACGGTCGTACCGGGGCGCCGCCAGAGCCCCGGTGACTCGCCGCGCTCGCCGTAGCTCAGGCAGACGACGCGCACGTCGTAGCCGCGTTCGGCGTAGCGGGCCAGCGCCCCGCCTGCCCGCCACACGAAGTCCCCGGAATGTGCACTGATCACCTGGATGGCCGGTCGATCGGGCGAGGTCATGGCCCCCGACGGTAGGCAGCGCCGCGGGCGGGGGGTACACGCGAATGACCGGGCGCCGCTACGTCATCCGTCGTGCGCCTCAGTGCGTCCTCCGTGGACTCTTTTGCCTGGTGGAAGTTGGTCTGGCGGGTTCGGTAGCAGGCTCTTTATCGTGCTCTCCGACCCCCAGTTCCGACGACGGGATCCGCCATGTTCGAGAGCATGATCGACCCGACCGGGGCACCCGATCCGGTCACCGCACCCGGGACGGGGCCGGCGCTCGCCCCTCGCCCGGGCGACTTGGCGGGGCTGCGGCTCGGCCTGCTGCTGAACACCAAGCGCAACGCCGCGGAGCTGGTCGACGCGATCGCCGAGCGGTTCACCCGGGGGCACGGCACCGTGGTGTCCGCCAGGCATACCAAGCCCTTCATCAACGACCCGGTGTCGCCTGAGGTGCTGGCCGATCTCGTCGATCGGTGCGACGTGGTGGTCGTCGGGGTCGGCGACTGCGGATCATGCAGCGCGTCCGCCGTCACCGACGGTATCGCGCTGGAGGCGGCCGGGGTCCCCGCGGCGGTGGTGTGCAGCGAGGCGTTCCGGGCGACGGCGGACGCGATGGCGACGCTGCGAGGCAGCCCCGGCTACGACTACGCGTGCGTGCCGCACCCGGTGGCCTCACTGGACGCTGCGGGGGTGGCGGTCCGGGCCGACGGGGTGCTACCCGAGCTGGTCCGGCTGCTGAGCTCCCCGGCCGGTGACCGGGTCGGCACGTGAGCGCGGCCGCCACCGATCCGGTGGACGTCGCCCGGGCGGCCGTCGAGCACGCCTACGAGCAGGGCTGGACCGACGGCCTCCCGGTCGTCCCGGTCACCGCCGCGACCCGGGACGAGTTCCTGGCTGCAACCCGGCGCGATCCGGCCGAGGTGATCGTCCACACCGGTAACCTGGGCCGCGAGTGCACCGTCGAGCAGGTCGCGGTGAACGCCGCGATGGCCGGCTGCCGCCCCGAGTACATGCCGGTCGTCCTGGCGGCGTGGGACGCGCTGATGGCGCAGCGGATCGTCACCAGCGGTGGCTGGCAGAGCACCAGCGGTCCGGCGCCGGTGATCGTGGTCAACGGTGACGTCCGGGGCGAGCTGGGAATCAACTCGGTGGGCGGCGTGGTCGGTCCGGGGTTCCGCGCGAACGCCACCATCGCCCGGGCGATCGGGCTGACCGTACGCAACGTGCTCGGCATCCGCCCGCACGAGCTGGACCAGGCGACCCAGGGGCTGCCCGGCCGGTTCTCGATCTGCATCGGGGAGAACGAGGAGGAGAGCCCCTGGGCGCCGCTCTCGGTCGATCTGGGGGCCGCCCCCGGCGCCGGGTCGGTCTCGGCGATGCTCATCCGGACCTGCGAGTTCGTCGACAACCGGGACACCACCGATCCGGAGGACCTGTTGCGCGACATCGCGGACACGGTGGCGCGGACCGGCGCCGTGGTCGGGGCGCGCTCGTCGGCGGGGCTGCTGCTCGGGATCGAGCACGCCACGATGCTGGCCGATGGCGGGTTCGGCAAGGCCGACGTGGCTGCATGGGTCTGTGAGCGCGCAGTCCGGACCGCTGCCGACCTGCGCGCGGTGGGGAAGGGACGGGCCGCCGGGGCCGCTGCAGACGACACTCGGTTCCCGCTGGTCCCCGGGCCGGGGCAGTTCCCGATCGTGGTCACCGGCGCCCGCAATGCCGGGATGTCGCTGGTCGTGCGGCCGTTCGGGTTCGGCGGATGGTCCGGTACCCACCCGGTCGACGGGGCCACGGCGTGAACCCGGTTCTGGACGTGCGGGACCTGCGCGTCGAGTTCCCGACGGCGGCGGGTGCTCTCGGAGTGGTCGACTGCGTCTCGTTCGACGTGGCGCCGGGGGAGACGGTCGCGCTGGTCGGCGAGTCCGGGTCCGGCAAGAGCGTGAGCTCGCTGGCGGTGCTCGGGCTGCTCGGCAGCGGTCGGATCGCAGGCGGCTCCGTGTCGTTCCGCGGTGAAGAGATCGCCGGTGCCGGGCCCGAGCGGCTGCGCCGGCTGCGTGGCGCCGAGATCGCAATGGTGTTCCAGAACCCGATGAGCGCGCTGGATCCGCTGTTCAGCGTGGGCGACCAGGTCGTCGAGGCGATCCGGGTGCACCGGCCGGTGGGCCGGGCACAGGCCCGGGAACGCGCGGTCGAGCTGCTCCGCGAGGTGGGCCTGCCCGATCCGGAGCGTCGCATGCGTTCGTACCCGCACGAGCTCTCCGGTGGCCAGCAGCAACGGGTCGGTGTGGCGATGGCGCTGGCATGCGATCCGGAGCTGCTGATCGCCGACGAACCGACGACCGCTCTCGACGTGACGGTCGAGGCACAGATCCTGGCGCTGATGCGGCGGCTGCAGCGTGAGCACGGCGCAGCGCTGCTACTCATCACGCACGACATGTCGGTGGTGGCCCGGATGGCCGACCGGGTGGTGGTGATGTACGCCGGACAGGTCGTCGAGCGGGGGACCTCGGCCCAGGTCCTGACCTCGCCGACGCACCCGTACACCCGCGCGCTGATCGGCTCCGTCCCGACCATCCACACCGGACGGGATGAACCACTGACCGTGATCCAGGGGAGCGTGCCGAACCCGGCCGAGGTGCCGGACGGCTGCCGGTTCCATCCACGCTGCCCGCAGGCGCTGGAGCGGTGCCGTACCGAGGTTCCGCCGGTCGTCCGGACGGGGGCGGGCCGGATCAGCCGCTGCTGGCTGGCTGAGGAGGCTGCCCGGGAACCGACGTCGAGCGGTGCGGCGGGTACCGCCGCCCGATGACCGCCCGGGCCCGGCCTGTCGGGCCGGGCCCGCTCACACCGCTGCCGTGACCTGTAACCCGCGCACCGTCGTCTCCGACGGTGCGGCACCCACACGCAGCCCGATGCCACCCCGAGCGGCCCCGGGGTCGGGGACCGTTACGACCGGCAACGGGCGCCTGTCCACCTCGATCTGCAGCTGCGGCCCGGCGAGAGTCGCGGTCACCTCGTGCGTGGCGAGTCCGGGAAGCGCGTGGCGGCGAGCTCCGTCCCGTCCGCGGTGCTGACCTCCATGCCGCTGTGGCCGACGGTGATCCGCAGCGCGCCGGCGGAGCCCTCGCGCAGCAGCAGCGCCGAGTAGCCGCCACGCCGTACCGCGTCGAGACGTGGCCCATCAAGGATCCCCGTCCGGTACAGGACCTGGCCACGAGTGAGCAGCACCAGGATGACCAGGGCCAGGAGCACGGCGAAGGCGGCGTCGAGCACCCGGTCGCGGGTGCGCGCGGTCGGGGCGCTCCTCCGCGGGACCAGATGCCGCGGCGCAGCGTGGCGGCGCTGTAGAGCTGCAGCGGGGAAAGCGCGACCGATGAGAGCAGGCTCATGGGCGGGCGGTACCGCCCGCGCGGGTCGCCCGGGTTCTGCCTCCAGTACCCGGCGCCCACACCCCGCCCTGCGAACAGGATCCCGAGCAGGTAGGGCACCGACACCAGCCAGGCACCCTGCACACGGCAGCCGGACCTGCCGACGCCGTACCGGGCGAGCCAGGTGTCACCGGCCGGCGAGGCCGGCTCCCAGGCCATCAACATGGTGATCGGGGGTCAGCGCGAGCTGGACCGGCGGGGTCGATGCCCTGTGGCGGGCGGCGCAGGGAGGAGTGCACGACGGCGCGTGGGCCCCGCGCGGCCAGCGGCGCGACCAGCAGTCGCGGTGGAACCGACGTAGTTTGTCGACTCAGTGCCGATCCGGCCGTCGAGCCGGACGGCTACGTCATCGGTCGCGCCGTGATCTGCGACACGATCTGTAACCTGCGCGCACTCTTCTCCCTGGTGGAAGTCGGTCTGGCGGCCGGGTGGACACCATTCCTAGCGTGCCCGCTGCACACGGCCGGCGGAGTCCGACGGGAGACCACATGTGTCAGACCACGATCGACTGGAACGGGTGCGCTCCGGTGGGCAGCCCGGCCGGTGCCCGGTGACCGATCCGCCCCTGTTCGAGGCTCGTGACCTGGTCAAGCATTTCCGGTCCCCGCGTGGTGTCGTGCAAGCCGTCAATGGCGTCTCGCTGAGCATCCCGCGCGGCCGCACCGTCGGCCTGGTCGGTGAGTCGGGGTCCGGCAAGTCCACGGTGGCCCGGCTCGCGCTGCGGCTGCTGGAGCCGTCCGCGGGGACGCTGTCCTTCGACGGTGCGGATCTCGGGGCTGCCTCGGGCGCGGCTCTGCGCAGGCTACGGCGCCGGATGCAGATCGTCTTCCAGGACCCGCACGGATCGCTGAACCCGCGGATGACCGTCCTGCAGGCGGTCGGCGAGCCACTGGTCGTGCACCGGATGGCCAGCGGCGCCGCGCTCACCGACCGGGTCGTGGAACTCCTCGAACGGGTCGGTCTGGGTGCGCGTGATCTGCACCGCTACGCTCACCAGTTCTCCGGCGGCCAGGCACAGCGGATCGGGATCGCCCGCGCGCTGGCGACCGACCCGGACCTGATCGTGTGCGACGAGGCGGTCTCCGCGCTGGACGTGTCGGTACAGGCCCAGGTGCTCAACCTGCTCCGCGGCCTGCAGGCCGAGCGCGGGATCTCCTACCTGTTCATCGCCCACGACCTGAACGTCGTCCGGTACATGTCCGATGAGGTCTGTGTGATGTACCTCGGCGAGATCGTCGAGCGCGGTGACGGCGACGCGGTGCTGCGCGACCCGCAGCACCCCTACACCCGGATGCTGGTCTCCGCGGTGCCCGATCTCGCCACGGCCGGGCCGATCGACGAGGTCGCGCCGGTCGGCGAGGTGCCCAGCCCGATCGACCCGCCGCCCGGGTGCCGCTTCCACACCCGCTGCCCGCGGGCCGAACCGGAGTGCGCCGGCGACCGTCCGGCGCTGCGCCCGATCGCGGACCCGTCGGCCGGTCGCACGGTCGCCTGCCGGCTCGCCGGCCCGCGCACCCCGGAGGCGGTGGGCTCGTGACCCGGTACGTGCTGCGCAGGCTGGCCTACGGCGGCGTGGTGATGGCGCTGGTGACCACGCTGGTGTTCGTCCTCATGCGGCTCGTCCCCGGGGACGCCGTGTCGGTGCAGCTCGCCGACTCGGGGGCGACGCCCGAGCAGATCGCCGCACTGCGCGCCGAGTTCGGTCTGGACGCCCCGGTCTGGGTACAGCTGGGCAGCTGGCTGGCCGACGCCGTCCGGGGGGACCTGGGCACCTCGTTCTACGGCGGGGCCCCGGTCACCGAGCTGTTCCTGGCCCGCGTCCCGGTGACGGTGACCCTCGGCCTGCTCGCCATGCTGTTCGCCACCGTCGCCGGGATCGCTCTGGGGACGGTCGCCGCGATCAGCCGCGGGTCCGCGCTGGACGGCGCCGTGCGGACCTTCGCCGTCGCGTTCCTGTCGGTGCCGAACTTCGTGGTCGCGCTGCTGGCGCTCACTGCGTGCGCGGTCTGGCTGAACTGGTCGCCACCGCTTGCCTACCGGCCGCTCACCGAGGACCCCGTGAGCTGGATCCAGCAGATGGCCATCCCGATCATCGCGCTGGGGACCGCCGGGATGGCGGGCACGGCTCGGATGGCGCGGTCGTCGCTGCTGGAGTCGCTGGGCTCGGACTACGTGCGCACCGTTCGCGCGAAGGGCGCGCGAGAGCGCACCGTCGTCGGCAAGCACGCCGCCCGAAACTCGACGATCGCGGTGCTCACGCTGCTCGGACTGGAGCTGGCGACCGTCCTCGGCGGCACCGTGATCCTGGAGCAGATGTTCGGCATCCCCGGGACCGGGCAGCTCATCTACTCCGCGGTGCTGGAACGGGACTACCCGGTGGTGGTTGCCTGCACGATCTTCTACGCCGCGCTGTTCGTCGTGACGATCATCGTGATCGACCTGCTCTACGCGCTGGTCGACCCACGGATCCGGACCGGGAGGGCCCTGTCGTGACCAGCACCGCCGCACCCTCCTGGCTGCGCGCCGTGCCCCGCGCCGTCGCCAGGTTCGTCCGTGCCCAGCCGCTCGGCGCAGTCGCGCTGAGCGTGCTGACGCTGTTCGTGCTGGCCGGGCTGCTCGCGCCGCTGGTGGCACCCTACGACCCGCTGGAGCAGTTCCGCCGGGACATCCTCGCCGAACCGTCCGCGGCGTTCCTGCTCGGTACCGACGACCTGGGCCGCGACGTGCTGAGCCGGGCGCTGCACGGGGCCCGCACGTCGTTGCTGATCGGCGTGACGACCACCGCGATCAGCCTGGTGCTGGGCACCGCGATCGGGGTCGTCTCCGGGTACGCCGGCCGAGGGATCGACATCGTCCTGCAGCGAGTGATGGACGCGGTGCAGGCGATCCCCGGCATCGTCCTGCTGCTGTTCATCGCGGTGATCCTGGGTCCGTCGGTGCGCAACACGATCATCGCGCTGACCGTGGTGATCACTCCGTCGTTCAACCGGATCGCCCGCGGTGAGACGCTGCGGGTGCGCGAGGAACGTTATGTCGAGGCGGCCCGCGCGACGGGGGCGCGGACCGGGAGGATTCTCTCCCTGCACGTACTGCCGAACATTCTCGCCCCGGTGTTCACCCTCGCCAGCCTGATCTTCGCCGGTGTGATCATCGCCGAGTCGGCGCTCAGCTTCCTCGGCATCGGCGCCCCGCCGCCGACCCCGTCGTGGGGGCTGATGCTCTCCGACGGGGTCCGATACGTCGAGCGGGCACCGTGGCTGATCGTCGTCCCGGCGGTCCTGCTCTCGCTGGCCGTGTTCAGCCTCAACCTGCTCGGCGACGCGTTGCGCGACCACCTGGACCCACGATTGCAGCGCGCCACCTTTACCGAGTCCCGCAGGTGGTGGCGGGTCCGGCCGCCGACGCGGCTTGCGCCGAGTCTGGCCGGTGCCGACGCCGCCGCCGAGGCGGCCCCCGACCGGGCCCCCACAGACCGATCCCGACCCGACTAGGAGCAACCACAGTGGACATCTCACTCGCCGGGAAGGTGGCTCTCGTCACCGGTGCCGGCCCGAACATCGGCAGCGGGATAGCGCTGGCGCTGTCCCGCTACGGCGCCACGGTGGCCTGCAACGACATCGACCCGGCCGCCGCCGACGCCGCGGTCGAGCGGGTCGAGCGCAACGGCGGACGCGCCATCGCGGTCCCCGGCGACGTCACCGACGAGGCGCATGTGGCCGGCTACGTGGACCGGGTGGTCGGCGAGCTCGGCGGCATCGACATCCTGGTCAACAACGCCGCGCTGCTCGGCGGCCGCGGCGTGCTCGACGAGAGCGCGGAGTTCTTCGACCGGGCGGTGCGGGTCGCCGGGCTGGGCAGCTTCCTCAACACCCGTGCGGTCGGGCGGCACATGGCCGAGCGCGGGACCCGCGGATCGGTCGTGATGGTCTCCTCGTCGAACGGCTGGTCCGGCTCGGCAGGGGTGATCGCCTACGCCTTCCACAAGGGTGGCGTGAACAACTTCGTGCGGGCCGCGGCGATGGACCTCGCGCCGTACGGGATCCGGGTCAACTCCTTCACCCCGACCGCACCGACCCCGGACAACCCGGCGCTGACCGGCCCGAACGGGAGATCGGTGATGGACCGGCCGCGCAACGGGATCGGCGGCGGCACCGGCGACGAGCCGTGGCGGCGGCCGGCCCGCTGGAGCGGGGACCGCACGCCGATGGTGCCGATGGGCACCACCGGCACCCCGACCGATATCGGGCACTGCGTGGCCTGGATGTGCTCGGATCAGGCCCGGCTGATCACCGGCCAGGACTTCGTCGTGGACGGTGGTGCGCGGGCGAAGAACTTCGCCTACGTCCCGGCCGCGGCGTCCGACCTGGCCGGCCCGGTGCCGCTGGTCGGGCTGGATGTCACCGGCGAGCTCGACCGGGAGCTGTCGTGAGAGCCCGGCGGGCGCTGCCGGCCCTGGTGCTGGCGGGTGCGCTGGTGCTGTCGGCCTGCGGCGGTGGTGGCGCCGGTGGCGGGGCCGACGAACCGGTCGGCGACCCGCGCCCGGGTGGTTCGCTGGTCTGGCAGCTGCCGAACGAGGTCTCCACCGACCTGCACCCGCTGGAGAGCTCCGACCCGAGTGCCACCGGGCTGATCTCCGGTTCGGTCTACGGGAAGCTGCTCGACTGGCGCAACGGCCCGGACGTCACCGGGATGGAGCTGGAGGGCGATCTCGCCGAGTCCTGGAAGATCTCCGAGGACGGCCTGACCTACACCTTCGCCCTGCGACAGGACGTCACCTGGCACGATGTCGCGCCGGTGAACGGACGCGCCTTCGTCGCCGACGACGTGGTCGCGACGATCACCGCGATGAAGGAGCGCGGGTTGCAGGCCTACATGCTGGAGGCGGTGGAGAGCGTCGAGGCGCCGGACGAGCACACCGTCGTGCTGAACCTGTCGAGGCCGTTCGCCCCGCTGCTGGAGTACCTGGCTTACCACACCTTCCTGATGGTGCCCCGGGAGGGGATCGAGGGGCAATACGACCTCGACACGGTCGCGATCGGGACCGGTCCGTTCCTGCTCGCCGAGCACTCACCCGACGTCGAGTGGGTGCTGCGCCGCAACCCCGACTACCACGTGCCGGATCGTCCCTACCTCGACGAGATCCGGCGGCCGGTGATCAGCGACACCGCGGCGCTCACCGCCGCCCTGCGCAGCGGCCGGCTCGACATCGGCACTACCAGCGACGTCAACGTGGCCGACGAGTTCCGCGACGGCGACTTCACCGTCGACGAGACCCCTGGTGCACCGGTGAGCTTCTATCTGAACCCGCGCGAGGAGCCGTTCGACGACCTGCGGGTGCGTCGCGCGGTGATGCTGGCGATCGACTGGGAGGGGATGGGGGAGACCATCCGCGGCTCGTTCAACCTGACCTCGACGCTGCGCCCGGACATCAGTGACGCCGCACTGTCCGCCGACGAGGTGCGCGAGCTGCGCCCGTTCGATCCCGACCAGGCCCGCCGGCTGCTCGCCGAGGCAGGTCTGCCGGAGGGCTTCACGACCACCCTGACCGTGCAGCGGGTCGATGACGAGGACGTCCGCGAGGCCCAGTGGATCCAGGCCGACCTGGCCGAGGTCGGGATCGACGTCACGATCGAGACCGTCGACCCCGGCACCGGGATCGAGCGCAGGCGCAACCACGAGTTCGCGATGGCCAAGGCGCTGCGCACCCTGCACCTGCCCGACCAGACCTGGCGCGACTTCATGCCGGGCTACATCGAGAACTACGCCCTGGTCGACGACCAGGAGCTGATCGACAGCTACGCCCGCACCCAGACCTCGACCGACGAGAACGAGCAGCGCGAGCTGCACAGGGCCATGCAGGCCCGGATGGAGACCGAGATCGTGCAGGGGATGCTGCCGATCCAGAAGTTCGACTACACGGTCTTCTCGTCCCGGGTGCAGGATCTCCACCCGAGCCCGATCCACCAGGGCCGCAGGCTGGCCGAGGTCTGGCTCAGCGACCAGCCGGAGACACCGTGACCGCGCCGGTGCACGACCTGGTCGTCGTCGGCTCCGGCCCGGCCGGGTACACCGCGGCGATCTACGCCGCCCGGGCCCGGCTCGCACCGGTGGTGTTCGAGGGCAGCAGCTACGGCGGTGCCCTGATGACCACCACCGATGTCGAGAACTTTCCCGGCTTCCCGGACGGGGTGGACGGTCCCGGCCTGATGGAACGGATGCGGGCGCAGGCCACGCGGTTCGGCGCCGACCTGCGCCCTCGCGACGTCGATGAGCTGCGGCTGGACGGGCCGGTGAAGGAGATCGTCGCGGACGGCGAGACGCACCGGGCGCACGCGGTGGTGCTCGCGATGGGTGCCGCCCCCCGCTACCTGGGCGTGCCCGGGGAACAGGAGCTGCTGGGCCGCGGCGTGTCGTCCTGCGCGACCTGCGACGGGTTCTTCTTCCGCGACCGCGACGTGGCGGTCGTCGGTGGCGGGGACTCGGCGATGGAGGAGGCCGAGTTCCTGACCCGGTTCGCCCGCAGCGTCACCGTGGTGCACCGGCGGGACACGTTCCGCTCCTCGGAGATCCTGCTGGAGCGGGCGCGGGCGAATCCGGCGATCCGTTGGCGGACTCACCAGGAGGTGGCCGCGGTGACCGGTGACGGCGCGGTGGCCGGGCTGCGGCTGCGCGACGTCCGGGATGGATCCGGCTCAGAGCTGGAGGTCGCCGGGATGTTCGTCGCGATCGGTCACGACCCGCGCAGCGGGCTCGTCAGGGACCGGCTCGACCTGGATCCCGACGGTTACGTCCGCACCCTGGACGGGAGCACCCGGACCGGGGTGGACGGTGTGTTCGCCTGCGGGGACCTTGTCGATCGGAACTACCGGCAGGCCGTCACCGCGGCCGGGTCGGGCTGCGCCGCGGCGATCGACGCCGAGCGCTGGCTGGCCGGCCGGGTCGAGCCGGCCGGACTGCCTTCCGCCTCGTGAAATGGCTCCCGCGTCACGGAATGACGGACGCGGCGACCACCGCCACTCTCGGACAGTGGTGCAGGACACAGGGTGACTGTCGTCTGCAGTGGAGCCCACCTCCGACGAATGGGTGAGTCGCGATGAAGGCCGTTGCCGTCCACTACGCCAGGCTGCTGGTGAGCTCGGTGGTCCTGCTCCTGGTCGTCATCACGATCCTGTTCCTGCTCCTCGAACTGGCTCCGGGCAACCCGCTGCAGGCGCTGCTCGGGGACGCCCCGGTGTCACCCGAGTTCGAGGCCGAGATGGCCGCCCGCTTCGGGCTGGACCTCCCGCTCTGGCAGCGCTACCTGATCTATGTCGGGAACGTGTTCACCGGTGACCTCGGTTCCTCGGCGATCAGCGGCAGACCGGTCACCGAGCTCATCGCGAGCCGAGCGCCATACACCCTGGTCCTCGCGTTCTGGGCGATGGCGCTGTCCACGGTGGTCTGCATCGTGCTCGGTGCGATCGCCGGACGGACCCGGCGGCGCTGGCTGGACGCCTCGATCTCCGGCGGCTCGCTGGTGATCTTCTCCATCCCGAACTTCTGGCTCGGGCTCATGCTGATCTGGGTCTTCGGCGTTCTGCTCGGCTGGCTGCCGACCGCGGGGGCCAGCCCCTACGGGGAGAGCGGGATCCAGCTACGGTACATGCTGCTCCCGCTGATCTGCATGGCGATGAGCCAGCTCGCCTTCAAGACCCGGATCATGCGCTCGTCCATGATCGAGGCGCTGGGCCAGGACTACATCGACACGGCCCGGTCGAAGGGCCTCTCCGCCGACCGGGTGCTCTACCGGCACGGGCTGCCGAACGCGATGCTGCCGATGGTCACGATCATCGGTCTGAGCGTCGGCGGCCTGCTGGCTGGATCGACCCTCATCGAGCGGGTCTTCAGCTGGCCGGGCATGGGCCTGCTGATGGTGGACGCGATCAACCAGAAGGACAACATGGTCGTCCTCGGGGTGACGATCGTGATGACGGTGATGATCCTCGTCGCGAACGTCCTCACCGACATCGCCTACGGCCTCATCGATCCGCGGCTGCGAGCCCGGTTCACCCGATCCGGAGGGGCACAGTCATGACCGTGCACGGGACCGAGACCGCTCCGCCGGTCGCCGGCACCACCGGTGCAGGCGGACGGCGGGAGGAGACGCCGACCCGGATCTTCTTCCGCAAGCCGCTGGCGATCGTCTTTCTCGTCGTGATGGCCCTGATGACCCTGGTCGCCCTGCTGGGACCGGTCTTCGGTGGTGACCCGGTCAGCACCGCCCACCCGCCGATGCAGCCGCCGTCGGCCGCCTATCCGCTCGGCACCGACCACCTCGGTCGGGACTTCCTGGCACGGGTGCTGCACGGCGGTAGACTCTCGCTGTTCGTCGGGTTCGCCGTCGCGCTGCTGTCGATGACGCTCGGCGTGCTGATCGGTGGTCTGGCCGGCTACTACGGCGGCGTCATCGACGTGGCGCTGGTCAAGGTCATCGAGTTCTTCCAGGCCATCCCCGGGCTGGTGCTGGTGCTCGTCGCCGCGGCCATCCTGGGCGCGAACATCTTCATCATCATCGCGATCATGGGCCTGACCGGATGGCCGGGGGTGGCCCGGATCATGCGGGCCGAGGCGGCGCGGGTCGCCCAGCTCGGCTACGTCGAGTTCGCGCGGGCCGCGGGCTTCCCGGGCCGGCGGATCCTCGTCTCCGACGTGCTGCCGAACTCGATGGCCCCGGTCGTCGTCTCCACCACGATGACGGTGGGAATGGCGATCCTTGCCGAGTCCGGGCTGGCCTTCCTCGGGATCGGTGACGCCAACCGGGCCACCTGGGGGTCGCTGCTCAACGACGCCCAGCCCTATCTGAACTCGGCCTGGTGGATGGCGCTGTTCCCGGGGATCTGCATCTTCGTCGTGGTGCTGGCCGTGAACATGATCGGCGACGCGCTCAACGACGCCCTCAACCCGACGATCGGGAGGGTCAAATGAGCTCTGAACTGCTGACCGGGACCACCGAGCCGCGCGCCGGCGGGGGCCCGCTGGTCCGGGTCACCGACCTCAACGTGTGCCTGCCCACCGGCGTGCGCAGCGAGGTGGAGGCGGTCCGGTCCGTCTCACTGCACGTCGACCGGGGTGAGCGGGTGGGCGTGGTCGGCGAGTCCGGCTCGGGTAAGACCGTCACCGGCCGGGCGATCGCGGGCCTGCTGCCCACCTCGCCCCGAGTGCGGGTCCGCGGGTCGATCGTGCTGGAGGGCCGGGAGATGGTCGGTGCGCCGCCGCAGGCGTGGGACGCGGTGCGCACCCGCACCGTCGGGATGATCTTCCAGGACCCGCTGACCTACCTGAACCCGGTGATGACGATCGGGCGGCAGGTCGCCGAGGCGGTGCCCGCCGGGCGCGACCGGTCCGGGCAGGACGGCGATGTCGGACGGTTCCTGGCGCTGGCCGGGCTGGAGGACGTCGACGAGGTCGCCCGCCGGTTCCCGCACGAGCTGAGCGGCGGGATGCGGCAGCGGGTACTGATCGCGGTCGCCATCGCCAAGACCCCCGACCTGCTGGTCGCCGACGAACCGACCACCGCGCTCGACGCGACCGTGCAGAAGCGGGTGCTGGCCACTCTCGACGAGACGGTGCGCCGGCTCGGGACCTCGTTGGTGCTGATCTCGCACGACATCGCCGTCGTCGCCGGGATGACGGACCGGATCTACGTCATGTACGCCGGGCGGGTGGTCGAGTCCGGACCGACCGCCGACGTCCTCGACGCACCCCGGCACGCCTACACCCGAGCGCTGCTGCGCAGCGTGCGGAGCCTGACCGACGACGGCGTGGAGCTGTACTCGATCCCCGACTCGCTACGTGCGAGCTGGGCCAGGGAGGAGGTCTCCGGTGCTCCTTGAGGCAGTGCGGGCCTGCAAGACGTTCCGGGCGCGCCGCGGCGGCCGGTCGGTCGACGCCGTGATCGACGCGAGCCTGCAGGTGCGGCCCGGCGAGTTCGTCGCGATCGTCGGGGAGAGCGGCAGCGGCAAGAGCACGCTGGCCAGGATGCTGCTCGGACTGGTGCCGGTCACCTCCGGCAGCGTCGAGTTCGACGGTGTCGCGCTCGCCTCGATGGACCGGCAGCGCTGGAACGGCTACCGCAGGCACGTGCAGGCCGTCCTGCAGGACCCGGCCGGGTCGCTGAACCCGCGCAAGACGGTCGCCACCGCTGTCGGCGAGGTCGTCCGGCTGCACCGGATCGCCGAGGGCCGCGACGCGGTGCGCCGGGCCGTGTGCGATGCGCTGGACCTGGTCGGGATGACCCCACCGGAGGCCTACCTCGGCCGGTACCCGCACGAGCTGAGCGGCGGGCAGCGGCAGCGGGTGCTGATCGCCCGGGCGATCGTGCTGGAACCGACGATCATCGTCGCGGACGAAGCGGTGTCGGCGCTGGACGCCTCGGTCAAGGCCGGGGTGCTGCGGCTGATGGACGACCTGCGGCGCCGCCTCGGCGTCGGATACGTGTTCATCACCCACGACCTGCCGGTGGTGAACAAGGTCGCCGAGCACGTCTACGTCATGAAGTCCGGCGAGATCGTCGAGCACGGCGACAAGGACCAGATCTTCGACGCCCCGCGCCATCCCTACACCATGACCCTGCTGGCGGCTGCGCCGACGCTCGCCACCGGCCGACCCGGATGACCGAACGGCTACAGAGAGGTGGCTCCCATGCGTGTACGACCGATCGTGGTGACGGCGGTGATCGCGGTGACCGCGGTCCTGCTGGCATCCTGCGCACTCGGCGACCCGGACGGTGGCGCCGCCGGGGAGCCGCGCACCTTCGTCACGTCCACCGGGACCGTGCCCCATCTCAACCCGCAGGTGATCGCGTCACCGTCGGTGGACATCGTCACCTCACCGATGCTCGAACCGCTGGTCCGGCTCGACGACACCTTCCAGGTTCATCCCTGGCTGGCGCGGGACTGGGAGGTCAGCGAGGACGGGCGCACGGTGACCCTGCAGCTCCAGGAGGGGGTGAGCTGGCACGACGGTGAGCCGTTCACCGCCGAGGACGTCCGGTTCAACGTCGAGGAGGTGATGCGGTACCAGGCGTACGGGGCGCAGCTCGTGGAGCACGTGGAGTCGGTCGCGACACCGGACGACTCGACCGTGGTGATCACCCTGGACGAGCCGTTCGGTCCGATCATGGAGGTCCTGACGCTGCAACAGATCCTGCCGCGGCACGTCTTCGAGGGCACCGACATCCTGGACAATCCTGCGAACATGGCGCCGGTCGGCACCGGCGCGTTCGTCTTCGAGAACTTCGACGAGGGCCGGGAGATCTCGATGACGGCGAACCCGGACTACTGGCGCGGGGATGTCGAAGTCGACCGGCTGATCTTCGTCAGCATGACCGACACGAACGCCGCCACCCTCGCGCTGCTGGCCGGGGACACCCAGATCGGTGGCGCCGGGCAGGGGATGCTGGACCAGATCAGGGCCGCCGAGCACCTGGAGCTGACCCAGCGCGGCCAGCTGCCCCGCCAGTTCGTCTTCACCATGAACACCGATGTGCCGGAGCTCGCCGACCCGGAGGTCCGCAAGCTGGTCTACCGGTCGATCAACCGGGCGCAGGTCGCCGACGTCGCGCTGCCCGAGGTGTCCACCGAGGCGACGGCGATGTTCCCGGAGGAGATGGAGTGGATCGACCCGGGCGTCGACTACCGCGAGGAGTTCTCCCACGACCCGGACGAGGTGAACGCGGCACTCGACGCGGCAGGTCACCCGCGCGGCCCCGACGGGAACCGGTTCACCCTGCGGCTGCACCTGATGAGCGTCACCGCGGAGGCGCGGGCGGTCGGCGCGGTGATCCAGTCGTCGATGGCCGAGGTCGGGATCGGGGTGGACCTGCGCGGCGAGGACACGAGCGTCTTCCAGGAGAACGTGTACCACCGGCGGGACTTCGACATGGCCATCGTGGAGGCGACGCTCGGCGTCGACCCGAGCGTCGGCATCACCCGCTGGTACCACTGCGTGCCGGAGCCGGTGGATGCAGAGAACCCGTCCGGGGTCTGTGACCAGGAGATCCAGCAGGCCGTCGACAACGCCCTGCGCAGCAGCGACCGGGCCGACCGGGCCCGGCACCTGCGAGCCGTACAGGACCGGGCCACCGAGATCATGATCGCCGCCCCGCTCGTCTACACCCGGCCGTTCGGCGTCTACAACACCGAGGTGTGGGACGGCCTGGGCAATCCGGACGGCCTACTCAGCAACGACTGGACCACGATCACGCCGAAGTGACGGCGGAGTTCCGCCGATGACGGGAGAGACGATCGGATGACCGGCCCCACGAGTACCGACGACAGGCAGCGGACACGCCTGGTCGTGCACGACCCGACCGGTGTCCCGCCCGTGGTGACCGGCAAGCACCTCGCGGACCGGGGCCCCTCCCTGGAGGGCAGGCCGGTGTTCCTGGTGGACAGCAGGTTCGACGACTCCGGCGAGCTGCTGCGCCAGGTCGACGCCTGGTTCGGCGAGCACCTGCCGACCGTGCGGACGACCCCGGTGCAGCTCTCCGGTACCTACGCCACCGACGACCCGCAGCTGTGGGAGCGGATCGCCGGGGAGGGCGGTGTGGCGATCCTCGGCGTCGGGCACTGCAGCACCTGCGCCCCGGCCGTGACCACACACGCCATCACCCTGGAGACCCGCTACGGGGTGCCGGCGGTCGCGGTGCACACCGAGACGTTCCACCGCGTCGTGGGCTCGGTGGCGCGGATGGGC
The DNA here is from genome assembly GCF_040645415.1 of Pseudonocardia sp. NPDC046786. Classification (NCBI taxonomy): domain Bacteria; kingdom Bacillati; phylum Actinomycetota; class Actinomycetes; order Pseudonocardiales; family Pseudonocardiaceae; genus Pseudonocardia; species Pseudonocardia sp. NPDC046786. Next base: position 37,722 of record NZ_JBEYYF010000029.1, on the reverse strand, counting down.
GGGCTCGCCGACCTGACCCAGGTGTTCGTGCCGCAGCCGGTGATGGGGCGGTCGGCCGCGCAGCTGCGGGACTACGTCGACGGGACCGATCCGGTGCACGGCGGCCCGGTGATGCAGCGGATCGTGGACGGCCTCACCGCGGCGGGCGGCGGCGCCGGGGGAACGGGCACCGGGTCGGGCACCGTACGGACCGGGCGCAGGCGACTGCTGGCCGCGGCGTCCGAGGAGCGGTTGCACGAGCTGTTCCTGGAGCGGGCCTGGACCGACCAGCTGCCGGTGGTCCTGCCGACCGAGGCCCGGGTGGCCGCGATGCTGAGGGGCACCAGCCGTGACCCCGGCGAGGTGGTCGGCCGGATGCAGCCCACCGCGAACCGCGGTGCCTGGAGCTACACGGTGGAGATGGTCGCGGTGAACGCCGTCATGGCGGGCTGCCGGCCGGAGTACCTCCCGGTGGTCCTCGCGCTGACGGCGAGCGGGCGCTCGGCGCGCGGCAGCTCGTCCAGCTCGGCGGCGGTGACGGTGGTGGTGAACGGGCCGGTCCGGGACGAGATCGGCATGAACAGCGGGATCGGCGCGATGGGCCCGTACAACCACGCGAACGCCACCATAGGGCGGGCGTACGGGCTGGCCTCTCAGAACCTGCAGGGCGGTTCGGTGCCCGGCGAGACGTACATGGGATCCCAGGGCAACGCCCTCACCTACAGCAACGTCACCTTCGCCGAGAACGAGGAGCGCAGCCCCTGGGAGCCGCTGCACGTGCAGCGCGGTCACCGCGCCGAGGAGAGCACGGTGACCGTGTTCCAGGGCGGCCGCTCCACCACGTTCGGACTCGGTCTGCGCGCGCAGCACTGGCGCGAGCACGTGCAGGACATGCTGCGCGGTACCGACGTGGTCGGGGCGCCGATGCTGCTGCTGGACCCGATCGCGGCCGAGCAGTTCGTCGAGCGCGGTGGCTTCGCCGACAAGGCGGCGCTGATCTCCTGGATCCACGACACCGCCACCATGCGCGCTGACCGCTACTGGGATCTGCAGCTGGTGCGCAACTACATCGAGCCGCGGGCCGGCTCCGGTGAGGAACCGCTGGCCGGACGGCTGACGGCGGCACCGGAGGAGGAGATCCCGATGTTCCTGGAACGGGACGTCAACGTCGTCGTGGTGGGCGGCGGGACCAACGGCTACTGGCAGATCATGGGCTCCCGCCCGGTCGCCACCGTCTCCGTCGACGAGTGGCGGTGACCGCGGTGAGCGGCCCCGACGTGGTCGTCGTCGGGGCCGGGATGGCCGGCCTGACCTGCGCCCGGGAGATCGCCACCGGTGGCGCCGACGTGCTGCTGCTCGACCGGGGGACGGTCGGCGGTCAGGTGTCCACGGTGGACGCCATCAGGAACGCACCCGGCCATCCGGTTCCGATCGCCGGCTACGACCTGGGCGCGCTGCTGATGGAGCAGGCCGAGGCGGCCGGGGCGGCGGTCGCGCTCGCCGATGTCACCGCGGTCGTCCCGGACGGCGACCGGTACCGGCTGCACGCCGACGGCGGAGCCGAGTTCGGCGCGACCGCGGTCGTGCTGGCCGGTGGCTCCGTCCGGCGACGGCTCGGGGTGCCCGGCGAGCAGCAGCTCACCGGGCGCGGGGTGACCCGCTGCGCCTCCTGCGACGGGCCGCTCCTGCGTGACCTGGACGTGGTCGTCGTCGGCGGCGGGGACTCGGCGATGGACGAGGCCGCGGTGCTCGCCGGGTACGCGAACCGGGTGCTGATCGTCCACCACGGCCCGGTCCCGACCGCCAGGGACGAGCTCGTCGCCCGGACCGCGGCGCTGCCCAACGTGACGTTCCGGGCCGGGGCAGGCGTCGTCGCGGTCGATGGTGCGGACCGGGTCCGGTCGGTGGTCGTCCGGGACCTCGGCACCGGAGCGGAGACCGAGGAACCCGCGGACGGGCTGCTCGTGCAGATCGGGCTGGAACCGGACACCGGATGGCTGGCCGATCTCGTGCGCCGCGACGGGACCGGGCGGCTCGTCGTGGACGAGGACCTGACGACCTCCCGTCCCGGGATCGTCGCGGCCGGCGACCTCCGGACCGGCAGCGCCGCACTGCTCACCGACTCGGCGGCCGACGGCGGCACGGCCGCGCGGACCGTGCTGCGGCACCTCGCCCGGCGGCCACGGTGGGGATAACCCCGGGGCGCGGACCGCAGGCCGGTGCCGCGGGTGCCGGCACCGGACACACATCCCCGACGAGAGCGAGGACACGACGTGACGACGACGGTACGGGCAGCGGTGCAGACCGGGCCCCGGCAGATCGAGATGCGCGAGTTCCCGCGCCCGGCGACCGGCCCGGACGACGGGCTGCTGCGGGTCGAGGCGAACGGGATCTGCGGGAGCGACATCGAGATCTTCGACCGGGAACGACCGCCCTTCATCCCCGGCCACGAGCCGATGGGGATCGTGGAGGAGATCGGGGAGCGGGCCGCGCAGCGGTGGGGGGTGCAGGCGGGCGACCGGGTCGCGCTGGAGGTCGTCGTCCCGTGCCGGGCCTGTCACTCCTGTCTGACCGGGCGCTACCAGGCCTGCCGGTTGCGCCGCTACGGGCACGGGGTGACCGGGATCGACGTCGACCCGGCGCTGTGGGGCGGCTTCGCCGAGTACCTCTACCTGTCCCCGACCTCGGTGCTGCACCGGATCGACCGCAGCCTCCCGGCCGAGGTCGCCGCGATGTACAACCCGCTCGGGGCAGGCGTCCGCTGGGCGGTGGACCTCGGCGGGGTCGGCCTCGGCGACACCCTGCTGGTGCTCGGGGCCGGGCAGCGCGGACTGGCGGCCGTCGTTGCGGCCCGGGCCGCGGGCGCCGGGACGATCGTCGTCACCGGGCTGGAGTCGGATGGGCACAAGCTCGCACTGGCCCGCGAGCTCGGCGCGGACCACACCCTCGTGGTGGACGACGGCGGCCCCGAGCTCCCGGAGCGGGTACGCGAGCTGACCGGCGGCGCAATGGCCGACGTCGCGGTCGACATGACCCCGATGGCGGGCGGCCCGATCGCCGACGCGCTCGCCTCGGTCCGGTTCGGTGGCACCGTCGTCCTGGCGGGGCTGAAGGGGCACAAGAAGATCCCGCTCGTGACCGACCAGATCATCCAGCGCGGGCTGGTCGTGAAGGGTGCGTTCGGGGTGGACGCCGTCGCGAACCGCCGGGCCATCGAGCTGCTGGAGTCGCGGCGGTTCCCGTTCGAACGCCTGCACACCCACACCTTCGGTCTCGACGACGTCGGCCTGGCCATCGACACCCTGGCCGGCCGCGCAGGCGACGGCACGGCCGTCCACGTCTCCGTCCACCCGCACCCCTGACCACACCGGTGGTCGGTCCGATCGTGGGGCACGACCTGCCTTCCGCGACGTGAAATCGGACTCCCGGCACCCGCCCGGAGGGCGGCATCGTGAGAGCACGAGCCGGTGACCCGGCCCACACCCCGGCCCTTACCGCGGACCGGGCCCGGCCTTCGCACACGCGGCCGCATCCGTTGCGACACACAGGAGCCGACATGGGAATCACCACCCGAGCCGCGATCTGTCGCGAACCCGGGACACCGTGGGAGATCACCGACGTCGAGCTGGACGACCCGCATGCCAACGAGGTCCGCATCCGGTTCCACGCGGCGGGGCTCTGTCACTCCGACGACCACATCCAGAAAGGCGACGCGGCGATGCGGATGCCGGTCGTCGGCGGTCACGAGGGCGCCGGGGTGGTCGACGCGGTCGGACCGGGGGTGACCCGGGTACAGGTCGGCGACCACGTCGTCTGCTCGTTCATCCCGGCCTGCGGCACCTGCCGCTACTGCTCCACCGCCCGGCAGAACCTGTGCGACGCCGGGAAGAACGCCGCCACCGGCGAGTTCCCCGACGGAACCTTCCGGTTCCACCTGGACGGGCAGGATCTCGGCGGCCTCTGCGTGCTCGGCACGTTCGCCCAGCACGCGGTGGTCTCCGAGTTCTCCTGCATCCCTATCCCGGACGACATCCCGTTCGACGTCGCATCCCTGGTCGGCTGCGGTGTCCCGACCGGCTGGGGCTCCGCGGTGCACGCCGCAGGGGTGCGGGCCGGGCAGACCGTCGTCGTCTACGGCGCGGGCGGGGTCGGCTCCAACGCGGTGCAGGGTGCCCGGCTCGCCGGTGCCCGCAACGTGGTGGTCGTCGATCCGGTGCCCTTCAAGCGGGACATGGCGAAGGTCTTCGGCGCCACGCACACCTTCGCCGACGCCGACGAGGCCCAGCAGTTCGTCGTCGAGACGACCTGGGGTGAGCTCGCCGATCACGCGATCATCACCGTCGGCGTGCTGCACGACGAGGTGATCGGCCGCGCGCTGGCGATCACCGGGAAGTCCGGTCAGGTCACGATCACCGCGGTCGGCAACGGCTCGGTGCGGACCCCCTCCGGGATGCTGATCGGCTACCAGCGCCGGGTGCAGGGCGCGATCTTCGGCGGCTGCAACCCGCTGCACGACGTGCCCCGGCTGCTCGACCTCTACCGCTCCGGCGATCTCAAGCTCGACGAGCTGATCACCCGCCGGTACCGCCTCGACGAGGTCAACCAGGGCTACCAGGACATGCTCGACGGCCGGAACATCCGCGGCGTGATCGTGCACGAGCACTGAGGGGAACCATGACGATCACCGACACCGCCCTGCCCACGGACGGCACCCATCTGATCGGCGACGGCTGGGTACCCGCCGCCGACGCCCGCACGATCGACGTGCTCGATCCCGCCACCGGCGAGGTCGTCGGGCGGGTCCCGCGCGGCACTGCCGCCGACGTCGACGCCGCCGTGGTGGCCGCCGGAGAGGCCTTCCCGGCGTGGCGCGACACCAGCGCCACCGAGCGCGGCCGGCTGCTGCTGCGCTGGGCCCAGCTGGTCGAGGAGCACGCCGACGAGCTGGACCGGCTGGAATCACGCGAGGTCGGGCGCCCGCACTGGGGCCCGCCGCCGATGGCCAGGATGCTCACCTTCCTCGCCGGGCAGGCCGACAAGGTGCAGGGACTGTCGCTGCCGACGCACACCCCGGACGCGCTCGGCTTCACCCTGCGCGAGCCCTACGGCGTGGTCGCGTCGATCATCCCGTGGAACGCGCCCGGCCCGATGTTCGCCAACGACACCGGGGCCGCGATCGCGGCGGGCAACACGATCGTCGTCAAGCCGGCCGAGGACGCCCCGCTGACCCCGCTGGCACTGGCCCGGCTCGCCCGCGAGGCCGGGATCCCGCCGGGGGTGGTCAACGTCGTCACCGGCTACGGGCACGAGGCGGGTGCCGCGCTCCCCGCGCACCCCGGCGTCGCCAGGGTCGGGTTCACCGGCTCCCCGGAGATCGGCTCCGCGGTGATGGCGACCTGCGCGCGCCGGCTGGTGCCGTTGCATCTGGAGCTGGGCGGCAAGTCCCCGCAGGTGGTGTTCCCGGACGCCGATCTGGACAAGGCGGTCCCGGCGATCGTCGCCGGCATCACGCTCAACACCGGCCAGATCTGCGCCGCCGGGTCCCGGGTGGTCGTGGACCGGTCCATCCGGGCCGAGCTGGTGGACCGGCTCGCCGCCGAAATGGCGGCGGTCAGCGTCGGCCCGTGGCACGAACCGGTCCGGATGGGACCGTTGATCAACGCCCGGCAGCGGGACCGAGTGCTCGGCTACGTCCGGACCGGCATCGAGGAGGGTGCCCGGCTGGTCACCGGCGGCGGGACCCCGGCGGGGGACGACCTGGACCGCGGCTTCTTCGTCGAGCCCACCCTGTTCGACGGCGTCGACCCCGGCATGACGATCGCCCGCGAGGAGATCTTCGGACCGGTGCTGTCGGTGCTGGAGGTCGACGGTGAGGCCCAGGCACTCGAGGTCGCCAACGGCACCGACTACGGCCTGGTCGCCTCGGTGTGGACCCGCGACGTCGGCCGCGCCGTACGGATGTCGCGCGGACTGGCCGCCGGGCAGGTCGCGGTGAACGCGGCGCTCGGCGCCGGGGTGATCGGCGGCCCCTTCGGCGGCTACCGGCGCAGCGGCTTCGGCAGGACGATGGGCGCCGACGCGGTGCTGGAACACACCCAGGTGAAGACGGTGTCGTTCCGTGGCTGAGCGGAGCGGCCACGGGGTCCGGATGCGGGTGCTCATGGAACCCCGGCACGGCGCCCGCTACGCCGAGATCCTCGCCCTCGCGCGGGCCACCGAGGCTGCCGGGTTCGACGCCTTCTTCCGCTCCGACCACCTGATGGGTGTCGACCCGCACGACCGCAGCTACCGACCCACCGACTGCTGGACGACGCTCGGCGGGCTGGCCCGCGAGACCACCCGGGTCCGGCTCGGCGCGCTGGTCGGCGCCGCGACCTTCCGCGAGGCGGGCCTGCTCGCCACCATCGTCGCCTCGGTCGACGAGATGAGCGGCGGCCGGGTCGAGCTGGGCCTGGGCACCGGCTGGTACGAGCGCGAGCACACCGCGTTCGGGCTTCCGTTCCCGCCGATCCGGGACCGGTTCGACCGGCTGGAGGAGCAGCTGGCCGTCGTCACCGGGCTGTGGCGGGCCGCGCACAGCGGCGACGGCTTCTCCTTCGACGGCACCCACCACCGGATCGACGACAACCACACCCCGCCGCATCCGGTACAGACCCCGTACCCGCCGGTGGTGGTCGGCGGGACCGGTCCGAAACGGACCCCCGCGATCGCCGCCCGGCACGCCGACGAGTTCAACGGCGCCCTCGGCGGCGACCTGGCCGCCCGCTACAGCGTGTTCGACCGGGCCTGCGAGGCGATCGATCGGGACCCGGCGACCGCGCGCCGCTCCGCGGTGCTGCCGGTGGCCTGCGGCGCCACCCCGGGCGAGGTGGACCGCAGGGGCGCGGTCATCGGCTCCGACTTCATGCGCGACAACGCCGCGATCGGGTCCCCCGAGCTCGTCACCGACCGGGTCGGGGAGCTCGCCGAGGCCGGTGCCGACACCGTCTACCTGCACATCTACGACATCGCAGATCTCGACCACATCGCCCTGATCGGGGCGGAGGTGCTGCCGCACGTCGCGGCACGACCGGAGGGGGCCCTGCAGTGAGCACAGCGAGCACGGCGAGCGCCGCGACCGAACCGTCCGGGGCCGCCGACGCCGGGGTGATCAGCACCCGGGCGGCGGTGGCCCGGGGCCCGCACACCGGCTGGGAGCTGACCGACCTGCGGCTCGACCCGCCCCGCGCACACGAGGTCCGGGTCCGCTTCCACGCCTCCGGGCTCTGCCACTCCGACGACCACATCACCGCGGGCGACGCGCCCGTCCGGTTCCCGGTCGTCGGCGGGCACGAGGGCGCGGGCGTCGTCGAGTCGGTGGGCCCGGACGTGCGCCGGGTCCGCCCCGGCGACCGGGTCGTCTGTTCCTACATCCCTGCCTGCGGGGCGTGCCGGCCGTGCTCCACCGGGCAGCAGAACATGTGCGTGAAGGGGCTCAACGCGGGCACCGGGATGTTCCTCGACGGGTCCTTCCGGTTCCACCAGGGCACCGGTGAGGATCGCGTCGACTTCGGCGGGTTCTGCACGCTCGGCACGTTCTCCCAGTACGCGGTGGTCTCGGAGTGGGCGTGCGTACCGCTGCCCGACGACATCCCGTTCGAGATCGGTGCGCTGGTCGGCTGCGGCGTCCCCACCGGCTGGGGATCCGCGGTGTACGCCGCCGGCGTCCGCGCCGGGGAGACCGTGGTGATCTACGGATCGGGTGGGGTCGGGTCAAACGCGGTGCAGGGCGCTCGCTACGCCGGGGCGAAGAACGTGGTCGTCGTCGATCCGGTCGCGTTCAAGCGCGAGTCCGCGGAGACCTTCGGTGCGACGCACACCTTCGCCGACGCGGCGAGCGCCCACGAGTTCGTGGTCGAGACGACCTGGGGCCAGCTCGCCGACCACGCGATCTGCACGCCGGGAGTGCTCACCCCCGAGGTCGTCTCGGCGGCCGTCGCGGTCGTCGGTAAGGGCGGCACCGTCACCGTCACGGCGGTCGGGCGGCTCGGCGAGAACACCGTCGACGTGCACGCCGGGATGATGATCAGCTACCAGCGCCGGATCCAGGGCGCGCTGTTCGGCGGCTGCAATCCGTTGTACGACATTCCCCGCCTGCTCGGCCTGTACCGGGCGGGTGATCTCAAGCTCGACGAGCTGATCACCCGCCGGTACCGCCTCGACGAGGTGAACCAGGGCTATCGGGACATGACCGACGGCCGCACCATCCGCGGCGTCGTCGTGCACGACGCCTGACCCCCGCTGCGATCCGAGGAGCCACCGTGTCCCCAGCGCCCGTGCCCGGTTTCGTCGCGCCCGCCGACGCCGATGCCGTCACCGACCTGTTGCGTGCCCAGCTCGAGGGCCTGCCGGGCCGTTCCCCGCTCTACGCCGACCTGTTCGCCGGGCACGACGTCGACGCCTCCGCGTTCGGCTCGCTGGCCGACCTGGGCCGGTTCCCCTTCACCGACAAGCAGATGCTTCGCGACTCGCAGGCTGCGCAGCCGCCACTGGGCAGGCACGCCGGTGTTGCGATGTCCGAGGTGGTGCGGGTGCACGCCTCCACCGGGACCACCGGGCGCCCCAGCTGGGTCGGGGTGACCCGGCGGGACGCCGGCGCGTGGACCGACCTGGTCGCGCGTGCGTTCCGCACGATGGGCGCCACCCGTGACGACGTCGTCCTGCACGGTGCAGGGCTCACCCTGTTCGTCGGCGGGCTGCCGATCCGCGACGCCCTGGAGCGAATCGGCAGCACCATGGTCCCGATCGGCACCGGCGCCTCGGAGAAGGCCGTGCAGGCACTGGAGTCGCTCGGCGTCACGGCGCTGCACTCCACCCCGTCCTACGCCCGCTACCTGGCCGAGTACCTGCGGGCCGCGGGCCGGGACCCGCGCGAGTTCGGGCTGCGGAAGATCTTCGTCGGCGGTGAGCCCGGCGGCGGGGAGCCCGCATTCCGCAGGCACGTCGAGCAGGAGTGGGGCGCCCCGGTCACCGAGGGCCTCGGGAACGCCGACATGGCGCCCGTGCTGTTCGCCGAGCAGCCCGGCAGCGGCGGAATGCGCTTCACCGGCGGGCGGCACGTGGTCGCGGAGCTGATCGACCCGGAGTCCGGCGAACCGGTGACCGCCGAACCCGGGGCCGAGGGGGAGCTCGTCTACACCTCAGTGGACCGGGAGTGCTGCCCGCTGGTGCGGTTCCGCACCCGGGACCGGGTGGTCGTCACCGGGCGGGCGGCCGACGACGCCCCGCTGATCCGCTGCATCGGACGTACCGACGACATGCTGATCGTGCTCGGCGTCAACGTGTTCCCCTCCGCGGTGCGTGACCTGGTCGTCGCGATGCACCCGCGCACCACCGGCGCGGTGCAGATCGTGCTGCCCCAGCAGGGCCCACGGATCGAGCCGCCACTGCGGATCGAGGCCGAGTGGGGCGAGACCCCCGGCGACACCGTGCAGCTCGGCAAGGAGATCGAGTCCGCGATCCGATCCCGGCTGTCGGTGAAGGCGACGGTGACCCTGGTGCCGCCCGGTTCGCTGGAGCGCGCCGAGATGAAGTCGCGGCTGACCCGGCTCGCGGGCTGAGCCGCACGACCGTCAACCAGACCGCCCGCCCGACCAGGAGGCGACCGTGTCCAACCCCATCCTCGACCCGACCGGCCGGGCGGTCGACGCACGCGAACCGGGGGTGTCACTGCTCGCGCCACGCCGCCCGGACCTGACCGGCCTGCGGATCGGCGTCCTGGAGAACACGAAGAAGAACGCCGACCTGCTGCTCACCGAGCTGTCCCGGCTGCTCGTGACCGTGCACGGTGCCGCCGGGGTCACCCTGCACCGGACCAAGCAACAGTTCGCCGCGCCCGCCCCTCCCGAGCTGATCGAGGAGTATGCGGGCGGCTGCGACGTGGTCGTGACCGGTGTCGGGGACTGCGGTTCGTGCAGCGCTTCCGCGGTCGCCGACGGCGTGCTGTTCGAGCAGGCGGGCCTGCCCGCGGCGGTGGTCTGCAGTGACGCGTTCGCCGCCACCGCCGACACGATGGCCACGCTGCGCGGCGCCACCGGCTACCGCTACCTGACGACGCCGCATCCGGTCGCGGTGCTCTCACCGGACCAGGTGCGGGAACGGGCCGCCCGGCTGGCCGACGACGTCGCCGCTCTGCTCACCGGGCCGCTGCGGTGACGGCCGGCCCCGACGCACCGACGGACCCGGACCCGGATCTCGCCGCCGCGGCCGTCGAGCGCTGCTACGAGCAGGGTTGGACCGACGGGTTGCCGGTGGTACCGGCGTCCCGCGCGCTGGTCGACCGGTTCCTCGCCACCACCGCGCTCGGGCCGGAGACCGAGATCGGCAGGCTGCCCCAGCTCGACCGGGTAGTCACCGTCGAGCTGGCCGCGATCAACGCGGTGATGGCCGGCTGCCTGCCCGAGTACTTCCCGGTCGTCCTCGCGGCCTGGGAGGCGCTGATGGCCGAGCGCGCCGCCGGTGGCGGGGGATGGCAGTCGACCAGCGGCCCGGCACCGCTGATCGTGGTCAACGGGCCGGTCCGGTCCGAGCTGGGCCTCAACGCCACCGGCGGCGTGTTCGGCCCCGGGTTCCGGCCGAACGCGACCGTGGCCCGCACGATCGGGCTGATCGTGCGCAACGTCTACGGCATCCACCCGCACGCTCTGGAACAGGCCACCCAGGGGTTGCCGGGGCGCTGGCAGATCTGCATCGCCGAGAACGAGGAGGAGAGCCCCTGGGAGCCGCTCGCCGCCGAGGCCGGCCTGGCAGCCGGGACCTCGGCAGTGTCCGCGACGCTGCTGCGGACCAGCGAGTTCGTCGACAACCGGCACACCGGCTCGGCGGAGCAGCTGCTCGCCGACTTCGCCGACACGCTCTCCCGCACCGGCGCCTGGATCTTCCGCAACGCCAGTGCCGGGATCGTCTTCTGCCCGGAGCACGCCCAGCAGCTGGCCACCGCTGGGTTCGGCCGCGCCGAGGTGCGGGCGTGGCTCGCGGAACGCTGTGGCCGCAGCGTCGCCGACCTCGCCCGGGCCGGGAAGGACGGCCTGGACGGCATGGTCCGGTTCGCCGACGGGACCCGCGCCGACGGGTTCGACCCGCTGCTGCGCGGGCCGGAGCGGGAGAACCTGCTGCTGGCCGTCGCGGGCGCCCGCAACGCGGGCATCTCGATGGTGGTGCGGCTGTTCTCGGACTGGTCCGGGACAGCGGTGCCGGTGCGGGGCGGTGCGGCGTGACGGGCCCGCTGGACGACCCGTTCCCGGTCTGCGACCCGCCGATGGCCGGGCGAGCCGTGCTCGTCACCGGTGCCGGGCAGAACGGCGACCTGCCCGGTGTCGGCCACGCGACCGCCCGGATGGCTGCCGCCAGGGGTGCCCGGGTCGCCGTCCTCGACCTGGACGCGGCCGCCGCCGGCCGCACCGTGGAACGGATCACCTCCGCCGGTGGCCGGGCGGTACCGGTGGTCGCCGACGTCATCACTGACGCCGGCTGCGCGGCCGCCGGGGGCACACCCACCGTCGGTGCCGACTCCGGCGCGGGCGGTGCACCGTGACCAGCCGGGTCGCGCTGGTCACCGGCTGCGGCAAGCCGGACGGCGCCGGGCAGGGGATCGCCCGCCGGCTCGCCCGGGCCGGGTACGCCGTCGTCGTCACCGACCGGGTGCCCGGCGGCGTGCCCAACGCCCGGCAGGCGGCGCACACCGGAACCGGGACCCACGACGGGCTCGCGGCGCTCGTCGCCGAACTCACCGGCAGCGGCGGCCGCGCCGTCGCCGCGCTCGGCGACATCGGCCACCCGGACGACGCCGCCCGGATGGTCGGCACCGCCGTCGACGGGTTCGGCCGGCTCGACGTGCTGGTCAACAACGCCGCCGCACCGCAGGGCGCCGACCGGGCCGACGTCTGCGAGACCTCGCTGCAGGTGTGGCAGGAGCTGCTGCACACCAACCTGACCGGCACCTTCCTGATGTGCCGGGAGGCGGTGCCGGTGATGCGCGGGCAGTGCTACGGCCGCATCGTCAACATCTCGTCGATGGCCGGGCTGTCCGCGGCGCCGCGCTCGGCCGCCTACTCGGCCTCCAAGGCGGGGGTGATCGGCCTGACCCGGGCGCTCGCGATGGACGTCGCCGGATGGGGGATCACGGTCAACGCGATCTGCCCCGGCCTGCTCGCCACCAGCCGCGCGGTGCTCGATCCCACCCTCGACGACGCGGCCGCTGCGGCCGCGGTCGCGGCCCGTGGCCGGTCCATCCCGGTCGGCCGGGCCGGGCGCCCCGACGACGTCGCCGCGGCGGTCGCCTATCTCGCCGCCGAGGACGCCGGGTACGTCACCGCCCAGACCCTCGTCCTCGACGGCGGCGGGCTCAGCCCGTTCCCGATCCCCCGACCACCCGAGACGGCAGGAGATCCGTCATGACCGACCAGGTACGCGCTGCCGTGCAGACTGCGCCCGGAACGATCGAGCTGCGCGAGTTCCCGCGGCCCACGACCGGTCCTGACGACGGCCTGCTGCGGGTGGAGGCGAACGGGATCTGCGGCAGCGACGTCGAGATGTTCCGCGGGCACATGCAGATGGGCTCGGGCGGCCCGGTGATCCCCGGGCACGAGCCGCTGGGGATCGTCGAGGAGGTCGGCGAGCGGGCGGCCGCCCGGTGGGGCGTCGAACCGGGCGACCGGGTCGCGCTGGAGGTGACGGTGCCCTGTCGGGCCTGCCACGACTGCTTGACCGGCCGCTACCAGTCCTGCCGCAACCGCGGGAACTCGCACGGCGTCACCGGCATCGACGTCGCCCCGTCGCTGTGGGGTGGCATGGCCGAGTACCTCTACCTGGCACCGAACGCGGTGCTGCACAAGGTCGACCGGAACCTGCCCGCCGAGCTGGCGGTGATGTTCAACCCGCTCGGTGCCGGCGTCCGGTGGGCGGTGCACCTGGGCGGGATCGGCCTCGGCGACACGGTCCTGGTGCTCGGGGCCGGGCAGCGGGGCATCGCCTCGGTGATCGCCGCCCGGGCCGCGGGCGCCGGGACGATCGTCATCACCGGGCTGCAGTCCGACGTGCACAAGCTGGAGCTGGCCCGGGAGTTCGGGGCCGACCACGTCCTCGTCGTCGACGGGCCGGATGCCGAGGACCCGGTCGAGAGGGTGCTCGACCTGACCGGCGGGGCCGGGGCCGACGTCGTCCTGGAGCTGACCCCGATGGCCGCCGCCCCGCTCACCCAGGCGCTGCGCGCCGCGAAGCACGGCGGCACCGTGGTGCTCGCCGGGCTCAAGGGCGGCCGGGAGAACCCGCTGAACACCGACCTGATCATCAACCGGGCGCTGACCGTGCGCGGCGCGTTCGGCGTCGATGCCCGCGGCTACGCCGAGGCCATCGCGATCATCGAGTCCGGCCGGTTCCCGCTGGAGGCGCTGCACACCCACACGTTCGGACTCGACGACACTGCGCAGGCGCTGCGGACCCTGGCCGGGGACGAGCCCGATGAGCGAGCGGTGCACGTGTCGATCCACCCCCACCTGCCCTGAGGAGCCACCGTGCTGATCGACGCACATGCACACCTGCTGCCCTACGACTACCCGGCCGACGCCCCGGAGTGCTTCCCACGGATGGAGGCGCTCGACGGCACCGACGCCCGATTGATGCTGTTCGGCGCGACCCGGTTCACCGCGAAGGCGGCGTTCTTCGACGCCGAGCGGCGGATCGAGGCCCAGGACGCGTCCGGCGTGGACGCCGAGGTGATCACACCGATGCCGCCGTTGCTGCGCTACGACCTCCCCGTCGCCGACGGGCTGTCCCTGGCCAGGCACGTCAACGAGTTCAGCGCGGCGCTGGCCGGGGCGGCGCCCGGGCGGCTGTACGGGTTCGGCATCGTCCCCTTGCAGGATCCGGACACCGCCGCCGCCGAGCTGAAGCAGATCCGCGACGCGGGCCTGCACGGTGTCGAGATCGCGTCCGCTGTGCTCGGCCGCCCGATCGGCGACGAGCGGTTCCGGCCGTTCTTCGCCGAGGCGGAGCGGCTGGGTCTGCCGGTGTTCGTGCACGCCATGCCGGTGCCGACCGACCAGCTCCCCGCCTCGGCGATGGGCACCCACGTCGTCGGTCTGCAGGGCGCGACCGCGGCCGCGTCGTTGATCACCGGCGGGACCGCGGCCGACTACCCCGACCTGCGGTTGTCGTTCAGCCACGCAGCGGGCGGGTTCCCACTGGTGCTACCGCGGGCGCAGTACTTCTGGAGCGGAACCTGGAACGAGGAGCCCGCGGTGCCGGAACGGGCCTTCGCGCACGACGACGGCCCGTCCCCGCTGGACTACGCCCGCCGCTTCTACTACGACACGATGGTCTTCGACCACCGCGCCCTGCGCTACCTGGTCGACCTGCTCGGCCACGACCGGCTGCTGGCCGGCTCCGACTTCCCGGCGATGCCCCGGGAGGAGCCGTGCGGGCGGACCCTGCGCTCGCTGGACCTGTCCCCGGCCGAGCTGGACGACATCCTGTGGCACAACACCTTCCGCTGGCTCGGGGTCGACCCGTCGCCCTGACCCGCTCGCTCCGGCCCCGCCACCCTGTCGCACCCCTCCCGTCACCGAGATGCAGCTCGGCGGGCTGTGGAGATCGACAATTCCCGCTGAGCTGCATCTCGGCGGGGCACGGCTGCGACGCGCCGGCCGGCGCGACGGGTCAGAGGCCGGTGACCGGCCGCGGGCCGAGGGTCCGGGAGATCGCCCGGGAGGCCTGGGTCAGTACCCCCGCCAGCTCCCGGGTGCGCGCGTCGGTCGCTTCCACGACCACGCTGACGGCGGCGGCGACCCGGCCGCCGGCGTCGTGCACCGGCACCGCGACGACCAGGTCGGGCACGGTGATCTGCCCGCGGGCCACTGCGACCCCCGTCTGCCGGATCGAGGCCAGGGTGCGGCGCAGCTCGTCCGGGTCGACGACGGTCATCGGGCTGAAGCGCTCCAGCGGCGAGCTCAGCACCTGCTCCTGGAACTCGGGCTCGGCGTGCGCGAGCAGGACCAGGCCGGTCCCGGTGGCGTGCATCGGCCAGCGGTCACCGACCCGGCTGTTCACCGGGTTGCGCACCCGGGCCCGGATCGCCTCGACGTAGACCACGCCGGTGCCGTCCCGCACGCCGAGGTGGACGTTGCCGCGGGTGGCCCGGTGCAGGTCCTCCAGGTGCGGGTAGGCGGCCTCGCGCAGGCCGAGCCCGCGCGGCGCGAGCGCGGAGAGCTCCAGCAGCCGCAGGCCGACCGAGTAGCGGCCCTCACCGTCGCGTTCCAGGGCGCCCCACGCCAGCAGCTCGTGCACCAGCCGGTGCGCGGTGGACAGGCTGAGCCCGCCGCGGCGCGCGATGTCGCTGAGCGAGAGCGACCGGTGCCGGGGGCCGAACGCGTCGAGCACGGCCAGCATCCGGCCGGCCGCGGTGACCCGGCGGCCGGCGTCGTCGGGATCGGGTTCGGGCGCCCAGCCGGGGCCGCGCTCGGCCGTCACCGTCATCGCACGGCCCCCGCAGCCCGCGTCGCCGTGTCAGTCGTCCGGCAGCGTTCCACCACGCCCGACCCCCTCGTCCAGCGTCCACGTCGTGTGCCGGCCGGGGCCGGCGCCCGACCAGTCTCCGCAGGCCACACGCTGCGTCACAAGGTTCCCGCCGACGAACGGGTCGGATGGGACAGGCCGGTCTACGTCATTCGTCGTGGGTGGCCCGTCGGGGCGCCCAAGTTGTCTTCCGTCGGGCGAAAGCGCCCTCCACCGCGACTGCGGCGCTGCTCGACGCTGGTCGACGTCACAGTGAGCCCGGTCACGCCCGCCGGCGGCCCCGACCGCACGGTGCCCGGGTCCCCACCACCGACCGGACGTCGCCGCCGTTGGGCGGGCGGGCCGGTCCGAACCGAACGGGAGTGCCCCGTGAGACGACGGATGCACCTGCCGGCCCTGCTGCTGGCCACGGCCATGGTCGTGGCCGGCTGCGGAGGTGGGGCGGCCACGACCGCGGGCGGCGGTCCCGCGGAACCCTCCGGGCCGCCGCAGCAGGGCGGTGAGCTGACCGTTCTGGAGGACGCGTCGTTCGCCGGCGGCTGGCCGACCGGCCTGGACCCGGCCACCAACACCACCGGCGGCGCGAACGTGCCGCAGATGAGCGCGATCTACGGCGGGCTGTTCCGGCTCGTCGCCGACGACGACGGCACGAACGCCCGGGTCGAGCCGCACCAGGCCGAGAGCAGCTCCATCGAGAACGACGGGCGGACCGTCCGGATCACGCTGCGCGAGGGCATGCGGTTCACCGACGGCACCCCGTTCGACGCCGAGGCGGTCGCCGCCAACTTCCGGCGGGCCGTCGACTCGCCGTGCACCTGCTCGCCGAACTGGCCGCTCGCCGACGGCGGCATCACCACCGACGGCCCGCTGACGGTCCTGCTGGAGTTCACCCGGCCTTACGCCGCGGTGATCAACGCAATGCCGGTGACGAACGTGAACTGGATCGCCTCACCGACCGCGCTCGCCGAGAAGGGCGAGGAGGCGTTCGCGATCGAGCCGGTCGGCGCCGGGCCGTTCACCGTGGTGTCGAACCAGCTCAGCTCGGAGCTGGTGCTGGAGCGCAATCCCGACTACTTCAAGGACGGGCTGCCCTACCTGGACCGGCTGACCTTCCAGTCGATCGGCGGCGACCAGCCCGCCTACCAGGCGCTGCTGGCCGGTCAGGCGCAGGCGTACGAGGGGCTGACCACCACCCCGCTGCTGGAGCAGGCGCAGTCGCAGGGGCAGCTCAGCGTGACGGTGCAGCCCGCGACGTCGCCCTATGTCGTCCAGCTCAACACCCGGGCCGCGCCGTTCGACGACCCTCGGGCCCGGGAGGCGATCTACGCCGCCACCGACTTCGACGCGATCGCCCAGGGCCTGTTCGGCGGCCAGTACCCGGTCAGCCAGAGCTTCACCGGCCCCGGCGGGCTGTTCCACACCGAGGGGATCGACGGCTACACCGGCCACGACCCGGAGCGGGCCCGGCAGCTCGTCGCCGATCTCGGTGGGCTGGAGGTCGATCTCGGGACGCTCGGCGCCTACGTCGCCGAGCAGGTCATGACCGCCCTGCAGACGCAGTGGCAGGAGGCCGGCATCACCGTCCGGACCGAGACCTACGAGCTGTCCACACTGGTCCAGGCGTTCAACGCGGGCAGCTGGCAGGCGATGCTGCAGACCGCCGGATCCTGGGACCCGGCGGCCGGCGTCGGCGTCAACTTCCGGTTCGACTCGGAGAGCCCGTTCTCCGGGGTCGCCGATCCCGAGCTGGACGCGCTGTTCGACGAGGCCGCCGCGTCGGTCGATCCCGCCGAGCGCCAGGAGCTCTACGACCGGGCGGGCGGGCTGATCGCCGAGAACCACTACGGCCCGTTCGGTCTGGCGTTCGCCCCGGCGAACCTCGCGGTCCCGGGGGTGTACGGACCCGGGCTGACCACCCAGATCCCGCCGATCGTCGTCAACACCGGCGTGCACTGGGACGAGGTCTGGCGGGAGCCGCAGCAGTGACGGCCGGCGCACCGGTCCGCGACCGGTCCGGCGGCCTCGCATCGTTCCTCGGCTCGCCGGCGCTGCGGATGGTCGGCAAGCGGTCGCTGATGGCCATCCCGATCGTGCTCGGCGCCAGCATCCTGACCTTCTGGGTGCTCAGCCTGATCCCTGGCGGGGCGGCCCAGCAGCTGCTCGGGCCGGAGGCGACCGCCGAGCAGATCGCGGCGCTGGAACAGCGGCTCGGGCTCGACCGGTCCGGACCGGTGCGCTATCTGCAGTGGCTCGGCGGCGCGGTGACCGGCGACCTCGGCAGCTCGGTGATCAGCGGCCAGCCGGTCACCCCGTTGCTGGGGGAGCGGCTCGCCGTCACCGGGCAGCTGGTCGGCCTGGCGTTCGTGCTGTCGCTCGGCCTGGCGGTCCCGGTCGCGCTGCTCGCCGCCTACCGGCCGAACCACCTGTTCGACCGGCTCAGCATGCTGGTCGGCATCACCGGGCTGTCGGTGGCGAACTACGTGCTGGCGCTGCTGCTGGTGCTGCTGTTCGCGGTGCAGTTCTCGATGTTCCCGGCGATCGGCTTCGTCCCGCTCTCGGAGAGCGTGACCGGCAACCTGCACTCGCTGGCGCTGCCCGCGGTGGCGATCGCGTTCCCGCTGTTCTGCTTCTACACCCGGTTCCTGCGCGGCGACCTGGTGGACCAGCTGCAGGGGGAGGACTACATCACCACGGCCCGGGCGAAGGGCGCCGGGCCGTGGCGGGTGCTGGTCCGGCACGCCTTCCGGAACTCGTCGTTCGGGCTGATCACCGTGGTCGGGCTGAACCTGGGCACGCTGATCGGCGCGACCGTGATCATCGAGCAGATCTTCGCGCTGCCCGGCCTCGGGCAGCTGCTCCTGCAGGCGATCAACACCCGGGACTTCGTGGTGGTGCAGGCGTGCGTCGTCGTGTTCGCCGTGATCGCCGTACTGGCCAACCTGCTCGCCGACCTGCTCTACGCCGTGCTCGACCCGAGGATCCGCTATGGCAGTCGCTGAGCCCGTCACCTCCGGAACCCCTGTCACCCCTGACTCACCACCGGGGCGGCGCGGCCTGCTCCGGACCCCGGCGATCGTGCTGCCCGGCGGGCTGCTCGCCCTGATCGCTGCGGCCTGCTTCGTCGGCCCGCTGGTGCTGCCGGTGCCACCGCCGATCGGCGGGAGCGTGCTGGACAGCTACCTCCCGGCGCTCTCGCCGGGGCACCTGCTCGGGACCGACCCGAACGGCAACGACATCCTGTCCCGGGTGCTGCACGGCGGGCGCTCGTCGCTGATCGTCGCGGTCTCGGTGAACCTGCTGGGTCTACTGGTCGGTGGCACCCTCGGCGCGGTGTCCGGCTTCCTCGGCGGGATCGTCGACACCGTCATCATGCGGGTGCTGGACGTGCTGATCGCGTTCCCGTCGCTGGTGCTCACCCTGGCGGTGGCGCAGAGCCTCGGCCCGAGCCGCACGAACACCATCCTCGCCCTGGCGTTCTTCAGCGTCCCGGCGTTCGCCCGGATCGCCAGGGCGGCCACCCTGCGACTGCGTGAGCAGCCGTTCATGGCGGCCGCCGAGCTGTGCGGCACACCCGGGCACCGGACGCTGCTGCGGCACGTGGCGCCCAACATCGCACCCCAGCTGATCACCTTCGGGATGCTCGGCATGGGCATCGTGATGGTGATCGAGGGCGCGCTGTCGTTCCTCGGCCTCGGCATCCCGCCACCCGCACCGAGCTGGGGGAACATGATCGCCCAGGGCCAGCAGAGCCTGTCCGCGACGCCGATGCTGGTCGTCTGGCCGTGCCTGGTGCTCTTCGTGACCGTCCTGACCTTCAACCTGCTCGGCGAGACCCTGCGCGCACGATGGAGCGGCCGATGAGCATCTCCGGAACCGACACCGCCCCGGCCCGCACCGGCCCGGCGCCGGTACCCGATCCGCTGCTGGTGGTGCGGGACCTGCGGGTCCGGTTCACCCGCGACGGGGTGCCCGTGCACGCGGTCAACGGGCTGTCCTACAGCGTCGCCCCCGGCCGGACGCTGGCGGTGATCGGCGAGTCCGGGTCCGGCAAGAGCGTGAGCTCCCGGGCGCTGCTCGGCCTGCTGCCGGAGTCCGCGCGGGTCACCGGCTCGGCGATGTTCGACGGCACCGAGCTGATCGGGCTCGGGGAGCGCGCGATGCGCCGCCGGCGCGGCGCGGACATCGCGATGGTCTTCCAGGACCCGGCCCGCTCGCTCAACCCGACGATGCGGATCGGCAACCAGATCACCGAGGCCGTCCGGGTGCACGCCGACGTCGACGCCCGGGCCGCCCGGGAGCGCGCCGTCGAACTCCTGACGATGGTCCGGCTGCCGGCGCCGGAACGGCGCTTCTTCGAGTACCCGCACCAGCTCTCCGGCGGCATGCGGCAGCGGGTGATGATCGCGATCGCGCTCGCCGGGCAGCCCCGGCTGCTGATCGCCGACGAGGCGACCACCGCGCTCGACGTGACCACCCAGGCCCAGATCATGGAGCTGCTGGCCGAGCTGCAGCAGCGGCTCGGCACCGCCGTCGTCATGATCTCCCACGATCTCGGGCTGGCCGCCAGCTACGCCGATGACGTGCTCGTGATGTACGCGGGCCGGGCCGTCGAGTACGCACCGGCACCGACCCTGTTCGGTGCGGTCCGGATGCCGTACACGGCCGCGTTGCTCGGCGCGATCCCGCTGCTCGACCGGCCGTCGCACACGCTGCTGCCGGTGATCCCCGGCCAGCCGCCGGACCTGCGGGCGCTGCCCGAGGGCTGCCCGTTCCGGCCGCGCTGCGCGTCGGCCGACGAGCAGTGCCTGACCGAGCCGCCGCTGGCCGAACACGAGCCCGGCCACCGCTGGGCCTGCTGGCATCCCGAGCCGGGCGGCACCACCGGCACCGAGGAGGGACGGCGATGACGGTCACCGATCACCGGGAGACCGGCACCCGGGCCGCCCCGGCGGCGCCGTTGCTGGCCGCCCGCGACGTCGTCCAGGAGTTCCCGGTGCGGGCCGCGGGCGGGGTGAAGGGCGGCGTCGTGCACGCCGTGTCGAACGTGTCGCTGGAGGTATACCCGGGCGAGACGCTCGGCGTGGTCGGCGAGACCGGTTCCGGCAAGTCCACATTGGCCCGGTCGCTGATCCAGGCACCGCGGCCGCAGTCCGGCGAGATCGAGTTCCAGGGCGTCGACCTGATGGGGCTGCGCCGGCGCGACCTGGTGCGCGCCCGGCGATCGCTGCAGATGGTCTACCAGGACCCGTTCGGCTCGCTGAACCCGCGCTGGCGGGTCGCCGAGCTGGTCGCCGAGCCGCTGATCGGCTACCGGGAGGGCACCGCGTCGGCGCGCGCCCGCCGGGTCGACGAGCTGCTGGACATGGTCGGCCTCGATCCGTCGCTCTACGGGCGGCGGCGCCCGCACGAGCTGTCCGGCGGGCAGTGCCAGCGGGTCGCGATCGCGCGGGCGATCGCGCTGGACCCGGCACTGCTCATCTGCGACGAGGCGGTGTCGTCGCTCGACGTGCTGATCCAGGCGCAGGTGCTGAACCTGTTCGAACGGCTGCGCACCGATCTCGGCCTCTCGTACCTGTTCATCGCACACGACCTGGCGCTGGTCAAGCAGGTCAGCGACCGGGTCGCGGTGATGCACCTCGGGCAGCTCGCCGAGATCGGCCCGGCGACCGCGCTCTACCGGGCGCCCCGGCACCCCTACACCGCGGCGCTGCTCGACTCCATCCCCGGCCTGGACCCGGCGACCGGACGGGTGCGGCGGCCGAAAGCGCCGCCCGGCGAACCGCCGTCGCCGCTGGACCCGCCGAGCGGCTGCCGCTACCGGACCCGCTGCCCGCGCGCGCAGCAGCGCTGCGCCGAGGAGGAGCCGGTGCTCCTGGAGCTGGCGCCGGGGCACCGCACCGCCTGCCACTTCCCGCTGGACCCACCCACCGGCCCGAACGGCACCGAGAACGAGGGGACCCGCCCGTGATCGACCACACCGCCCTGGAGGGGCTGCGCACCGGCCTGGAGGCCGACGACTACGCGATGGAGGTGACCGAGGCGGGCGACCGGCTCGAGGTCCGGATCAGCGCCGGGCCGGACGCCTGCGCGGACTGCCTCGTCCCGAAGGACATGATGCGGTCCGTGCTGGGCTCGGCACTCGGGGTGCCGGAGGAGCGGATCGATATCAATTACCCTGATGAAACGCTCGAACCCGGCGCCGGGTGACCGCATGATGGTGCGGTGCACGACGATGTGACGACCGTTCCGGTGCCGGACCGGGATGCGCCCGGAGCCGCCGCGCTGGTCGCGGTGTGCCCGGACGGCCTCGTCCTGCTCGACGACGAGGGTCGGTTCCGATCGCTGAACCCGGCCGCCGCCGCGCTGCTCGGCCGCCCGGCCGACGAACTGCTCGGCACCCCGGCGCCGTTCGTCCCCGGCCCGGCCGGCCCGTCGGGGACCCGGACCCTGCGCCGGCCCGGTCCGGACGGTCCGGGCCGCGAGCTGCGGTACCGGATCGCGCCGGACGGCACCGGTGGCTGGGCCGTGTGGTTCGGCGACGTCACCGACCGGCTGGCCCGGCAGGAGCGGCTGACCGCGATCGTCCGGGCGGCCGCCGGGGTCGCCGAGGCGGGCTCGCTGACCAGCACGTTGGACGCGATCGCCCGCGAGATCATCGGCACCGCGCACATCGCGGCCGCGCAGATCCTGGCCGTCGACGACCCGGCCGCCGACCTGCAGGTGCTCGGGATGGCTGGGTTCGGGTCCGCACCGGACTTCGTCCGGCGGCTGCGGTCCTGCCGGGAACGCGGCGCCGACATCCGGTTCCTGGAGGCGCACGCGCGCGGCGAGCCGGTCGTGGTGCCGCACCGCCGGGCGGCGATCCTGTCCGACCCGGCGTGGGAGCCGCTGCACGAGATCATGGGCCGGCCGGACTGGGACGGCTTCGTCGCGATGCCGATGGTCGTGCGCGGCACCACCGTCGGCGTGATCAACGCCTACTACGAGCCGGACGAGGCGCCGGACCCGTCGTCGCTGGCGTTCCTGGAGGCGATGGCCGCGCACGCCGCGGTCGCCGTGGACACCGCCCGGCTGGTCGCCCGCTCGCGGTCCGAGGCGCGCACCGCGGAACGCCGCAGGCTGGCCCGGGATCTGCACGACTCGGTGGTGCAGCAGCTGTTCTCGATCCGGATGCAGGTCTCCGCGCTGCAGGGCCAGCTGGACCGCTCCGATCCGGACCCGAGCCGGGTGCTCGGCGCGGCCACCGAGCTCTCCGAGATGTCCGCCGACGCGCTGGACGACCTGCGGCTGCTGGTGCGCGAGATGCACCCGGCCGCGCCGCGCGGCGGCGACCTGGTGGAGGCGGTCCGCACGCACGCCTCCGAGGTGCAGTCCCGGACCGGCCTGCGGGTGGACGTGCTCGCGCCGGTGGACCCGCGACTGGGCCCCGGCGTCGCCGACGACCTGTACCGCACCGTCCGGGAGGCGCTGCACAACGTCGTCAAGCACGCCGGCGCCGACACGGTGCGGGTGCGGATCGAGCGGATCGACGGCGACCTGGTCGTCGAGATCGCCGACGACGGCACCGGGATCCGGCCGGCCGATCCGCTGACCGGCGTCCCCGGCGGCATCGGGCTGGTGTCGATGCGCGAGCGCGCCGAGCGCTGGGGCGGCACCTGCTCGGCGGGCCCGCGCCCGGACGGCGGCTGGACCGTCCGGACCGTGCTGCCGGTCGCCGGCCTGCACGGGGAGGGCGCCTGAGGTGCCCCGCTCCGCCGCGGTCGCGCTGGCCAACGTCGACCTCAACCTGCTGGTGATCCTGCGCGAGCTGCTGCGCGAGCGGAACGTCACCCGGGCCGCCGAGCGGGTCGGGGTGACCCAGCCCGCGGCGAGCGCCGCGCTCGCCCGGCTGCGCAGGCACTTCGACGACGACCTGCTCGAACGCACCCGCGGCGGCTTCGTGCTGTCGCCGCTCGGGCGCCGGCTCGCCGTCCAGATCGAGCCGCTGTGCCTGGGGCTGGAGCGGTTCTTCGCGCCGGAGGAGCCGTTCCGGCCCGAGGTCTCCGAGCGGGAGTTCACCGTGATGACCACCGACTACGTGCTCGCGGCGATGGGCGAGGCGCTCTCGCGCGCGGTGCACGACGCCGCGCCCGGCGTCCGGCTGCACGTCCCCGTCGTCAAGGGCAGGCTGCCGGCCGACCTGCCGGAGACGCTGCGCACGCTGGACGGGATCATCTCCGCGCCGAAGGCCGAGTTCAAGGTGGACGAGCTGTGCGGCCAGGAGCTGTTCCGGGACAGCTGGGTGTGCGTCGTCGACGCGGCGAACCCGGTGTCCGACCGGATCGGCCTGGCCGACCTGGAACGGTTGCCGTGGGTCATCCCGAACCATCCGGACGCGCAGTACCCGGCGAGCTCCCCGCTCGCCCCGCTGCTCGCCATGCTCGGCAGCCGGCCGCGGGTCGCGGTGCGGGTCGACAGCTACGCGGCGACCCCGTGGTTCGTCGCCGGGACCGACCGGGTCGCCGTCATGCAGGGACGGCTCGCGGCCGGCTTCGCCGACCGTCCGGACCTGCGGATCGTGCCGTGCCCCGGGAACCCGCCGCCGATCGTGGAGGTCTTCTGGTGGCACCGGCTGCGCTCCGGCGACGCTGCGCACACCTGGCTCCGCTCGATGCTGGACAGCGCATCGCGGTCGTTGCGCCCCGGCCCATAGACCCGGTGGATGCCCGGCATCCCAACTCTTTCTTTCCGGCCCGGGTGACCTGCGACATAGCGTCGGGGGCATGCGGATCGTGGTGGCCCGGGTGGACGACTTCGCCCCCGGCGAACGGAAGATCGTCACCCGCGGACGGCGCTCGATCGGCGTCTTCCGGGTCGGCGACCGGTTCTACGCACTCAACAACCACTGCCCGCACCTGGGTGGCCCGCTGTGCCGGGGCCGCACCCAGGCGTGGGTCCGGTCGAGCATGCCGGGGCGCTACGAGCGCGACGACGAGCACGCCCTGATCGCCTGCCCCTGGCACGGCTGGGAGTACGACCTGGCGACCGGCCAGTCGTTCCTCGGCCCGGCGGAGCCGCCCGCCCGCAGCTACGAGGTGAGCGTAGAGCCCGCCGGCGAGGACTGTGCCGGTGCCACCGATCCGGCGCCCGGCGAGCGGCGGCCCGGCCCGTTCGTCGCGGAGACCTTCGACGTGACCGTGGAGCGGTTCGGCTCGGGCGATCACGTCGTCGTCGACACCACGCCGCGACCCGCCCGCACCGTGCCGAGCCCGGGGGAGAGCCCGTGACCACCGCACCCGAGGCGCCGGCGGCACCGCCCCGCCGGCGCACCACCTTCACCATCGTCGACACCGACATCCACCCGACCTGCCCGCCGGCCGAGCTGCTGCGCCGGCTGGACCCGGCCGCCCGGCGCCGCTACGAGCTGTTCGGCAGCCGGGTCCCCGCCCCGCCGGACGTCTACCCGCGGGTCCGCAACTCCGGGTACCGGCTGGACGCCTGGCCGGACGGTGCCTTCCCGGGCAGCGACCTGCAGCTCGTCCGCGACCAGCTGCTGGACGAGTTCGACATCGACCACGGCGTGCTCATCCCGCTGCAGTCACACAGCTGGGGCGCCGAGACGCCGGACTTCGCCGCCTCGCTGTGCCGGGCGCTCAACGACTGGGTGGCCGAGTGCTGGCTGGACCGCGAGCCGCGGCTGCGGTCGTCGATCGCGGTGTCGCTGGAGTCGCCGGACCTGGCCGCCGCGGAGATCCGCAGGCGCGCCGGTGACCCGCGGTTCTGCCAGGTGCTGCTGGCCACCGGCGGCGAGTCCGGGTTCGGCAGGCGCCGGTACTGGCCGATCTACGCCGCGGCCGCCGAGGCCGGCCTGCCGATCGCCGCGCACACCGGCGGACTGGAGCAGCACCGTGGCGCCGGCTGGCCCTCGTTCTACCTCGAGGAACACGTCTGGAACGGCAACATGATGGGCGCGCTGGTCACCAGCCTGCTCTGCGAGGGCGTGCTCACCGAGTTCCCCGAGCTGCAGGTGGTCTGCGTGGAGGGCGGACTGGCCTGGGCGGCGCCGCTGATGTGGTCGCTCGACGACGGCTGGGCCGCGCTGCGCGAGGACGTCCCGCACCTGGACCGGCCGCCGTCGGAGATCCTGCGCGAGCACCTGTGGTTCACCACCCAGCCGATCGAGGAGCCGCGCGACCCGGCCGACCTGGCCACCGTCGTCCGGCATCTCGGGCTGGGCGAGAGGATCATGTTCGCCTCGGACTACCCGCACTGGGACTTCGACTCGCCGCAGGCGGCGCCGCGGCTGTTCCCGCCCGACCTGCGCGAGTCGATCATGGGATCGAACGCCTGCCGGCTCTACGGCCTGCCCGAGCGGGTGGCGTCGTGAGCGTGAGCCTGGGGTCGGAGAGAATCGACACCGACGTCCACTGTGTCCCGTCCGCGCTGGCCGAGCTGGTCGCGCACATGGACCCGTACTGGAGCGACTACACCACCGACGGCGGGGTGTCGCTGTCGCCGACCCAGGGCGGCGCCTACCCGCCCGGCGTCGGTCCCGGCGGGCGGCCGCTGTCCGACGTCGGCGAGCTGGGCGAGCGGGTGCTCACCCCGGACGGCACCGGTACCGCGATCCTCACCTGCACCAGCACCTTCCAGACCAACCGCAACCCGTACTACGAGGCGGCGCTCTGCCGCGCGGTCAACGACTGGCTGCTGGAGCGCTGGCAGGCCCACGATCCGCGGCTGCGGGTGGCGATGGTGGTGCCGACCCTCGACGTCGACGCGGCGGTCGCCGAGATCGGCCGGATCGGCGCCCGATCCGAGGTCGTCACGGTGCTGCTGCCGGTCCGCAACGACACCCGCTGGGGGCACGTCCGGAACCGGCCGGTGCTGCGCGCCGCCGCCGAGCACGGTCTCGTCGTCACCCTGCACGCCTGGGGTCGCGCCGGACAGGCGCCGTCGTCGAGCGGGATGACGCACAGCTACCTGGAGGACTACCTGGCGAACGGGCACGTCGTCGGGCAGGGCCAGCTGGTGAGCCTGGTGACCGAGGGCGTGTTCGCCGAGCTCCCCGGGCTGCGGGTGACCGTCGCCGAGTGCGGCTCGACCTGGCTGCCGCCCCTGCTGTGGCGGTTCGACAAGGACTGGAAGGGCGTGTGGCGGGAAGTGCCGTGGGTGGACCGGCCACCGTCGGAGATCGTCCGCGAGCACGTCCGGTTCACCACCGCGCCGATCCACCTGCCGGCCGATCCGGTGCAGGCCAGGGAGGCGGTCGACCTGCTCGGCCCGGAGCTGCTGATGCACGCCGGGGACCACCCGCACGACCACGGCCCGGGCGCCGACCGGCTCGCCGCGGTGCTGGACGACGACGAGTCGGCCGCGGTGCGCGGCGGGACGGCCGCCGCCTGGTACCGGCTCGGGTGAGCGGGATCGGGCTGCCCGGCCGCGCCCGGGACGTCCCGGCGCCGTCCGGTGCGACGGTGCGGGTCCGGCAGGCGGGGGAGGGACCGCCGGTGCTGCTGCTGCACGGATGGCCGCAGACCTCGGTGATGTGGCACCGGATCGCCCCCGGCCTGCTCGACGGCCGCACCCTGGTGCTGGCCGACCTGCCCGGCTACGGCGACAGCACGCTCCCGCCCGGCGCGGACGTCGCCGTGTCCGGCAAACGGACGATGGCGGCGGATCTGGTCGCGGTGATGGCCGCGCTCGGCCACGACCGGTTCGCCGTCGTCGGGCACGACCGGGGTGCCCGCTGCGGGTACCGGATGGCGCTGGACCATCCGGGCACCGTGAGCGCCCTGGCCGTGCTGGACATCCTGCCGACGGCCGACGTGCTGGCCCGCGCCGACGCCCGGTTCGCCCGCGGGGCGTTCCACTGGTTCCTGCTGTCGCAGCCCGCCGACCTGGCGGAGCGGCTGGTCGCCGCGGAGCCGGAGGCGATCCTCGGCCGCGGGCTGGCGGAGGTCTGCGACCCGGCGGCGCTCACCGCGTACGCCGCCGCCTGGGCGCGTCCCGAGGTGGTGCACGGGATGTGCCAGGACTACCGGGCGGGATTCGACGTCGACGCCGCCGACGACGAGGCCGATCGCGGCCGGCGCACGATCACCGCGCCGACGCTCGTCCTGTGGGGGCGGCGCGGGCCGCTCGGCCGGTCCCCGGACGTCCTGGACGGCTGGCGGGTCTGGGCGCCGGACGCCACCGGGCGGGCCCTGGACGCCGGGCACCTGCTGGCCGAGGAGGCCCCCGGCGAGGTGCTCGCCGAGCTGGCCGCGTTCCTGCCGGCCCGGCATCGACGTCAGTGATCATCAACGTCAGTGATGACGAGCAGGCGGATCGTCTATTTCCGCCGTCCCCGCCGTCCTTCCTAGCGTTGTGGCCGGGGACCGCCACGGATCGCAACGACGCGAGGAGACGTGAGCCATGACCACCACGACCACCCGGAGTGCCCGTCGCATCGGCCGGACCTGCGCCGCCGCGCTGGCCGCCTGCGCGGTGCTCGCCGCCTGCGGCGGGAACGGCGAGAGCGGCGGCGAGCCGGTCACCTTCCTCAACGTGCTGCCGCTGGAGAGCCTGTCGTTCGCCCCCGAGATGATCGCCGACACCCGCGGCCTGTTCGAGGCGCGCGGCCTGGACGTCACGTTCGAGGCCACCCAGGGTTCGGCGCCCGCGATCCAGACGGTGCTCGCCGGCGGCGCCGAGCTGACCCGGATCGGCGACATCGAGACGATGATCGCCGCCGGTGAGCGCGACGCCCCGCTGCTCGCGTTCGGCGAGCCGATCCACACCGGCACCATCCGGATGATCTCCACCGAGGCCGCCCCGATCACCCGGGCCGAGCAGTTCCGCGGCCGGCTCGTCGGAACCCCGTCCGAGGGCGGGACCAGCTCGATCACCCTGGACCTGGTCGCCGGCTCCGCCGGGGTCCCGCCGGAGGAGGTGCCCCGCCAGGTCGTCGGGCTGAGCCCCGGCGTGTTCGATCTCCTCACCTCCGGCCGGGTGGACGCCTACATCGTCTCGCTGGACACCTCGGTGCTCCTCGACCGCACCCGGCCCGAGGCCGTCGTCTACGACCCGAACCAGGACGTCGACGCCGGCGCCCAGATGTACGTCACCTCCGCCGAGCAGATGGCCGACCCGCAGACCCGCGACCGGCTGGAGCGCTACGCCGCCGCCGTCGAGGAGGCCATGCAGTTCATCATCGACGACGAGGCGAACGGGTTCGCCGAGACGATGCGGCTGATCGGCTCGGAGTACGAGGTCCCGGCGCTGGCCGATCCGGAGGTGGCGACGGCCGCGCTGTCCGCCTACGTCGACGCCTACACCGCCGGCGACACGCTGCTCGGCGTCTCGCCGGAGCGCTGGCAGGCGGCCTACGACGAGATCGTCGGGATCGGGCAGCTGCCGCCCGGCCTCGACCCGGGTGCGTGGCTCGACACCACCCTCACCTCCGCCGCCCCCACCCCCTGACCGTCGCCTCCCGTGCGGGTGGGCCGGGGCGGTGCGGGAGCGTGGGCGGCGGGGTCAGTGCTGGGCTCGGGTGCGGGCCTCGGCGATCTCGGCCTCGGTCAGCAGCGGGAGCCAGGCCGGCTCCCGCGTCGAACCGACCAGGTTCTGCCGCAGGCGCATCATCAGCAGCGGACCGCCGTCGGCGACGATGCGGAGGTAGGGGCGCGGATCGGCCGCGCCGAGCGGGCTCCAGCCACGCAGCAGGACCACGTCCCCCGGCCCGATCCGGCTGCGCTGCAGCACATCGGCCCGGTCGCGCTCGGCATGCTCGGTGAGTGTCCCGGTCCCGGCGAGCACCACCGACGCCGTGCAGCCCAGGTAGTAGCGCTGCTCGCGCCGCGGAACCGCGGCCACCGCGCCCCGGGTCACGAAGCTGACCTCGGTCGCTTCGAACGGCGACGCCAGATGCCGGGCCGCCGCGAGCCCGCTCAGCCGGAGCGCGACGTCCGCGATCACCGGGCGGCGCAGCGACGCGATCGCGACGGTGCCACCGTCCCCGGCCGGCTCCGCCGGGAGCGCCGCCGCCTCGGCGGCCAGCGCGCGCAGCTCGTCGTCACCGACGGTCCCGGGCAGCACGACGTGCCGGCGGCCGAACAGCGAGCCGGCAACCGGATGTGTGGAGGGGCAGGTCATCGGTGCTCCTCGTCGAGCGGGACGGTGACGGCGCCGAGCCTAGGAGCACCGCGCGGTGCGCGGGAGCCGCTGCTGACGGGGTCCGGCTACGTCGTTCGTCCCGGGCGGGATTTGTCCTGCGGACGGACTACCCGCAAGGATGCGCGGCATGCGGACGGCGGAGGACGCCCGGGCCCGGCTGGTGGCCGACCTGGAGCGCGACGGCCGGGTGCACAGCCCGCGGATCCGGGCCGCCCTGCAGGCCGTGCCCCGGCACCTGTTCCTGCCCGGCAGCGACCCGCTCGACGCCTACGCCGACGAGGCCGTGCCGATCAAGACGGCCGACGGCGTCACCGTCAGCTCGGTGTCGCAGCCGTCGATGGTGGCGATCATGCTGGAACAGCTGGACGCCGCGCCCGGCCACCGCGTCCTCGAGATCGGTGCCGGAGCGGGCTGGAACGCCGGGCTGCTCGCGCACATCGTCGGCTGCCGCGGGGCGGTGACCACGGTCGACATCGACGAGGACCTCGTCGAGGGCGCGCGCGCCCACCTGCTCGCGGCCGGTCTCGACGAGATCGAGGTGGTCACCGCCGACGGGGCCGACGGGTACCCGCCGTCGGCGCCCTACGACCGGATCGAGCTGACCGTCGGCTCCACCGGCATCCGCCCGGAGTGGGTGCTGCAGCTGACCCCGACCGGGAGGCTGCTGCTCCCGCTGACCGTGCGCGGCAGCCAGCTGTCGGTGGCGTTCGCACGGACCGGTCCGCACCGGCTCGCGTCGGTGTCGGTGCGCAGCTGTGCGTTCGTCCGGCTCCGCGGTGCGGGCGCCGACCCGGGCGCCGACACCGTGCTGCCCGGGTCCGGCTGGACCGTGCAGCACTCCGGCAACGGCGCACCGGACCCCGATCCGGGCGTGCTCGAACGTGCACTGCGCGACCTCGGGACCGATCACCCGTCGCCGACGCCGGGATCGGTGTCGGATCTCTGGGACGGCCTCGGCCTGTGGTGCGCGCTCGCCGAGCCCGCGGTCGTCCGGCTGCTGGGACCGGCCCGCGGGCGGCTCGCCGACGCGCTGTTCCCGCTGGCCGGGGGCCGGGCCGGGCTCGGCGTCAGCGCCGGCGAGGGATGCGCGTTGCTGCTCGCCGAACCCGCCGCGACGATCCGGTCGTTCGGCCCCGGCGGTGCCGCTGCCGCCGACCGGCTGGCCGAGCTGGCGGCCGGCTGGATCGCGGCCGGCCGGCCGCACGCCGCCGACCTGCGTATCGACGCGGCCGTCCCGGGTGCGGAGGACGACCTGCCGGCCGGGGAGCCACTCACCGACTCGGCCGGGACGCTGCTGTACCCGAGCTGGGGGCCGCGGCCCGACGAGCGCACCCCGCCCGGGCGGTCGCGGGCCACCGGGGACACGCCCGCGGGCTGACCGCAGGGTCGCCCGCCACCCGAACCCGGCCGGCGCTGTTCGGGACCACGCCGTGTCGCGTCCGGGGCGTGGTGTCGCATCCCGCCCTCGGCGCCGCACCCCGGCGCTTCGCTTCCCGCACCCCGCGCTCGGCGCCGCACCGGGTGGAAGGGGTGCGCGCTCGCACCCGGGGTGCGGTCAGTCCTTCGGCTCGAGGTGCACCAGCGGGATCTCCCGCTCGGTGCTGCGCTGGTAGCCGGCGTAGTTGCGGTACTTCCCGGTGATCGTCGGCCAGAGCTCGGCCCGCTCCTCGGGGGACGCGACCCGGGCGTGCATCGGCACCCGCGGACCACCCTGCACCGCGACCTCGACGTCAGGGTTCGCCCGCAGGTTCAGGAACCAGGCCGGGTGCTTGTCGTCCCCGCCGCGCGAGGCGACGACGACGTAGCGTCCGTCGCCGTGCACGGGCGCGGTCAGCAGCACGGTGCGCGGCTCGCCGGTCCGCCGGCCGGTGGTGGTGAGCTCCACGACCGGCATGCCCATCGTCGAGTAGCCGACCTTGCCACCGGTGAGCTTGATCAGCAGGCGGTGACCGGCGTTCATCGCCTTCAGCGCGAAGTCCGGAGGGTTCATGTGGTCGAGCCTACTCGCGGGTAGGACATCGGGTCCCGATCAGCCGGCGACCTTCTCCAGCGACGGTCGCAGCTGGTCGAGCAGCCATCCGGTGGACACCGGGTTCGGTGCCTGCAGCGCCACGGCCGTGTCGAGGTCGATCGGGACGTAGTTGCCCTCCCGCACCGCGCGCACCCGCTGCACCAGCTCGTTCCCCTCGAACGTCGCCCGGTCGTCGGCACCGGCGAAGGTCATGATGAGCAGGTCGGCGTCGGAGAGCCGGCCGATCTCCTCGTAGGACACGCCGACGGTGCCGGGCGCGAGATCGTCGGAGGCGGGAGCGTCCTTGAACGACGGCGGGACGTCCAGGCCCAGCGCCCGCACGAACACCGTCGACTGGTTCTGCTCGCCGACGACCATCGGCAGGATCTCGCCGCGCGCCTGGCCGTAGAGGTAGGTCTTCCCGGCGAGCCCGGGGAGCTGCTCGCGGACCTCGGCGAGCTGCCCCTCGGCGGTGGCGATCAGCTCCTCGACCTTCTCCTCCTCGCCGATCGCGCGGCCGACCTGGCGGGCGTCGTCCTGCATGGAGGCGGCGTAGAGGCCCTCGGCCGGGGCGACGACCGGGGCGATCGCGGAGAGCTGGTCGTAGGTCGCCCGATCGGCGACCTGCCACGCGGACACCGCGAGGATCACGTCCGGATCGAAGGTGGCGATCTGCTCGGCCGAGATCGTGGGGGCCTCGCCGCTGATCGACAGCACCTCTGCGGGCAGCGGATCGAGATACGGCAGCGCCGGGCCGGACCCGCTCACGTTCTGCACGGCCCCGACGATCGGGGCGTCCACCGCCTGGGCCACGGCCAGGTCGTTGGCACCGAGCGCGACGATGCGCTGCGGCTTCTCGGGGATCGTCGTCTCGCCGAAGGCGTGCGTCACCGTCACCGGGAACCGGCCGTCGGCGGGGCCCGCCGACGCACCGTCCTCGGACGCGGGAGAGCTGCATCCGGCGAGGACTGCCGCGGCCGACAGGAGCGCGGCGACCACGGGGAACCGCCCGAGCGGCAGTGACGACATGAGGTGTCCCTTCAGTGAGGCGAGGCAAACCTCCATTCGCTCGACGGAGTTGTCAAGGGTCGATCAGCCGGCGACGGCAAGTGTCATCGGGAGCACAGCCGGGGCGCCGGCCCGGCGGACGGCGCGGGCCGCGACCGTCATCGTCCACCCGGAGTCGACGAGATCGTCGACGAGCAGCAGCGGCCCGTCCACACCGGACAGGTCGGGCAGCGCGCCGGAGTCGAGCGCCGACCACACCGCGGCGAGCCGCTGGGCGGAGTTCTCCTTCGGGCCCGGCCGCTCCCCGGCCGGCGGCAGCGACCCGAGCAGCGGCAGCCGGCCGATCTCGGCGATCCGCCGAGCCAGGTGGTCGAGCTGGTGCGGCCGGGTCCGCGAGCCGATCCCGACCACGCCGACCGGGCGCTGCTCCCACTCCCACCCGGCCAGCACCCGGACCACCGCGTCGAGAACATCGGCCGGCACCGGCTCGTCCGGCCCGGCGAGCAGCTCGCGCAACCGGGTGCCCCAGCCGATGTCGGAGAGCCGACCGACCGCCCGCCCGCTCCCGGCCTGCTCGCCCGCCGCGATCCGGCCGGAGAGCGGAACGTCGAGTTCCTTCATCCCGGACGGCCACATCTTGCGCGGCGGGATCTCGATCCCGGGGCGGGTCAGCCGCTCGGCCGCCGCCTGCTCGCCGTCGGCCGGCACGTCGTTCGACCACACCGTGCCGGTGCAGGTGTCGCAGCGCCCGCACGGCGTCGGGTCCGGGTCGTCGAGCTGGCGGCGCAGGAAGACCAGCCGGCACTCGGACGTCGCGATGTAGTCGAGCATCGCCTGCTGCTCGGCCCGGCGGGCCTCGTTCACCCGCTGGTGCCGCTCGGTGTCGTACACCCACGGCTCGCCGGTGGCGATCCAGCCGCCCTTCACCCGCTTCGCCGCGCCGTCGGCGTCGAGCACCTTGAGCAGCATCTCCAGCCGGGTGCGGGACAGGTCCACCCTGGTCTCGATGGACGCCGTCGACTGCGGGTGGTCGGACAGCACGTCGAGGGTCTGGCGGACCAGCGGCTCCGCCGGGAACGCCAGGGACGCGAAGTACGCCCAGATGTCGCGGTCCTCCCGGCCCGGTAGCAGCACCACCTCGGCCCGCTCCAGCGCGCGCCCGGCGCGACCGATCTGCTGGTAGTAGGCGACCGGTGAGGCCGGCGCGCCCAGGTGTACGACGAACCCGAGATCGGGCTTGTCGAAGCCCATGCCGAGCGCGGACGTCGCCACCAGCGCCTTCACCCGGTTCTCCTGCAGGTCGGTCTCGGCGGTCAGCCGGTCCTCCGGATCGGTCTTCCCGGAGTAGGAGCGCACCGCGAACCCGCGCTCGCGCAGGAACTCGGCGACCTCGTCGGCGGCCTGCACGGTGAGCGTGTAGACGATCCCGGCGCCGGGCAGCTCGCCGAGCTTCGCGGCCAGCCAGGCCAGCCGCCGCGCCGGGGTGGGCAGCGACACGACGGCCAGCCGCAGCGACTCGCGGTCCAGCGAGCCGCGCAGCACCAGGGTGTCCTGCTGGTCGCGGCCCATCCCGAGCTGCTCGGAGACGTCGGTGACCACCCGGTCGTTCGCGGTCGCCGTCGTCGCCAGGACCGGGATGCCGGGCGGCAGCTCCGCGATGAGCGTGCGCAGCCGCCGGTAGTCCGGCCGGAAGTCGTGCCCCCAGTCGGACACGCAGTGCGCCTCGTCGACCACCAGCATCCCGGCGCTCGCCGCCAGCTTCGGCAGCACCCGGTCCCGGAAGTCGGGGTTGTTCAGCCGCTCCGGGCTGACCAGCAGCACGTCGACGTCGCCCGCCGCGATGTCGGCGTACACCGCGTCCCATTCGTCGGCGTTGGCCGAGTTCACGGTGACCGCGACGATCCCGGACCGGATCGCCGCGTCGATCTGGTTGCGCATCAGTGCGAGCAGCGGCGAGACGATCACCGTCGGCCCGGCGCCCTGCTCGCGCAGCAGCGCCGTGGCCACGAAGTAGACCGCCGACTTGCCCCAGCCTGTGCGCTGCACGACGAGTGCCCGGCGGTGCTGCGCGACGAGCGCGGAAATCGCCGTCCACTGGTCCTCGCGCAGCCGGGCGCCCGGGCCGGCCAGCTGCCCGAGCACCTCCTCCGCCCGCGCCCGCAGCGCGGCGTCCCCCTCAGCCGTCATGCCCGCCATGCTGCACCCACCCCCCGACAGTTCCGCGTGCGCGTCACCGGGCGCCGCGGCGTCGCAGGTACGCCTCGACGCCGTCGAGCACGATCGTGAGCCCGAAGTCGACGTCGGTGTCCGGGTCGGCGGCGGCGAACCCGTCCCCGCCGCCGGCCAGCGCCTCGGTCAGGTGCGGGTAGTCGGCCGGCTCGGCGAGATGGCGCAGCACGGCCTCGAAGTCGTTCAGCGGGTTCGCCGCCGCCAGCTCGTCCGGGGTGAGCTCGCCGACCGGGGCGTCGGCCGGGAGCCCGCGGGCCCGCCGGGCCCCGGCCGCCGCCGCCCGCCCGGCCTCCACCTGCACCCGGCCCTCGGCGAGCACGTGCTGGGCCAGCAGGCCGATGATCGCCAGCTTCTCCGCGGCGGGCAGGTCGATCCCGCGCAGCACCCCGAACGCCTCGTCCAGCCAGCGCACCCGGTTCGGCCCGGGCTGCACGGTGGCCAGCGGCAGATCGAGGAACCAGGGCCGGGCGAGCACCGCCTCGATCTGGGTGAGCGTCCAGGCGTGCAGACCGGACCGCCAGTCACCGGCGTGCGCGGGCATCGCCAGGTCCGCGGCGATGTGGTCGGCGAGCAGGGCCAGCAGCTCGTCCTTGCTCTCCACGTGCCGGTAGAGGGCCATCGCCGAGTAGCCCAGCGCGTCACCGACCCGGGCCATGGACACCGCCGCGAGCCCCTCGGCGTCGGCGATCGCGGCGGCGGCCCGCACGATCGCGTCGACGCTCAGCGCCGGCTTCGGGCCCCGCCGCGGCCGCTCCGCGCGGCGCCACAGCCTGCGCAGCGTCGGCGGGAGGCCGGGATCAGGTTCGTGCTCGCCCATGCCGCCCATCCTCCCGTCCCGATCCGGCGGGACACCGACGGTGTCCACGGTAAGCAGTTGATGCTATAAACAGTTTGTATCGTAATCAGAAGGGGGACGGCGATGACCGGAACGGATCTCCTCGTGCAGGCCACCGGCCTGCGCAAGAGCTACCGCTCGGTGCGGGTGCTGGACGGCATCGGCCTGGAGCTCGGCCGCGGCGAGGTGCTCGCCCTGCTCGGCCCGAACGGCGCCGGGAAGACCACCACCGTGCGCATCCTCAGCACGCTGGCCCGCCCGGACGGCGGGACCGCCCGGGTCGCCGGGTTCGACGTGCTGTCCGAGGCCCGCCGGGTGCGCGAGGTCATCGGCCTCACCGGCCAGTACGCGGCCGTCGACGGGAAGCTGACCGGCCGGGAGAACCTGACGATGATGGCCCGGCTGGCGCACCTGCCGCGGCGCGCCGTGCGCCCCCGGGTGGACGAGCTGCTCGACGCCTTCGACCTGGCCGCCGCGGCCGACCGCAGGCTGGACACCTACTCCGGCGGGATGCGTCGCCGGCTCGACCTGGCCGCCGGGCTGGTCCGGCGCCCCCGGGTGCTGTTCCTCGACGAGCCGACCACCGGCCTCGACCCGCGCAGCCGGCGCGGCATGTGGGAGGTGATCGAGCGGGTCGTCGCCGACGGCGCCGGCCTGTTCCTCACCACCCAGTACCTGGAGGAGGCGGACCGGCTCGCCGACCGGGTCGCGATGATCGACTCCGGCCGGGTGGTCGCCGAGGGCACCCCGGCCCAGCTCAAGCGCCGGGTCGGCGACGCGGGCGTCGAGCTCACCTTCGCCGCCGGCCCGGAGGCGACCAGGGTGGCCGCGGCACTGGGCCTGCCGGTCCCGGGCTCGCGGACGCTGCGGGTGCCCACCGACGGCTCGGTCGGGCACGTGCGGCAGGTACTCGCCGGCGTCGAACGGACGGGTGCCGTGCCCGAGCAGTGGCAGGTCAGGGCGCCCAGCCTGGACGACGCGTTCCTCGCCCTGACCGGCCGGGCGGCCGGTGGCGATCGCGGGGCCGCGGCGGCCGGTGGCGACCGGGGAGCCGCGGCGTGAGCGCCCCGGTGCAGGCACGGTGGACGCGGTTCGGCCCGGACACCGCGACCATGACCGGGCGGGCGCTGCGGCTGGCGGGCCGCGATCCCGACGAACTCCTGGTCGCCCTGATCATGCCGACCCTGATCATGCTGATGTTCGTCTACGTCTTCGGCGGCGCGATGGAGGTCGGCACCGACTACCTGACCTACGCCACCCCCGGCGTGATCCTGCTCTGCGCCGGTTTCGGGGCGTCGAACACGGCGATCGCGGTCACCCAGGACATGGCCGACGGGATCATGGACCGGTTCCGGTCGATGCCGGTCGCGAGCGCGACGGTGCTGGCCGGGCACGTGCTGGCGAGCGTGGCGCGCAACCTCGTCACGACGGCCATCGTGCTCGGCGTGGCGGCCCTGATCGGCTTCCGGGCCGACGCCGGCATCGCCGCCGGGCTGGGCGCGGTGGGCGTCGTCACCGCCTACATCCTCGCCATCACCTGCGTGTCGGTGTTCGTCGGCGTCGTGGTGCGCACACCCGCCGCGGCCGGCGGGTTCGGGTTCGTGATGCTCTTCCTGCCCTACGTCTCCAGCGCGTTCGTCCCGCCGGAGACGATGCCCGGCTGGCTGCGCGGATTCGCCGAGGTCCAGCCGGTGACGCCGGTGATCGAGTCGGTCCGCGGGCTGCTGGTGGGCATGGGATCCGACGGTGCCCCGGCCGTGGGGCTGGGGTCGACGGTGGCGGTCGCGCTGGCCTGGTGCGCCGGCGCGGCCGTGCTGTTCCTCGCGGCGGCGTCCTGGGCGTTCGCCCGGCGCAGCCGGTGAGCTCGCCGTGGGGTGACCCGGGCCCGCCACTATCCGCGGCCCGGCGAGGACATGGAGGCGGCCGTGCTGCGCGAGTGCGCCGCCGTCCGCTCCGGTGTCGGCATCATGGACGG
>NZ_JBEYYF010000028.1:0-82093 GCF_040645415.1 Pseudonocardia sp. NPDC046786 | reverse complement strand
CGAACGCCGCGCCGACATCCACCTCGGCTTCCTCCAGCTCGCCTGCGCGCTGATCTGTCACCGCGAACTCATGAAGCCATTCTGAAACCATCTCTAAATGGTTCGTCGAACGCAGCAAGGATTCAGCAGGCTCGCGCAGCTGATCCCAGTATCAAGACTAGTAGCGTTTGCTACCTCGATGGGGACGCTGCCGAGAACGCAGATTCCGAAGCAGACATATACAAGCTCCCGGGATCAACTCCTGAACTCTATGTATTCAATAAGGTTCTGGATCGACTGGACGAATTGGCAGCGAAGATCGCCGTAGCCTGCCATCTCCCAATAGAACGTCAATCTGACGTCGTGAGAATTGTTCGCGAGATTAGCAATACGAACCGCGACCCTCACCTCCTTTTTGCACAGGTGGGAGATCACCTCGGCCTCGTCCCTGAGAAGATCGTCCGCGGCGCGTTCATTGCATTGTGGGCCCAGAATAACGAGACGGAGATTCATGAGATTCTCGACCCGCTGATGGGCATTCTCCCCAGGAGCAAGGAATCTGACTCCAATCATACGTCGTCGCAGCGGTAGGCTTTGTGGGATTCACTTCAGTTGCGCAACTGACCGTTGGTGCCATCTGAGGCAGATCAGAGGTCCTCATTACCGCTGTCCTGGCCAGTCCTTTGCGGGAACAGGCGGTGTCAACCCGGAACCCTCGATTCCGCTACTCGACCCACCCGGTAAGGTGACCAAAACCGCTTGGTTGGCCACCAGCGGAATCGAGGCGCGCGGAGCGCGGGGTTGACACCGTTTGTGCACGTGAAGAAGATCGCGGCCAGCGGGGATGCCCACCGGAACCGTCTCAGTTCTCACTCCTGCCGGCGCGTAGCCGGCGGCCCCGAGGTCCGCTCCGCCCGGAGGCCGTCAGGCCGGAGGTCGCGGAGCGGTTGCCGTCCGGCCGAGTCCGGCCCCGCGCCCCGGTGGGGCGCGGCTTGAAGACGTGTAGAAAGTTCTCACCAACCGCGGACCGCACCCGCCCGAACAGGGCGAACCCGCCCCGCGCTCCCGCGCCGAGTCTCACCTGACGGTTGACGCCACACCCTGCGATTCGGCCGGTTCCAGAGCCGAGACTGTTACGTCGTCGGCGAGGTGACTGCGATGAGCTGGTCGTGGAACTCCTGGGTCCGCTGCTCGGTGGGATACCGCTCGCGAAGGACTTCGTCCAGCTCCGATCCGACCATGTACAAGGAGAACTGCGAACGGCGATCGATCGCGAGAGCAGACGATCCGTATTCGATCGCTCCGTCGAGATCCCCGTTTCGTGCTGCCACGACGCCCAGGGTGAGCTGTGCTTCACCGGACCGCATCGGAGCCGACGACGTTCCGTCCGGGTTCTGGTTCTTGCGGATCACCTCGCGCGCGTGCATCTCGGCGAGTGTGTTGTCCCCGATGAGCCGGTAGCAGTCCATCGAGTAGAAGTCGAACTTGTCCGGGTCGACGACGAAGTGGTTGTCCGGCCGCTCCGGGTAGGGCAGCGAGTCCAGCAGCACCCGGCCCTTTTCCAGGGCCCTGACGACGTTGCGGTGGTTCCCCATCCGCGCCCACGCCTTCGCTTCCTGCCCGAGCAGCTGCACGGAGACGGACCGACCCGCAGCGGCGTCCTGGCCGGCCTGGGCGGCGGCGATGACCTCGCGGTAGCGGCCGGCGGTCAACGCGAACCAGGCACGCATCTCGTGGGCCCAGCCGATCACCTTCGGGTTCTCCGACTCCATGCCCAGCTGGAGCGCCGCCGCGCGGGTGGCCTCCGCGGCCCGCACCTGGCCGGTGTCGTACTCCAGGCAGCCGACGAGCAGGGTCAGCCAGCTCGCCGAGTCGAGCACGTCGCGGTGCTGGCTCAGGGTCAGCCGCTCACCGAGAAGGCGGGTCACCTGGCTGAGCCAGTTGCGGCTCTCCTCGATCAACGTCGCGGGGTTCGCGCTCCCGTAGTCGCAGCAGAGCTGTTCGACGGTGAGGCCGAGCGCGTCGAGTGTCCCGTCGGTCACCGAGGACTGCCGGATCCGCTGAACGAGCTCGTGGGTGTCCATCCCGCTGCGCGCGATCAGCAGCTCGTCGCCGGAGGCGAGCCTCGGGGGCCGTGGGTCGTCGAAGATCGAGTCGACGACGGTGCCGAACACCGCTGCGATGATCGGCCGGTAGAACTCGTCCGGCTTGTTGCGACCGCGCTCCCAGCGCTTCCACTGGTCGAGCAGGCCGCCCGGGAGCGGCACCTCGGAGAAGGTCCGCATGGCGGCGACGACGTCGGCCTGGGACCAGCCACGCGCCTGCCGCTCGCGATGGAGACGGTCGGCCCACACGGGGCGTTCAACGTCGTCGCTCACGAGGACACGGTACCGCCCGGACGGACGTACGGCGTTCGGCTTCACCTTCGATGTGGACAACGCTGAATCTCCATCTCCTTGATTTGCAATCGTGAATTGGGGGCACCGGTGCCCCCTTACGCTGCCCCCTTTTCTGCCTCTGATGAGTGCGCTCGCACGGATCGACTATAGAGACGTCACCCCGTCCGGGGTGAGCGTCCTGCAAGTTGATCCCAGAGGGAGCACGGCAGCAATGAAGTTGATTCTGGACACCGGTTCCATGCGTTTCCAGGCGTCGGGCGGATTCGAGCCGCGGCTGGACAAGGACGGTGTGCACCGTCGGGACAAGAGCGGGAGCACGAACCTGCCGCTGTGGGCCGTCAAGCTCGTGGCCTGGAGTGACGGCGACGCGGAGACGATCCTGGTCACGGTGGCGGCCGACAACCCGCCCAAGGTCGATCAGGGTCAGTTCGTGTACGTGGACCGTCTGCAGGCGATGCCGTGGGTGCAGAACGGCAACTCGCGGGTGGCGTTTCGTGCGACGTCCGTGCTTCCCGAGGGCAACACCGGCGGGTCCAAGTAGGCCCGGCAATTTCCCGTCGAATCTTCGGAAAGGACATTGACCATGTCGGATGTGAACGGCACGTCGGTGCCGGTGACCGATCTGTCGGAGCGGCCCGAGCCGTACCGCATTCCGGAGCCCAATATCAGGAAGGTTCACGACGCGATGCTGCAGTCGCAGTACAACGTCGTGTTCGAGGCCGCACATCAGGCGTCGAAGTTCGCCATTGCGGCCAACGAGTCGAGCGGTGAGGCCGACACCGCGACGCGGCTGGGGTATCTGATCGATGCCGCCGAGTGCCTGGAGATCGCGCTGACCCAGGTCGGTCAGTGGAAGGCGGCGCTGGCCTACCGCCTGCACGTCGAGGACGAGCGCAACGCCGGGGCCGGCTTCTGACCGGCCTGCCCGGACTCGACCGATGAGGGCAGAGGTGGACACGAGACCACCGAGGTTTCCCGACCACACATGTGGTCTCGCGTCCGCCTCTGTTCGCCCTCCCATCCCCCCTGTTCAGGAGTGCAGTCGGAAGGACTGATCGATGATGGCACGCACCCGCACGTGCGCAGGGCCACCGCTCGGGTGGCCGGACCAGGTCCCGGACCTCGTTCCGGACCGGGACGATCGAGATCTTCACCCGCCCACATCAGAACCCGTACCTGCGGGTCGTGGGCTGGATGGTCCGCCTGCGGGCGGAACTGAGCTGTGTCGTGGTGATCGTGACGATCACCCTGGTGCTGCGTGAGCACCTCGACCCCGCCGACACCGCGCTGGTGTGGGGGTTCACCACCGTGCTGGTGGTCGGGATCCCGGCATCGCGCCGGTACCTGCTCGCCCGCTGCTGGGCGGTGACGACCCGTCACCGGATGCGGGCCTGCTTCGGCCAGACCCGGACCATGACCCACGACGGCAGGATGCCGCTGCTGCTGTGGTCACGACCGTCCCCCGTGGGGGAACGGGTGCGAGTGTGGCTCCCGGCCGGGCTGTCGGTCAAGGACATCGACCAGGTCAGCGACCGGATCGCCGCCGCCTGTTGGGCTCGCATCAGCCGGGTAACCCCGGTCCGGGCCCAGGCCGCGCTGGTCGTGGTGGACGTGATCCGCCGTGACCCGCTCACCGTCGCCGAGATCATCCCGACCGGGATGGACGACCTCGACGAGTACACCGACACCGATGACGGCGGGGATCACAGGGACGGCGGCAACGTCGTAGCCCTGCCCTCCCGCGACACCGTGCGACCGCCCACCACTACAGGGCAACCCCGGGCCGAGAAGCGGCCCCCACGCACCGGCGGCAAGAACGCGCCCGCGCGCACACCCGCCGACGACGAGGACGCCGACCCGAGCCTGTGACGGCTCACCCCGGCCCGTCCACCGGCGGGCCGGACCTCGGCGACCACCGCACCCGCACCCCTGCTCATGAACACGTCTCGCCGAGTGAAGGACACCTGCCATGACGATCCTCAACCGCCGGCGCTCCCGCCGGAACCGCCCACCGGGGCCGCGATCGATCTACGACCCGATCTGCTTCGGCATCGACGAGAACGGCGACCCGGTCGAGGTCACCCTGATGTACCGCAACCTGCTCGACGGCGGCGAACCCGGCTCCGGGAAATCCTCGCTGCTCAACACCATCATCGGCCACGCCGCCCTGTGCACCGACGCCCGGCTGTGGCTGTTCGACGGCAAGATCGTCGAACTCGGGCTCTGGCGCCCGGTCGCCGACACCTTCGTCGGCAACTCCATCACCCTGGCCCTGGACAAGCTGCGTGAGCTGCAGGCCGAGATGGACATCCGCTACGCCCAGCTCGACGCCGCCGGCCGACGCAAGATCGTCCAGTCCGACGGGCTCGACGTCATCCTCTGCGTGATCGACGAACTCGCCTACTACTCGGTCACCATCGGTTCGAAGGACGAGCAGGAGGAGTTCCGCACCCTCGTGCGCGACCTCGTCGCCCGCGGCCGCGCCGCCGGGATCATCGTCGTCGCCGCCACCCAACGCCCGTCCGCGGACATCATCCCGACCAGCCTGCGGGACCTGTTCGGCTACCGCGTCGCGTTCCGCTGCACCACCGACTCGTCCTCGGACATCATCCTGTCGGTCGGCTGGGCCAAGGAGGGCTACTCCGCCAAGGACATCCGCCCCGAGGACCGGGGCATCGGCTGGTTGCTCGCCGAAGGCGGCATCCCTCGCCGGTTCAAGGCCGCCTACCTCACCGACACCCACATCCGGGCCGTCATCCACACCGCCCTGCGGCTGCGTGACAACCCCTCCGGCGACCCGCCCGGCGATCCCGCTTCATAGGCCGGCCTGCCCGCCTCGCACCACCCATCCCTGTCCACCGGGCGGCTCCGGCCGTCCGTCACCGAGGAGAACCCTGTCCGATGAACACCTCACTGAACCCGTTGACGAACCTCGTCACCGCGACCGTCGGCTTCGGCGTCGTCATCGCCACCGGCTACACCGCCCGCTGGTACTTCGGCGACATCGCACCCATCGTGCTGCTGGTCCTGCTGCTGCTCGGGATCGCGGTCGCCGTCGTGATCGCCGCCGCCCGCCACACCCTCGGGCTCGGCACCCCACCCCCACCGATCCGGCTCGCCCACAACGCCGGCAACGCCAACGCCGACCCGGCTCGGGCCCACGA
The DNA here is from genome assembly GCF_040645415.1 of Pseudonocardia sp. NPDC046786. Lineage (NCBI taxonomy): Bacteria > Bacillati > Actinomycetota > Actinomycetes > Pseudonocardiales > Pseudonocardiaceae > Pseudonocardia > Pseudonocardia sp. NPDC046786. The sequence continues at coordinate 76,551 of NZ_JBEYYF010000028.1, read as the reverse complement.
CACCGGGGCAATCCGGTGACCGCGTCCACCGTCAAGACGGCCTTGACGCCCCGCCCTGAGCTCCGGCGCCGTCGGGTCTGCGAGAACGACGACTACGCCGCCTTCACCCGCCGGATCCTCTGCGCCCACGGCCGCCGCATCGCCCGCGGCGACATCGAAGGGCTCACCGACCTCACCCGCCTCGCCGACGACGTCGACACCGCCGTCCGGCACGCCGTCACCGGCCTGCGCGCCGCCGGCTTCTCCTGGGCCGACATCGCATCCCGCCTGGGCACCACTCGACAGGCCGCCCACCAGCGCTACAGCAGCGCAGGCCCGTCGTGATCCGCGCCGTCACCTGCTACACGATCACCTGCGACATCTGCGCCACCGAGTACGACACCGACGGCGCCGAGGAACGGTCACTGCACTTCGAATCCGAAGCCGACGCCCTGGCCAACGTCCTGGCCGACGGCTGGACCGCCGACGCGGGACGACTGATCTGCCGGACCTGTGTGCACGGCCGTAACCGTGCCCGCTGCGCCACCACCGGTCACATCTGGGACCACTGGATCCCCTGCCACTGCCGCGGCCTGATCGCCGATCACGCCCTGTTCGGCTGCGACCTCTACCGCCTGTGCCTGCGCCCGGGCTGCGACGCCCACGACACCAGCACCCTCGCCGCACTCCCGACCACCGACGACTCACCTGGTCGTTGACGGCGACCCCGCACCCCCGACCCCGGCCCGGCCGGGGGTGCCCGGTGACCGCCAACCACCTCGGACCCAGGAGCACCGCCGTGACCGCCACCCTCGACACCCCCACCGCCTCGACCACGAACGCCGGCTACCCGAACGCCCGCGCAGAGCAGCCGTTCCTCACCGCCGCCGAGTACGTCCTCACCGCCCGACAGGTCGTGCTCGCCCTGGCCGCCCACCTGGCCCGTCACGGCGACACCCTCGCGGTCAAGGTCGTCGACCCGCTCGCCGCCATCGACGCCGTCATCCGCTTCGACGGCGCCGACCTGCACAGCTGGACCACCGACCGGAGCCTCGACGACGCCGCCGCGATCCGGGCCCGCGCCGAGCACATCGCCCGCGACTACTTCGGCCACGCCTTCCCGGCCGTCCCCTGGTAGCCGCCCATGACGACCGCGACGACACCCCCGACCGCCCGGGTTCACCAGCACCCGCACCGCGCTGCTGCGCCGCGCCGGGTCCCACGACCACCGACGCTGGCTCGACCACACCGCCGCCACCCGAGGATGCGTGCGCCCCGTCCGGCTCACCGGCGAACTCCACGACGTCGACACCACCACCGGCGCCATCACCCGCACCCGCCACACCCACGAGCTGCCCGACGGCGTCATCTACGTCCCCTGCGGCGACCGCCGCGCCGGCGTCTGTCCACCCTGCGCCGAGACCTACCGCGCCGACACCTACCAGCTCATCCGCGCCGGCCTCGTCGGCGGCAAAGGCGTCCCTCACACCGTCGCCGGGCACCCGGCGGTGTTCGCCACCCTCACCGCGCCGTCCTTCGGCCCCGTCCACACCCGGGTGGTGAACCCTCGCACCGGACAGGTCCGGCCGTGCCGGCCCCGGCGGAACGTCACCCCCTGCCCCCACGGGCGACTGCCGGTCTGCACCCAGCGCCACACCGAGTCAGCGGCCTGCCTCGGCCGGCCGCTGTGCCTGGACTGCTACGACCACGCCCACCACGTCGTCTGGAACGGCTGGGCCGGAGAACTCTGGCGCCGCACCATGATCGCCCTCAACCGGGCGCTGCGGCCCCTGACCAAGCTCCACGGCACGACGCTGCGCGTCTCCTACGGCAAGGTCGCCGAATACCAGCGCCGCGGCGTCGTCCACTTCCACGCCCTGCTCCGCCTCGACACCGTCGACCCGGACGATCCCGATGCGATACTCGCCCCGCCCGCAGGGATCACCCCGCACGATCTGGCCGAACTCGTCGCAGGCGCCACCCGGGCCACCGGCTTCGACACCCCGCCCTACGCCGACACCGGCCACACCTGGCCGATCACCTGGGGCCCACAGACCGACATCCGCGCCGTCACCCACGGACTCGACTCCGGCGCGATCACCTCCGACGCCGTCGCCGCGTACCTCGCCAAGTACGCCACCAAGGCCACCGAACCCGCCGGCCTCCCCATCACCGGACGGCTCACCGCCGACCTCGTCGAGCACTACGCCGACGCCCACACCCACCTCGGCCGCCTCATCGCCTACGCCCGCCAACTCGGCACCCGCCCTGCCGACTGGACCACCGACGACCAGCGCGCCGCCTGGCACGACACCTACGGCCGACTCGAGCGCTGGACCCACATGCTCGGCTTCGGCGGCCACTTCGCCACCAAGTCCCGGCGCTACTCGACCACCCACACCCGCCTGCGCGCCGAACGCCGGACCTGGCGCCGCACCAGCCGCACCGACCACTGGCGCCGCCACCACGGCGACGACGACACCACCCTCGTCGTCTGCCGCCTCACCCTCGCCGGGATCGGCTGGAACACCACCGCCGACGCCCAGCTCGCCGCCGACGCCGCAGCACGCGCCCGCGAACACCGCGCCCTGGCCCGCGAGGAACGCACCACCAGCAAGGAGAACCCGTCACCGTCAGCCTGAGGAGAACCATGAACGACCAGCCGGAATCCATGTGGACAATCGAGGACGTCTCGCGCTACCTGCGCATCCCCGTCGAGACGCTGTACCAGTGGCGCCGCAAGAAGCAGGGCCCGCCGGCCTGCAAGATGGGCAAGCACCTGCGCTACGACCCGGCCGGTGTCCGCGACTGGTTCACCGCCAACGCGGCCTGACCCGTGGGGCACGTCCAGGACCGCTGGTACCGCCCGGAGGTCGACCCCACGACCAAGAAGGTCCGCAAGGTCAAGACCTCGATCCACGGCAAGGGCCAGCGCTACAAGGTCCGCTACATCGACCCGGACGGCGTCGAACGCTCGCGCACCTTCCCCGACCGCTGCAAGAAGGAGGCCGGCGACTTCCTCGTCGAGGTCGAGTCGGCCAAGCGCGAGGGCAAGTACGTCAGCGTCAACGCAGGAAAGATCAGTTTCAGAGCCCACGCCGAGAACTGGTTGAAGGGGCAGTCGACCGACCGGGCCACCCGGGGCGCACTCCGCAGCCGCCTCGACGCCCGGATCTACCCGTTCTTCGAGAAGCGCCCGCTGAACTCGATCACACCGGCGATCGTCCGGAACTGGCTCGGAGAACTCGACGACCGCGGCTACAGCGCCAACTACCGGACCGTGCTGTTCACGATCGTCTCCTCGGTACTCGACTCCGCCGTCGAGGAACGACTGATCACCCACAACCCGTGCAAGGCGCAGACGATCAAGCGCCCGACCTCGTCGGCGAGCAACATCGTCATCTGGCCCCGGACACGCCTCGACGCGATCGAGCAGAACATCAGCGACCGCTTCCGACTCGCCGTCACCATCGGGGCCGGCTGCGGACTACGCCAGGGTGAGATCCTCGGACTCGCAGCCGACGACATCGAGCACAACGGCATGGTCGTTCATGTCCGCCGGCAGATCCGCACCGTCGAACGCCGGCTCGTGTTCGCGTTGCCCAAGGGCGGCAAGACCCGCGTCGTCCCGCTCTCCCCCGGCGTTCTCGGCCGGATCTCCGACCACACCCGCGACCACCAGCCGACGGACACGGCCCTGCCGTGGGAGAACCCCGACGGTCAGCCCGTCACCGCGCCGTTGCTGATCACCGGCGACGGAGGCCGACTCTACAGCGGCGACCTGTTCAACAAGGTCATCTGGCAGGGCGCGTTCCGATCCGCCGGCATCACCTACCGCAAGCGCGCCGACGGGATGCACGCGCTGAGGCACTTCTTCGCCTCGACATTGCTCTCCCAGGGCGTCTCCATCAAGGAGCTCGCGGCCTACCTCGGCCACAGCGACCCCGGCTTCACCCTGCGGACCTACACCCACCTCGTGCCGTCCAGCTACGAACGGGCACGGGCTGCCATCGACGGGGTCTTCGGTCGTCCTCGGGCGGCCTACCCACGGCCTGATCATGAGGATGCCCGGCGTCCGACCTGACGGCCGAACAACCGGGCAGACCTCCGACAGGGCCCTGACCTCAGGACAGGTGCATCCCCGAGATCGCCCGGGCGATGACCAGCTGCTGGATCTGCTCGGTCCCCTCGAAGATGTCGTAGATCTTGGCGTCCCGGTGCATCCGCTCCACCGGGTGCTCGCGCGAGTACCCGGCACCACCGAGGATCTGGATCGCCCGCTCGGTCGACCAGACCGCGACCCGGCCGGCCTTCAGCTTGGACATCGATCCCTCGCCCGCGGTGAACGGCACCCCGTTGCGGCCCATCCAGGCGGCCCGGTGCACGAGCAGCCGGGCAGCGTCGATCTCGGTCTTCATGTCGGCGAGGGTGAACGAGATCGACTGGTTGGCGATGATCGGCCTGCCGAAGGCGACCCGGTCCTTCGCGTAGTCCAGCGCGTACTCGTAGGCGGCGCGGGCGATGCCGATCGCCTGGGCGCCGACGGTCGGGCGGGACAGCTCGAAGGTCTGCATCGCCGCCGATCCCGTCGACCGCACGCCGGACCGGGCACGGGCGAGCCGCTCGTCGAGCTTCTCCTTACCGCCGAGCAGGCAGGATCCGGGCAGGCGCACGTCGTCGAGGAAGACGTCCGCGGTGTGCGACGCCCGCAGCCCCATCTTCTTGATCTTGCGGGTGGACTCCAGGCCGGGCGTCCCGGGCGGGACGACGAAGGCCGCCTGGCCCTTGCTCCCCAGCCCGGGATCGACGACGGCCTGCACCACGTGGATGTTCGCGATCCCGCCGTTGGTGGCCCACGCCTTCTGGCCGGTCAGCGTCCACTCGTCGCGCGCCTCGTCGTACACCGCGCGGGTGCGCATCGCCGCGACGTCGGAGCCGGCCTCCGGCTCGGACGAGCAGAACGCGCCGACCTTCGGGTCGGACGCGTCGCCGTAGCACTGCGGGATGAACTCGACCATCTGCTCCGGGGTGCCGGAGGCGAAGATGCCGGCCACCGCGAGGGTGGTGCCGAAGATCGCCATGCCGATGCCGCCGTCGCCCCAGAAGAGCTCCTCGTTGACCAGCGGCATCGACAGTCCGGTCTCGTCACCCCAGAACGACGCCAGCGTCTCGAAGTTGTAGAGCTCGATCTTCGCGGCCTCCTGCAGGATCGGCCACGGGGTCTCCTCGCGCTCGTCCCACTCGGCGGCGGCCGGCCGGACCACCTCGGCGGCGAACCCGTGCACCCACTCCTGCAGCTCGCGGTGTTCGGTGGAGAGTTCGAAGGAGGTCATGTCGCTACTCCCTGGTCCGGTGTCACGCCGACGGGATCTGGAACATCTTCTGCAGGGCGGTGGCGAAACCGACGTCGCCGGCGACCTTGAGCTTGCGGGTCATGAACAGGGTGACCGGATTGGCGTTGTTCGTGACGATCCGCAGGAACTCGGTGCCCGGCATGGTCAGCGCCGTCCGCGGCTCCTCGCTGGTGCCCTCGGTGACGGTGCAGGTGCCGCCGTGCAGGACGGTCTCGAAGCTGTCCACGACGTCGCCGTCCTTGATGTGCCAGTGCACGACCTGGCGGTTCCCGCCGGCGCCCTTCGACGAGTAGAACTCGCTCATCCGGCCGAAGATCGCCGCCAGCACCGGGCCGCGCACGTCGGAGGCGATGACCGTGGCCAGCTGCTGCTTCGACGCCCCCTTGACCAGGCGGGCGAACAGCGACGGATCGACGTCGGCCGGGTCGCCGTCGCGCAGGGCGGTGCCCAGCGTGGCGAGCAGCTGCTCGTCGGACAGCCTCTTCGGGTCGATGCTGCGACCCAGCTCGTTGATGTCGACCGTGTCTGCCATCGGTCACTCCACCTCGTCGTGGTCGGAAGTGCCCGGTACTCGAAGTACCCGGTTCATGTGGGCGGTACTTTACGCAGCAGTAGCTAAGCTGTCGAGCGTGGTCCCCCCGACGCGCGCGACCGGCCGGCGCCGGCTCCCGCCGGAGCAGCGCGAGCGCCAGGTGCTCGACGCGGCCGTGCGGGTCTTCTCCCGGGTCGGCTTCCACGACGCCTCGATGGACGACGTCGCCGAGCAGGCCGGCCTGTCGAAGCCGATGGTCTACACACACGGCGGCGGATCCAAGGAGGAGCTGCTGCGCCGCTGCATCCGGCGCGAGGCCGATCGGCTGCTGACGTCGGTGTCGCCGGCCGCGGGGGCGGACCGGACGACCGAGGACCGGCTGCGCCGCGGCCTGCGCGCGTTCTTCGCGACCCTCACCACCCACCGCGACGGCTGGTCGGTGCTCTACCGGCAGGCCCGCACCGGGACCCTCGCCGACGAGGTGCACGACGCGCGGGCGCGGATCGTCGGCCGGGTGGCCGATCTCCTGGCGGCCGAGCTGCCCGGCCCGGATCCGGACGCGGCCCGCACCCTCGCGGCGCCGCTGGCCGCCGGGCTGGTCGGCGCCGCTGAGGGGCTCGCCGACTGGTCCGCGGCCGGCGGCACGGAGGATCCGGACGCGCTCACCGAGCTGCTGCTCGGCCTCGTCTGGACCGGCCTCGACCGGCTCCGCGAACGCTGACACGAACGCCTACCCGGCCTGCCGAATATCGTCGGACTTTTTCACCGAACGGCCGTAACCACATATTTCTCGGTGTAACACGACGTGGCTTCGACGCACTCCGGTTCGCGGATGTCACTCCATCGTGTGTTGTTTTCCGAACACCGCACCGAACAGCGGCGATGACTAAGAGAGACCATCGTGAACAGGTCATAACTTGATATTTTCACTCGGTCGGGATCGCCTTCGCAGCACCCCGTGTATCGGTTCACCGGTTCGCGTGCCGCACATGTCACTCCATCTCGCCGCGCATTTCAGTTCTATTGCCACTACTTTTCTCGACAGCGCGCCAGGTCGTATTGGCGGGCGCGCACGACAGCAGGAACTCAGGAAGGGAACGCGCTTGATGCGTAAGTCCGTGCGCACTCTGGCCGCCGCCGCGCTGGCCGTGCCGATGACCCTCGGCGCCGCCGGGATGGCCTTCGCCGACGACACCTTCGAGCAGAACCAGGGCTCGGACGCGACGGCGGGCGCCGAGCAGGGTGCCGGCACCGACCAGGGCAACGCCTCGTTCGCCCCGGTCACCCAGGCGAACCCGGCGATCAACGTGAGCGACGTGCTGGGGCTCAGCGACTTCGCCAGCGAGGACGTCTACGAGGGCGAGGGCTCCGGCCAGTCCATCGTGCAGGACAACTCGATCGACTCGTCGACCGACCAGGGCAACGCCGCCGGGACCGAGCAGGTCCAGAAGACCGTCGTGGAGCAGCTGACCAGCCTCGCCGGCTGATCCCGCTGCGCCGACACGCTCCATCACGTTCCATCCCGCGCCGGCTCCCGCGAGCAGGACGGTGCGGGTCCTTCCCCGAGAGGAATCGCTTCCCCATGCGCAAGTCCATCCGTATCGCCGCGGCGTCCGCGCTGGCGCTCCCGCTGGCCCTCGGCGTCTCCGGCGTCGCGTTCGCCGACGACACCACGATCACCCAGGAGACCGCCGGTTCCGCGACCGGCGCCCAGGGCGCCGACGTCTCGCAGGGCAACGGCTCCACCGCCCCGGTCACCCAGGTGAACCCGGCCGCGAACGCCGAGGGCATCGCCGGGCTGAGCAACTTCGCCAACGAGGACGTGCGCGGCGGCACCGGCCAGTCCGTCGTCCAGGACAACTCGATCGAGTCCTCCACCGAGCAGGGCAACGCCGCCTCGGTCGAGCAGGCCCAGAAGACCGTTCTCGACCAGACCGCCGGCCTGGGCTGAGAACACGGGTACCCCGGAAGCACAGCCGGGCTTCTCCGGCGAGCGGGCCGGTCCGCGATCTGCGGGCCGGCCCGTTCGTTGTGTACCGGTCATGATCTCCGTCGTGGTGCGTCCGGCCACGCGGATCGCGGTCCCGGGCGCCGGGACGGTGATCTTCGATCAGCTCTCCGGGGCCGGACGCGTGACGAGCCGGCGGGTCCGGTCCGGCAGCCGGTCGACGATCCGCCCGATCCGCTCGGTGGTCCCCTGCAGCGGGGCCAGCGCGTCGGCGAGCACGCCGATCTGCCGGTCGAGCGCGTCGATCCGGGCGGCGACCGAGCGCAGGTCCGGGGCGACGGTGGTGAGCTGGTCGGCGGCCTGGGCGAGGTTCGCGTCGAGCGCGGCGAGCCGGGGTGTGCGGTCGCCGTCCCCGCCGGCCGGATCGGCGACGACGGACGCGAGCCGGTACACCGCGCCGTTCTCGTCGATCGAGGCGGCGAGCGCGGCCAGATCGGCGCGGACGGTCGCGAGCTCGCGCAGCGGTTCGACCACGCCGGACAACGCCGCGAGGTCCTCGCGGGTCCGCGCCAGCTCCCGCAACGGCTCCACCGCACCGGCCAGCGCCGCAAGATCCTCGCTGGTCTCGGACAGGGCCTGCAGCGGGCCGACGGCCTCGGCGAGCCGGGTGAGATCGTCGCGGGCGGCGGCCAGGGCCTGCACCGCGGGGACCGCTCCGGTCAGCGACTCCAGGTGCTCCCCCGCGCTCGCCAGGTCACGCAGCGGGCCGACGGCACCGGCCAGCTCGCCCAGGTCCTCCCGGGTGCGGGCGAGCTCCTCGAGCGGGCCGACGGCGTCGGCGAGCCGGTGCAGCGCGGTCACCGCTCCGGCCAGCGCCGCCAGGTCCTCGACGGCCGGGGCGAGCGCGCGCAGCGGCTCGGCGGCGCCGGCGAGCAGGTGCAGGTCGTCGCGCACCGCGGCGAGCTCGCGCAGCGCTCCCACCGCGGCGCTCAGCTCGCGCAGCGACTCCACGGCTCCACCCAGCTCCCGCAGCGGCCCCACCGCACCGGCCAGGGTGCCGAGGTCCCGGCGCGCCCCGGCCAGCTCGGTCAGCGGCCCGGCGGCGCTCGACAGCTCCACGACGGCCGAGGTCAGCCGGTCGATCCGGTCCACGGTGCCCGGGTCGTCCCACAGCGTGACGACCCGGCCGAGGACGTCGTCGAGCACCGGCGCGAGACCGGTCAGCGCCGCGTCGACGCCGCCGATCCGGCGGGGCAGCGCGGCCACGTCCGCGGCCAGCTGCGGCATCGCCTCGACGGCGCGGGGCGTCTCGGCGAGCCAGCCGGGGAGCCTGCGACCGATCTCGACCGCGGCGCCGACGGTCCCGAGCGCGGCGCCGATCAGCGTCCCGGTGACGCCGGCGGGCGACCACGGGGACGGGCGGGGCTGCTCTGCCATCGGTCTCCTCCGGTTCACGGGGCGGTCGCCGGGCCAGCCTCCCAGATCGGGCGGCGCCGGGTACCGGTCAGTAGGAGGTGTCGTCCACCCGGGCACCGGCGGATCCGCCGGCGTCCCGGCCGGCGGCGTCGGACAGGATCGTCGCCGTCCCGCTGGTGCCGAACCGGGTCACCCCGGCGGTGTGGAACGCGAGCACGGTGTCCAGGTCGCGCACCCCGCCGGACGCCTTCACCTGGACCGACGGTCCGACGCTGCGCCGCATCAGCGCGATGTGCTCCGGTGTGGCGCCGCCGCCCGCGAAGCCGGTGGAGGTCTTCACGAACGCCGCACCGGCGCGCTCGGCGGCCACGCAGCCGGCGACGATCTCGTCGTCGGACAGCAGCGCCGTCTCCAGGATGACCTTGACGATCCGCCCGCCCGCGGCGTCGACGACGGCCCGGACGTCGGCCTCGACGTCGTCGAGCAGGCCGCTGCGCAGCCGTCCCACGTTGATCACCATGTCCAGCTCGGCCGCGCCGTCGGTGATCGCCTGCCCGGACTCCGCGACCTTGGCCGCGGTGCTGGTCGTGCCGTGCGGGAAGCCGATGACGGTCCCGACCGCGACGCCGGTGCCGTCCAGCCGGGCGACCGCGTGCGCGACGTCGCTCGGCCGGACACACACGCTGAAGATCCGATGGCGGGCGGCGGTCTCCAGCTGGGCGTCGACGTCGGTCCGGGTCAGCTCCGGCCGCAGGATCGCGTGGTCGATCATCCCGGCGATCTCGGCGGCGGTCAGGGTGGTGGCCACGGGGCCGAGGCTACGCGGCACCGGGCGACGGTCCCGGGGCGATCCACAGCGCATGCGGTCACCGGCGGTCACTGCGATGCTGGCCCCGGCGCCGGGCGTACCGGCTCCGGAAGGGAACGCCTGCGATGGAGGACGAGAAGCGACCCCTGCCGTCGCCCGAGCCCGCCGAGCAGCTGGGTGACCGTCCTGAGCTGCGGTCCGGGCCGGCACTGCGGTTCGAGACCTCCCGGCCCCCGTCCGGGGCGGCAGTGCTGCACGCGATCGGCGCGATCGACGACGACACCTCCGCCGATCTGTGGATCGAGCTCGGCATCTGGTCCGAGGAGAGCTCCGACCTGATCCTGGACCTGTCCGGTGTGGACTTCCTCGGCACCGCGGGCCTGACGTCGCTGCTGGAGGCGCGGGACGTGATCGGTACCGAGGGCAAGCGGCTGCGGGTGCTCTGCGGCGGCAGCCGGGCCGCCCGGCGGGCACTGCAGGTCACCGGCGCGATCGAGGAGTTCGACGTCCTCGACCGGGTGCCGGACGAGCCGCTCGGTTCGCGGGAGACCGTCTTCGCCGTGCCGGACCCGGGCGTCCGGCTCGACGGCAGCGTGCGCGCCACCGGCGACTGAGCATCCGGGGGGCGATCCGGTAGCCGATCCGGCTCCCCCCGACGCCCCCCGGCGCGGGGGAGGAGAACGCCGTCCGGTGTTCCTACGGTCGAGATCGCCGCCCACGAAAGGTGCGTGATGACCGAGAACCGGACTCCGCTGGTCCTGCCCGCATCCGGTACGCCACCGGACCCGGTGGACCGGGGCTCCGCCGTCGATCTCGCCGTCGATCTCGACGAGCTCGCCGCCCACACGATCCGGCTGCTGTCGGTCGACGCCGTCGAACGGGCCGGCAGCGGACACCCCGGTCTGCCGCTCGGCGCGGCCCTCCCGGCGTGGGTGCTGTGGTCGAGGCACCTGCGCCACGATCCCGCCGACCCGGGCTGGCCGGACCGGGACCGCTTCGTCCTGTCCGCCGGGCACGGCTCGATGCTGCTCTACGCGCTGCTCCACCTGACCGGGTACGAGCTCGGCCTGGACGACCTGCGCCGGTTCCGCACGACCGGCTCGCGCACCCCGGGCCATCCCGAGCACGGGATCACCCCCGGCGTGGAGACCACCACCGGTCCGCTGGGTCAGGGCCTCGGCACCGCGGTCGGGATGGCGCTCGCCGAGCGGATGCTGGCCGAGCGCTGCAACACCGACGAGCACCCGGTGGTCGGCCACCGCACCTGGGTGCTGGCCGGTGACGGTTGCCTGATGGAGGGGATCAGCCACGAGGCGGCGTCGCTGGCCGGGCGGCTCGCCCTCGACCGGCTCACCGTGGTGTTCGACGACAACGACGTCACCATCGACGGGCCCGCCCGCAACAGCTGCACCGACGACGTCGAGGCGCGGTTCCGCGCCTACGGCTGGCACACGGTGCGGGCCGACGACGCCACCGACCCGGCGGCCCTCGACCGCGCCTACGCGGCGGCCCGGGCCGAGACCGGGCGACCGACGCTGGTGTCGGTCCGCACCACGATCGGGCTCGGCGCCCCCGGGGTGGAGGGCACGCCGAAGGCGCACGGGAGCCCGGTCGGCCCGGCCGCCGTCGCGGCGATGCGGGCCGCCGCCGGCCTGCCGGACGCCCCGTTCCACGTCCCCGCCGAGCTGCGCCGGGCGGTCACCGGGCTGCGCGCGGGATGGTCGGCGGCCCGGCGCGACTGGACGGATCTGCACGAGCGCTGGCGGACCGCGCATCCGGCGACCGCCGCGGCGTTCCCGCTGCACGGGACGCCCGCCCTCGACGACCCGGCCGGTCTGCGCCGGCTCGCCCGCGCCGCGGACGAACCGGGTGCCGCCGCATCGGTGGCGACCCGGCGCGCCTCGGCGGCCGCCCTGCGCGCAGTCGCCGACGCCTGCCCGGGGCTGGTCGGCGGCTCCGCCGACCTGGCCTCGTCGACCGGGACCACGCTGCCCGGCGGCGACGTCGGGCCCGGCTCGTTCGCTCCGCGCACCGTGCCGTTCGGCGTCCGCGAGCACGGAATGGCCGCCGCCATCAACGGCATCGCCCTGCACGGCGGGCTGCGGCCGTTCGGCAGCACCTTCCTGGTGTTCGCCGACTACCTCCGTCCGGCGCTGCGGTTGTCGGCCCTGATGCGGCTCCCGGTGACCTACCTGTTCACCCACGACTCGGTGCACGTCGGCGAGGACGGACCGACCCATCAGCCGGTGGAGCAGCTGGAGTCGCTGCGGCTGGTCCCCGGGCTGACCGTGCTGCGCCCGGCGGACTCCGCGGAGACCGCGCTCGCCTGGGAGATCGCCGCCACCGCCACCGACCGGCCGACCGCGCTCGTCCTGAGCAGGCAGGACCTCCCCGAGCTCGGCGCCGCCGACCTGGACCGGGTCCGCGAGCACGGCTACCGGGTGATCGGCACCGATCCGGACCGGCCGGACGTCGTGCTCGCCGCCAGCGGCTCGGAGGTCGGGCCGGCCTGCAAGGCCGCCGAGCTGCTGCGCGCCCGCCGCACCACCGTCCGGGTGCTGTCGGTGCCGTGGCGGGAACGGTTCGACCGGGCGCTGGACACCGGCCTCGTCCCGCGGCCCGCGGTGCCGGTGGTGTGGATCGAGGCCGGTGTCCGGACCGGATGGCGGGCGCTCGCCGGGCCGGGCGACGCGGTGATCGGGATCGACTCCTTCGGCCACAGCGGACCGGGCCCCGAGATCGCCGCACAGCTCGGCCTCACCGTCCGGGCGATCGCCGCGGCGGCGCTGCGCGCGATCGGCCGCACCCCGCACGAGCCCTGATCCGGTCCCCGCCCCGGACCCGCCGGCTCAGCGGGACGCCGGGGCGGGGGCGAGCAGCCCGGGATCCACCCCCGCCCGGACGGTCACCGAGGTGACCGCTGCGTCGACGACCAGGGCCGCGTCTGTGGCGCCGCCGGCACCGAGCACGACGGCGGCGCTGTCCGGGTGCTCGCGGTGCGCCATCAGGAAGTCGTAGAGCAACCAGTCCACCGCGCAGGCGACGGCCAGCGGATCGGCGACCGGATCGGCGGCCGCGTCGACCACCGAGCGCAGCGCCTCGCGGTGTTCCCGGCGCGCGGCGTCCTTGTTCACCCCCGAGCTGTCGAACAGCAGCGTGGACAGCGTCAGCGGCAGCCTCCGGCCGTCCTCGGTCCGGACGATCCACCGGCCGCCCGCCCACGGCCGCGCCGGGTCGACCCGGCACATCTCGCCGAACCCGCCGACCACCCCGGGGCCGGGCCGGTCCAGCTCGTCGTCCAGCGGGGCCGGCCCGAGCAGCCCGAGCGGCTCGCGGGCCCGCACCGAGATCAGCGTGCTGGTGCCGACGATCTGCCCGGTGCGCACGTCCGGCTCGATGCCCAGCTCGCGGGCCGCCAGCACGACGTCGTGCACCAGCCGGTCGAACACCCGGTAGAGGGTGGACAGCGACTCCCGTTCGCCGGGGTCCGGGCGGCGGCCGCCGCCGAGCAGCTCGCCGTACCGCTGAGCGGCGTCGATCAGCGCGTCGTCCAGCGCGGCGAGGTGGGTGGCGACCAGGCGGTCCGGTTCGTCGTCGGTGGCGACCAGTGCGCGCAACGTCGTCGGTGATCCGTCGGGGTTCGCCCAGCCGAAGCCGGCCCGGTCGTCGGTCTGCAGGATCCGCGGCCTCACGGCGCGCTCCGTCCCTGGCCGTCGGGCGGCCGTCGCAGCAACCGCCGGTTGGTCCGGTCGAGCTGGCGCAGGGTGCTCGCCCGCAGCTCGTGCAGCCGGCCCCGCTCCAGCCGGCCGCAGATCCGGCCCCAGTGCAGCGCGACCGCGTCGTCGACTGTCAGCCCCGGGGCCGGGTCGTGGCCCTGTACGACCACCGGGATCCGGGCGACCACCGGATCGGCGAGCCGCAGCGCACCGCCGACCAGGCGCAATGGCCGGTACCGGACGTCGACGTCGTCGCCGTGGCGGGCGAGCACCGTCCCCCAGGTGATCCGGCAGCTGTCGAGCACGTGCAGCGGCTGCCGGTCGGCGCCGCGGCCGAGCAGCCGGGTCCAGGGGTAGACGCCGAACACGTGGAAGGCGTGGTTCCCGGCGGCCTCGTCGAGCAGGTCGGCGGTGAGATGGGCCCAGTAGTGCCCGGCCTGCGGGCCGATCACCGCCAGCAACCGGGCGCCGAACTCGCGCGGGTCCAGCCGCTCCCCCACCCCGCCGCCGAGCCAGTAGGACGCGACGACCCGTGGATCCAGCGGATCGTCGATCCCGCTCATCGCGGACAGCACCTGCAGGTACGGCCAGGCGCCGGAGAACCGGCGCGCCGCCGCCCTGACCTGCGCCGCCGTCCCGGTGCGCAGCACGTCGCCGGCGGGTGGCCCGCAGTAGCCGAGGTGGTTCGGGGCGTAGGCGTACCGGGCGAACAGCTCGGGCCCCGCGTCGGTGGCCGCCGCCGTCACCCCTGGCCCACCAGCTGGGCGGCGTCGCGGTGCATCCGCCCGAAGTTGTAGTAGGCCGCGCACGCCCCCTCCGGGGAGACCATGCACGTCCCGATCGGGGTCTCCGGGGTGCAGGCGGTGCCGAACACCTTGCACTCCCACGGCTTCAGCACGCCCTTGAGCACCTCACCGCACTGGCAGGCCTTCGGATCGGCGACCCGGACGCCGGGCAGGGCGACCCGCTGCTCGGCGTCGAACTCGGCGAACTCCTCACGGATGGCCAGCGCGCTCTGCGAGATGAACCCGAGACCGCGCCACTCGAAGTGCGGGCGCAGCGTGAACACCCGGCCCATCAGGTCCAGCGCGGCCGGGTTGCCGTCGGTGTCGACGACCCGCGAGTACTGGTTCTCCACCTCGCAGCGGCCCTCCCGGATCTGGGTGAGCAGCATCGCCACCGACGCCAGGATGTCCAGCGGCTCGAACCCGGCGACGACCAGCGGCTTGCCGTACACCTGCGGGACGAAGTCGTAGGGCCGGGTGCCGACGACGGTCGACACGTGCCCCGGCCCGAGGAACCCGGACAGCCGCAGGTCCGGCGAGTCCAGGATGGCCTTGATCGGCGGCACGATCGTCACGTGGTTGCAGAACACGCTGAAGTTCCGCACCCCCAGCTCGCGGGCCCGGACCAGGGTCACCGCGGTGGACGGCGCCGTCGTCTCGAACCCGATGGCGTAGAAGACGACCCGGCGGTCCGGGTGGTCCACGGCGATCTTCAGCGCGTCCAGCGGCGAGTAGACGAACCGGACATCGGCGCCGCGGGCCCGCGCGTCGAACAGGCTCCCGTTCGAGCCGGGCACCCGCATCATGTCGCCGAAGCAGGTCAGGATGACGTCGGGCTGCTCGGCCAGCCAGATGGCGTCGTCGACCCGGCCCATCGGGATGACGCAGACCGGGCAGCCGGGCCCGTGCACCAGCTCGACGTTGTCCGGCAGGAGATGCTCGATCCCGTGCCGGTAGATGGTGTGCGTGTGCCCGCCGCACACCTCCATGAACTTGAAGTGCTCGCCCTCGCTGCGCGGCTCGGCGAGCCGCCCGATCGCCCCGAGCAGTGCCCGGGCGGCGGCGGGATCGCGGAATTCGTCGACGAATCGCATGGCTGCTCCGTGGTGGGAAGGGGGTCAGATGATCGAGGAGGAGTCGAGCGCGTCGATCTCGTCCCGGTAGCTCTCGCCCATCTTCTGGACGGCGGCGAGGGTCAGCAGGGCCTCGCGCTCGTCGATCCGCGCCATGGCGAAGCCGACGTGCACGAGCACCCACTCGTCGGGGTCGGGAAGGTCCGGCTCCAGCAGGCGGACGCTGATCGTCCGCTGCACACCGCTCACGTCGACCCGGGCCAGACAGTTGTCCCGGTCGGTGATCTCCACGATCCGTCCGGGAATGCCGAGGCACATGGGAGATCTCCTCTCAGCAGATCCGCGGGAGCGGGTCGCCGACGAGCGTGTCGACGATCCGGGTCCCGCCGAAACCGGTGCGGAGCACGACCGTCCCGGCCGGCTCCCCGATGACCGTCCCGATCGCGGCGGCGTCCGCGCCGAGCGGGTGCGCACGCAGCGCCGCCAGGCCGGCGTCGGCCTCGTCCGGGGCGAGCACGGCCAGGAACTTGCCCTCGTTGGCGACGTAGAGCGGGTCGATGCCCAGCATCTCGCAGGCCCCGGCGACGACCGGGCGGACCGGCAACGCCTCCTCGTCGAGGACGACGCCCAGCCCGCTCGCCGCGGCCAGCTCGTTGCATACGGTGCCGACCCCGCCGCGGGTCGGGTCGCGCAGCCACCGGGTGGCGGGCGCGGCCGCGAGCAGGTCGGCCACCGCCCCGGCGACGGCCGCGGTGTCGGACCGGATGTCGGCCTCGATCGCCAGGTCACCGCGGGCCAGCATGATCGCCATGCCGTGGTCGCCCATGAACCCGGACAGCACCACCCGGTCACCGGGCCGGACCGCCGCCGCACCCAGCTCCCGCCCGTCGGGCACGTGCCCGACACCGGTGGTGGTGATGTAGAGGCCGTCGGCGGCGCCCTGCGGGACGACCTTGGTGTCCCCGGCGACGATCGCCACGCCCGCGTCCGCCGCCGCGGCCGCCATGTCGGCGACGATCTCCTTCAGCTCCTCCACCGCGAGGCCCTCGGCCAGCACGAACGCCGCGGTCAGCCAGCGCGGCTCGGCGCCCGCCATGGCCAGGTCGTTCACCGTCCCGTGCACGGCGAGATGCCCGATCGAGCCGCCGGGAAAGCGCCGGGGCGAGACCACGAACGAGTCGGTGGACACCGCGATCCGCCTGCCCGCGGGCGGGCTGAGCACGGCGCCGTCCCCGAGATCGGCCAGCGCCGGGTTGCGGAACGCCTCCAGGAAGACGGCGTCGACCAGGGCCTGCGACGACTTCCCGCCCGCGCCGTGGGCCAGGGTGATCCGGTCCTCACGCAGCCGCGGGCGCCTGCGGCGGAACGACTCGATCCGGTCGATCACCTCGCCCTCGGCGAACCCCGGACCGGACGCGCGGTAGCGCTGCACGGTCTCGCTCATCGTTCCTCCCTCCCGGCCCGGTGCACCGCCGACCACAGGCGGTGCCCGAGCAGTGCCTGTGCCTCCTGGATCCGGTGCACGCTCTGCGACCGGACCACGAAGCAGACGTCGAGATCGGGGCTGGTGGCGAACGAGCCGCCGTCGTAGCCCGCGAAGCCGATCGTGTACATCCCGCGTCTGCGGGCCTCGCCGAGTGCCGCCGTCAGGTCCCGTGAGCTGCCGCTGGTGGACAGCGCGACGGCGATGTCGCCCGGCCCGGCCCTGGCGATCAGCTGGCGGGAGAAGACGTGCTCGAACCCGACGTCGTTGCCGAGCGCGGTGAGGATCGCCTGGTCAGCGGTGAGCGACCAGGCAGGCAGTGCGGCGCCCTCCGGCGGGTGCGCGAACAGCGCGGCCAGCGTGGCGGCGTCGGTGGAGCTGCCGCCGTTGCCGAACGTGAACATCCGCCCGCCCGCGGCGAACCGGCGGGCCAGCTCCGCCGCGGCCCGCTTTACGTCGGCGGCCGACGCCTCGGCCGTCTCCCGGCGCAGCCGGGCGCTCTGCACCGACTTCGCGACGGCGGACGCGGCGAGATCGGCGAGCAGCGGACCGGGATCGCGCTCGCGGGCGTCCAGGAACGGGTACAGGAAGCCGGTCACGAGTCCCCCTCCCCGAGCACGCGCAGCGCCATCCCGGCGTGCACCAGCAGCAGGTCGTCGCGGGCGACGGCGCCGACCAGGTCGACGGCCACCTCCTCCTGGCCGTCCGGGGTGCGCACCAGCGCCGACGAGACGCCGCGCTGCTCGATCACCTCCACCACCCGTCCCTCGTCGCTGCAGGTCACGCACACCTCGTCGGTGCAGTCGCCGTCGACGGTGAGCAGGCCGGGATGCTCGAAGCAGACGTGCGTCAGCTCCCACAGCAGGTGGTAGAGCAGGACGAAACCGCCGGTCGCCGGCAGCGCCGGGTCCGGGTCGTCGTGCCACAGCACGTGATCGGCGGCGCCGGCCGGCGGGCGTTCCCCGTGCCCGATCCAGATCGTCGTCGCCCCCCAGGCGGGTGCCCGCCGGGTGATGTCCCGGATCTCCCGGTCCGCGGCGTCGGCGACGGCGAGCACGACGTCCCCGGAGCGCACCGACAGCCGGGCGGTGCCGACCAGGTCCCGGTCGACGAGCGCGACCGCGGGCAGCGCGCGGGCACCGACGACGACCGGGTGCACGAACTCGACGGCCACGTGCTGGGCGTGCGGCGCCCAGGCCGGGGCCAGGCACCACAGCGTCGCCCCGGCGGCGAACCGCCTGGCCAGCGCGAGCGCAGCGGCGGCGAGGTCGTCGGCGAGCGCGGGCGCCAGACCGGTGTCGGTGCCGATGCCGGGGGCCGCGGTCACGACGTCACCCCCTGGTCGCCGAACACGCCGTACTCGACCATCGTCGCCAGGGTGGCGGCGGCCGTCGCCTCGTCGACGTGGCTGAGCGCGAACCCGGCGTGCGCGATCGTGTAATCGCCGACCTGCAGGTCCGGCACGTAGGCGAGGCAGAGGTCCTGTTCGGAGTCGGGGTAGCGGACCCGGGCCATCCGGGCGCCCGACTCGGCGTCCCAGACCCGGACCACCTGGCCCGGTATTCCTAGGCACATGGGATCGGCCCTCCTGGTCGTGCGTCGTGGTGGTGCGGCGCGGGCCGCTCCGGGCGGGATCGGTCCGCCCGCGCGGCCAGTACCGCGACCGCGGCCTGGCCGAGTGCCAGGCCACCGTCGTTCGGCGGGACCACGCGGTGCACGAGCACCTCGTGGCCCGCGGAGCCGAGCCGCCGCCGGGTCTCCCGCAGCAGCACCGCGTTCTGGAACGCCCCGCCGGTGAGGCCGACCGTGCACGGCCCGGACCCCCCGACCGCCCGGACGACGGCGTCGGCCAGCGCCAGGTGGAACGCCGCGGCGAGCGCGTGGGCGGGGACGCCGTCGCGCAGCGCGGCGACGATCCCGCGGATCACCGGGGCCGGATCCAGCACCCCGCCGGCGTCGACGTCGAACCCGGGGACGGCGGCGACCTCCGACCGCGCGATGCCGTCCCGGGCGAGCGCCTCCAGCTCGATCGCGGCCTGGCCCTCGTACTCGACCCGGTGCCGGACGTCGAGCAGCGCGGCGACGGCGTCGAACAGTCGCCCGACGCTGCTGGTCGGCACGCAGCCGGTGCCGCTGTCGAGCTGCGACTCCAGCAGGGCGCGCTCGTCCGCCGGGGCCGCCCGCACCGGTGCGAGCTCGTCGGTCCGGTCGACGCCTGCGGCGCGGGCGTGCACCAGCGCCATCCGCCACGGGTTGCGGACGGCGGCGTCACCACCGGGCAGCGGCACCGGTGCCAGGTGGCCGATCCGGGTGAACCGGTGGCTGTCCGGGCCCAGCCGCAGGATCTCCCCGCCCCAGACGGTGCCGTCGGTGCCGTAGCCGGTGCCGTCGAACGCGACACCGACGACCGGGGTGCCCAGCCTGCCGTGCTCGGCCAGCAGCGACACGACGTGCGCGTGGTGGTGCTGCACCAGGTCGGGCGGGTGATCCACGGCGTACCGCTCGGCCCGCTGCCTGCTCAGGTAGCCGGGATGCAGGTCCGCGGCGATCCGGTCCGGGCGTCCGCGCAGCGTGGTGAGCCGCTCGACAGCCCGGTCGAAGGCCAGCGCGGTGTCCAGCGATCCCATGTCCCCGACGTGCGCCGAGCAGAACGCCCGGCGGCCGTCGGTCAGGCAGAACGTGTTCTTCAGCTCGCCGCCGACGGCCAGCACCCGCGGCCCGTCGATCCCGAGATCGACCGGCAGCGGGGCGAACCCGCGGGACCGGCGGATCGGCAGCTCGGCGCCGTCGACGACCCGCACGACGGAGTCGTCGCACGGGACCTCGATCGGCCGGTCGTGGTCGAGCACCGCGTCGCACAGCGCAGGCAGCCGGTCGCGGGCGTCGGCGTCGGTGTGGCAGAGCGGCTCGTCGCTGAGGTTCGCGCTGGTCAGGACGACGGCGTCCGGCACCGGGGCCGGATCGCCCGGCACCGGGGCGAGCAGCAGGTGGTGCACCGGGGTGTAGGGCAGCAGCAGCCCGAGCAGCGGGTTCCCCGGGGCGACGCCTGCGGCGACGGGGGCGTCGTGGCGGCGGTCCAGCAGCACGATCGGCCGCTGCGCCGAGCCGAGCACGGCGGCCTCGTCCGGCCCGACGACGGCGTGTGCCGCGGCGACGCCGAGATCCCGGACCAGGACGGCGAACGGTTTCGCCGAGCGGGCCTTGCGCCGGCGCAGCTCGGCGACCGCGCTCCCGTCGTCCGCGCGGCAGGCCAGGTGGTACCCGCCGAGCCCCTTCACGGCGACGATCCGCCCGGCGGCGATCGCGCGCTGCGCGGCCGCGATCGCGGCGTCCCCGGTGTGCCCGGTGTGCTCGCCGTCCGCAGCGCGGTAGCAGAGGGTGGGCCCGCAGTCCGGGCAGGCGACCGGCTGGGCGTGGAACCGCCGGTCACCGGGATCGCCGTACTCGGCGGCGCAGCGCGCGCACATGCCGAACCCGGCCATCGTCGTCGACGGCCGGTCGTAGGGCAGGGCGCGGATGATCGTGAACCGCGGTCCGCAGTCGGTGCAGGTGACGAACGGGTGCCGGTACCGGCGGTCGGCCAGGTCGAACAGCTCGCCGACACAGGCGTCGCAGGTGGCGACGTCCGGTGGGACGACGGTGACGGCGCCACCGGAGCCCCGGCTCCCGTCGATCCGGAACGAGCCGCCCGCACCGGCCGGCAGGCCGGTCCAGCGGACGGTGTCGATCCTGGCCAGTGGCGGGGCGTCGGTGCGCAGCCTGCGGCCGAACTCGTCGAGTGCCTCGGCCGGGCCCTGCACCTCCAGGAACACCGCGGCGGAGTCGTTGCCGACCAGCCCGGCCAGCCCCAGCTCGGTGGCCAGCCGGTGCACGAACGGCCGGAACCCGACCCCCTGGACGACGCCGGTCACCTCGGCACGACGGCGGACGGCGCCGGTCGCCGGGGCGCTCACGACTCGGGCTCCGTCCGGTGCCACAGCACGACCCGGTTGTTCCCGGAGTCGCACACCGCCATCCGGTCGCCGTGCAGGGACAGGCCGTACGGCCAGCACAGCGTGTCGTGCAGCACCGCGGCCCACCGGTTCTCGCCGTTGCGGGCGAAGTCCGGCTGGGCGAGGACGTGATCGGCGCCCCGGCCGTCGTCGGGCACGGTGTCCCAGAGCAGCACCCGGTTGTTCGCCGTGTCGGCCACCGCGAACCGCTCGCCCAGCGGGTCGAGGCAGGCGGCGTAGGGAAACCGCAGACCGGCTGCGGTCTGCGGGGCGTAGGGCCACTCGTCGGCGGTGTACAGGCCCGGCTGACCGATCGCGTACCCGGCCGCCCGGTCCGCGTCCGGGACCGGGGACCAGCCCAGCACCCGGTGGTTCCCGGCGTCGGCGACCAGCAGCAGCCCGTCCCGGCCGGTGATCGCGTGCGGCCAGCGGAAGCTGGCCGGCCCGACGCCCTCGCCGCGGTTCTCCTCCCGCGCCGCCGGTCCGGGTTGGCCGAGGACGACGTCGGCGGGCCGCCCCGGGCCGGGGATGCCGCCGTCCCAGCCGAGCACCCGGCGGTTGCCGGTGTCGGCGACCCAGAACCGGCCGTCCACGATCCCGACGCCGAACGGCCAGTAGAAGGTGCCCGCGGAGCACTCGCCGCCGGCGTTCGGCTCGACGCCGGTCGCGTCGCGCTGGCCGAGCACCAGGTCCGGCGGGACGTCGTCGGAGCGCGGCACGGTGTCCCACACCAGTACCCGGTGGTGCCAGGCGTCGGCGACGACCAGCCTGCCGTCGTGCACGAGGACGCCGGTGGGCAGGTTCATCCCGTTCTCCGGGCCGCGCCCGCCTGCGGCCCGGCCCTCGGTGACGGCGTCCGGCTGCCCGAGGACGACGTCGGCGGGCTGCTCGTCGGTGTCCGGCAGGGCGTGCCAGAGCAGCACCCGGTGGTTCCCGGTGTCGGCGACCACCAGCAGGTCGGGTCCGATATGGACGCCGCGCGGCGAGTACATCCAGGACCGGGACGGCGCGGCGCAGGGCAGCGCGAGCCCGCCGGTCGCCGGCGCGCCCAGCCACGCCCCCGGCGCCCATCCCCCGGCCAGCGCGGGATCGGTGCCGGGATCGGTGCGGTCCGGGCGCCCGGCGACGGTGTGCCGGACGGTCAGCCTGCTCACGGGTCGGCCCGTACCCAGACGGTGTCCCGCTCGACCCGCATCGGGAGCCGTTCCAGCTGGGCACCGGGCGCGCTCAGGCACTCGCCGGACCCGGCGTCGAAGCAGAAGCCGTGCCACGGGCAGGTCAGCGTGCCGCCGCGGACGTCGAGCACGGCGTCGTCGAGCGGGAGGCCCTCATGCGCGCACTCGTTGCGGAAGGCGGCGAGCCCGTTGTCGACGTTCACCAGGATCACCGAGGTGCGGCCGCCGGGCGTGTCCAGCTCGACCGGGTGCACCTCCCCCACCCCGAACCGGTCGGTGGTCCCGGCCCTGGTCCAGCCGGTAGTCGCCGGGTCGGGGCCGATCCGCAGCTCGTCGAGCGGGATCAGGGTCGGGGACGGCTCGTTCGGCAGCACCTCCACCCCGGTCACCTCGTCGACGCCGTCGACCAGGCTCGACTCGACCAGGTTCCGAAGCGTCACCGCCGACATCGAGCAGCCGTTGCAGGCGCCCTGCAGCCGGACATAGGCGGTCGCTCCCTCCACCCGGTCCAGCAGCACGTCGCCGCCGTGGCTCGCCAGCTGCGGCCGCACCCCGGCGAGTGCCCGCTCGGCCCGGACCGACACCGGCTCGCGCACGATCCCGTGCAGCGAGAGCAGCATCCGCACCACCGGCACGTCGGCCAGCTCGAACAGCGCGGGCCGGGTCGACTCGTCGTCCTTGAGCCGGCGGACGATCTGCACCAGTCCGGCCCGGTGCACGGCTTCCAGGGCCGATCGCAGCTCCTCGGCGGCGGACCGCGCCGCCGGATCGAGTTCGTCCAGCGCGCGCACGGCGCGGTCCACCCGGTCGGCGAGCTCCTCGAACGTCGGGTCGCCGCCCGGCTCCCCGGCCGGGGCTGCCGTTCCCGGCATCACTGCCGTCATCGCCGGCTCCTCACTGCGGTGTGGTGGGTGGTGGTCGTCCGGGACGGGTGCGGATCAGCCGGGGGCGGGCGCCGGCGCGTTGCCGTGCTCGGCGGTGCGGGCCAGCGCGACCTGCCGGGCGATCTCGTCGAGCACCCCGCGCACCGCACGGACCGACGCCTCGTCGGTGTGCTCCTCGAACAGGAACCGGGCCTCGTAGAGCCGGGCCTTGGCCTCGTCGAACGCGCCGAGATGGGCGAGCACGGTGCCCTGGTTGCTCAGCACCCTGGCCCGGCCCAGCGGGTCGGTGTCCCGGTCCCGGGTCTGCAGCACCGCCTCGTAGATCTCCACGGCGTCGACCAGGTTCTCCTCCCGGTGCGCGGTCGGCCCGTAGACCAGCGAGTTCGCCAGGTTGAGCTGCAGGCTCGCCCACTCGGCGGGATGGTCCTCACGGGTGTAGACGGTCATCGCGGCCCGCAGCGACTGGGCCGCGATGCCCAGCCTCAGCTGGCCGGAGGCCTCCACCATCGGCATCGTCAGATAGGCGGTGGCGAGTCCGGCGTGCGACGCCGCCCAGGTCAGCGGGGCGTCCTCGCGGCGGACCAGCTGCAGCGCCGAGTGGTAGTGCGGCACGGCCGCGTTCAGCAGGTCGGGCCGGTCGTCGGCCTGCTCGTGCAGTGCCCCGGCCAGTTCCAGGTGCACCTCGGCCCGGCCGACTCCGAGCCCGTCGGCATCCTCCAGGAGCGCCAGCGCCCGCTCGAACCGGGGCACGCAGCGGCGGTCGCCGTGTTCGCGCAGGATCCCCGCGGACGCCGCCGCCAGGAGCCCGGCCAGCGGCCGCGACACCGGGGACGCCGACTCGGCGGCCCGGTCCAGCAGGTCGACGGCGGCGGCCGGGCCGTCGGTCCCGAGCGCGTGGGTGGCCCTGGCGGACAGCACCAGCGCCGCGATCTCGCCGGTCGCACCGCGGTCGTCCGGGGGCAGGTCGGTCCGCCCCAGCGCGAACAGCACCAGATCGACCAGCACGCCGAGCTCGCCCAGCTCGGCCCTCAGCGCAGCGGGGGACGCGCCGTCCGGGTCGAGGACGAACCGGTTGTACCGGGTGACCGGCCCCTGGTCCGGGTCGGCGGCGAGCGCGGCCAGTGCGCCGTCCCGGTCGCCGGCGTGTGCCCGTTCGTGCGCGCGCATCGCGCCCGGCCAGCTGCCGGGGATCCGGCCGGCGAGCAGCTCGGCACGGGCCGGGTCGGAGCCGGGCCCGGCCGGCACCAGGAGGTACCCGAGCGGCAGCGGCAGCACGCCGAGCGGCTGCGGGCGCGGCACCGGACCCGCCGGGCCGGGATCGTGCGGACGGTCCAGCATCTGGGGTTCCCCCGTGTTCATCGCAGGTCTCGCAGGTCTCGTTCGGCGGCGCGGCGGATCAGCCGGGCGGAGATCCGGGCGCGTGCCTCGGTCGGGTGGTCGCTGATCCGCCTGCGGACGACACCGTCGGCGAAGACGACGACGATCTCGACCACCCACCGGCCGCGTTCGTGCACGACCTCGGTGTGCACGTCCAGGGCCTCGTCCGCGGAGCTGTCCGGGCGGGGTGCGGTCCTGGGGCGCTCCTCATCCGGTGTCCCACCCATCGCCCGTCACGCCTCCCGGAGCGGGATCCGTAACGCCTTCTGCTCGTCGTCCCACCGGGTCGGCCGTGGCCCGGTGACCGTCCGTTCGCCCAGCACCTCGCGGACCAGGACCGAGCGGTCCCCGGCCGGGTTGCGCTGTTTGAGCATCAGGCCGCCGCTGCGCGGGCCGTGCAGCGGGACCAGCCAGAGATCGTCGTCGCGGACGGCGGCGACCGCGGCGTCCGACGGGAACCGGCCCGCGGCGAGCCGGGCGGGCAGCCGCAGGTAGCCGTCGGCGGTGAACTCCACCGGATCGTCGGCACCGTCGGGCCGCAGCGGTGCCAGGTACTCCCGCTCCACCATCTCGATCACCTGCTCCATCCCCCGGGTGGCCGGATCGGACAGCTCGGCACCGAACTCCACGCCGGCCGCCTCCACCAGGAACACCGTGACGTCCTCCGGGCAGGCGTCCCCGAGTGCCCACCTGGCCAGGGGGATCGCATGGTCCCAGCGGAACGAGTGCGTGTGTACTCCCTGAAGCGGTGGGAGCTCGGCCAGCTCGGAGCCGGGCACCCGGAACACCGTGCCCGGCGCGGAGCCGGTCGCCGCCGCGTCGACGATCACCACCCGTTCCGCGCCGCGCATCTGGAAGGCCACGTCCATCCCGGCCGTCCCGCCGTCGACCAGCCGGGCCCCGTCCGGCATCCCGCGTTCCCACAGGTGCCGGACGAGGACCGGGCCGATGCCGTCGTCGCCCCGGAGCAGGTTCCCGCAGCCGACCACCAGCACGGCGCAGCCGGGCGGTTCCAGGTCCGGTGGTTCGGTGGCGGACGTCGGACTCACACCATTCCGTTGACGACGAACTTCGACAGCTCGCGCCCGGTCCTCCCATCGTAGGCGTGCACCGTGCACACCAGGCAGGAGTCGAAGCTGCGTGCCACGTGCCCCAGCTCGACCGGGTCCTCGGCGTCCACGATCGGCGAGCCGACCAGCGCGGACTCGATCGGGCCCAGCATCTCGGCGCCGTCCCGCGGACCGATGTTCCAGGCCGTCGGCGTCACCACCTGGTAGTTCTTGATCTTGTTGTCCTCGATCACGATCCAGTCGGACAGCGCACCCCTGGCCGCCTCGGTGGACCCGAAGCCCTTGCCCTCGGCGTGCTCGACCGGCTTGGTGTAGAAGCTCTCCTTCAGGTCGAGCCGGTCCAGCCAGGTCCGCACCCAGGAGTAGTACTTCGGCGCCTCGTGCATCCGGGCCAGCTGCCGGACGAACACGCTCGGCCCGATCGAGTTCACGATGTCGACGAACAGCGGGTCGTCGTCCTGGTGCTCGGCCGCGCCCGGTCCGCCCGCCGCCATCCGGCGGGCCAGCGGGCCCGCCTCCAGCGGCACGTGACCCAGGCCGGGCACGTCGTAGCGGGGCGACTTCGCCCAGCTGTACTTGCCCTGCTTCGCGCCCTCGGCCGGGTCGATCGGGTTCGTCTCGCCCTCGAACGGGTGCAGCGAGCCGGTGCCCTCGTAATACGAGTGCGTGACGTCCTCGGTCACCCGGGCCTGGTCGAACGCGTGCCAGGTCCCGTCGGCGTAGATGCCGGAGCGGCCGATCAGGGCGTCGTTGCGGCCCTCGATCGTCGGGTTCTCGTAGAGCGACGGCTCGAAGTAGGTCCCGGTCGCCAGGAAGTTCCCGACACCGCGGCCGTACTTGTCGAGGCCGACGTCCAGCGCGTAGCGGATGAAGAAGCCGCAGTCGCTCTCGTAGTGCGACTCGTTCTCGTCGACCCAGGCGAGCACGTCCTCCCAGGTCCGGTTCTCCAGCCAGCGCTCCACCGAGCAGCCCAGCCACTGCTTCTCCAGCCAGTTGTCCTTCCAGTGCTCGAAGATCGCGATGGCCCGGGTGACGTCGGCCAGGGTCGGCGCGCACATCACGCCGCCGGGCACCATGAAGCTGGAGTGCGGCCACTGCCCGCCGAAGATCGCGTAGACCTCGACCGGCTTGGCCGAGAGCACCACGCCCGGCTGGTAGCTGGTCCCGACGTACGGCGCGAACCGGCGGACCGCCTCGTCGTACAGCGCGGACTTGGCGTAGTTCTTGTTGGTCAGGTCGATCGCGAACAGCGCGTAGAAGTACCGCGGGATCGACTGCAGTGTCTCCGCCGCCTGGCAGATGTTGCGGATCAGGGTGGCGTTCGGCGGCATGTGCGTCTTCCATGCCGTGTCCAGCGCGTACGCCGACTTGTAGAGGTGGCTGCCGCCGCAGATGCCGCAGATCCGCGGCGTGACGATCAGGCCGGCCTGCGGGTCCTTGCCGCGCAGGATCATCTCGAAACCGCGGAACATGGCGGCCTCGGTCCAGGCCGAGGTGACGACCCCGTCCTCGACGGTCACCCGGACGTCGAGGTCGCCCTCGACCCGCCCGAGCGGGCTGACGTGGAGATCGAGTGTGGTCATGGTGGTGGTGGTCCTTTCGGAGCGTCGGTCGGGACGGCCGGTCAGACGACGAACATGTCCTCCTTGGACCACTGCGGCGCCGCGATCTTCGCCGCGGCCGCGTGCGCCATGTAGGTCAGGTGATCGCTGCCCTCCGGGACCTCCTTCGGGATGGCCCCGCTGACCTTCTGGGTCTTGAAGACCGTCCCCGGAGCGAGGTCGAAGTGCGGGAACTCGGGCTCGGTGCACCCCAGGCACGGCATGCCGGCCCTGGTCTTCGACGACTGCCGGTTCCACAGGATGCGGTTGCACGGCGAGTGCGTCATCGGCCCACGGCAGCCGAGCTCGTAGAACAGGCAGCCGGTGCGGGTGCCCTCGCCGAACGAGTAGGTCGACTGCTTGTACTCGAAGAACTGGACCCTGGTGCAGCCGGTCTGGGTGAAGGACTTGAAGAACGTCTCCGGCCGGTGCATGTCGTCCAGCGTGATGTCGCCCGCCCGGCCGGTGGCCAGCGCGACCAGGATCTGGGTGATCCAGTCCGGGTGTGCGGGACAGCCCGGGACGTTGATCACCGGCAGTCCCATCTTCGACGTGAAGTCCGGGCCGAGGAAGCCGCCCTTGGCCCGCTTGTGGAACTGCAGGCCGGTCGAGCCGGACGGGTTGGGCTCCATCGCCGGGATCCCGCCGAAGCAGGCGCAGTCGCCGATGGCGACGACGATCTGCGCGGCGGCGGCCAGGTCGGTGACCCAGTCCTTCATCGGGCGGTCGGCGAACATGTCCATCCGGCCGGAACCGTCCGGGGCCTCGATGACGGTGCCCTCGAACACGAAGATGTCCAGCGGGCGTTCACCGTTCACGCAGTCCCAGAAGACCTTCTGGGCGTTCTTCCCCAGCTCCAGCCCCAGCGACGGGTGCCAGACCAGGTCCAGCCCGAAGTCGACGATCAGGTCGACGACGTTCGGTTCCTCCGCGTTGAGGAACGACATCGTGTTCCCGCTGCACGCTCCGCCCTGGAACCACAGCACGGATGCCATGGGGGACTCCTCTCGGCAGGCTCCGCCCCGCGGCGGGCCGTGGTGGGCCGGTGGCCGGAGCCGCCGGTGCGATCTGTTCGGACGTGGGTGGTGGGTGGTGTGCGCTCAGCCGACCCGGCGGCCGAGCGCCCGCGCGGTCTCGAGCAGGACGGCGAGGCCGCGGGCGACGTCGTCGTCGCGCAGCGTGCGCAGCAGGCCGAACACGCCGGACGGTGGCGCGGCCCCGGCGGACGCCCGCTCCCGGCCCTCGACCAGCGCCTCGCCGAACAGCACCAGCGTGTCCGCCGTCCGCGGGTCGGTGAGCAGCGACGAGGTGAGCAGGGTCTGCAGCTGCGGGGTCGCACCGGCGACCCCGCCGGACAGCGTGACGAGGCTGCCGAGCAGCCCGCGCAGGTCGAGATCGGCGAGCTCCGCCGGGAGCCCCCCGGACCGGAGGTCGCGGATCCCGCCGGCGACGGCCTCGGTGATGGCGTCTCCGCGCCGGATGACGCCGTCCAGCGACTCGACCAGCAGGGCGAGCAGGTCGGCGTGCTCGAGGATGTCGCCGAGCGCGGCGGCGACCTCCGGGTCGTCCAGCCGTTCCACGAGCCCGTCGGCAGGCGACCGCGCGGCGAGCTGACCGTTGACGGTCACGGGTTCCTCCTCGGTGGTGGGCGAGCGTGTGAGGTGAGGCACAAGGCTAGGCCCGCGGATCGGCCCGGCCTATCTCTTCTGCGCAGCAACTGTCGCGATCGCGCGGACCTTGTGACGGTCATGCGCTGTTCTGCGAGACGAACTTGCGTGCAGGGTGGAGGATTCCGCACGGATCACGGAGTTGTGAGCGGCTCATGTCTCGTCTGTCCCGACTGCGCTCGATCGACATCCGGCGAACCCGGGGGCCCGTCCGACGGAAGATCCGGTCCCGCGGCGTCCCGCCGGCGTTGGCCGAGCACGAGATCTTCTACTCGGAGGAGCTGTGGGAAGCGGCTTTCATGGTCGGCAAGGTGCTGTCGGCCGCGACGCTCGACCTGCGCCACCCGCAGGATCCGGGATTCGCGGCGAGCCTGTTCGGGGTGCAGCTCCGCGACATCAGCCTGCTGTACCTGGACCTGACGGTGGCCGCCACGCTGGACATCCCGGCGCTCGGGCCGTACTTCACGGTCTGCATGCCGACGAACGGCCGGGTGGTGTGCGAGCACGGCTCCGGGGTCGCCTTCGAGGCGAACACGGTGCGCGCCCTGGTCACCAGCCCGGGCACCGCGCTGACCATGCACTTCGACCACGACTCGCCGATCCTGCTGCTCCGGATCGAGGAGCAGGCGCTGCTGGCGTACCTGACCCGGCTGCTGGGGCGGCGGCTCCCGCACCCGATCAGCTTCGAGCCGGAGTTCGACCTGGCCGCGGAGCCCGCGATGCGCTGGAACACCGCGGTGCAGCTGCTGCACGCCGAGGTGTACTACCCGGACTCGCTGGTCCAGCACGGGCACGGCATCGGGGCGGTGGAGGAACTGCTGATGTCCAGCCTGCTGTTCCTGCAGCCCTCGAACTACCACGCCGACATCACCCGGCCCACGAGCTCCACCGGGCGCCGGGTCGTGCGCGAGGCCACCGAGTTCATCGAGGCGCACCTGGGCGAGCGGATCACGATGGACCTGCTCGCCCGCAGCGTGCACATGAGCGTCCGGTCGATCCAGCAGGCGTTCCGCGACGAGCTCGGGACGTCCCCGGTCGCCTATATCAGGGAGCGCAGGCTGAACAGGATCCGCGACGAGCTGACCGATGCGATGCCGCGCGACGGGATCACCGTCACGGCGGTCGCCGAGCGGTGGGGCTTCCACCATCTCGGCAGCTTCTCGGTCGAGTACCGCAAGCGCTGGGGCGAGTCGCCGTCGGAGACGCTGCGCCGCTGACCATGCGCCGCTGACCATGCGCCGCTGACCGTGCCCACCCACCGGAAGGAGTCGCCGTGCACGAGCTGTCCCTCTGCCGCTCGATCGTCGGGGTCGTCGAGCGGCACGCCGACACCGCGCGCGTCCGCCGGGTGAACCTGCAGGTGGGGCAGCTGCGGCAGGTGGTGCCCGCGACGCTGACCTACTGCTGGTCGCTGGTGAACGCCGACACCCCGCTCGGCGGGTCGGAACTGTGCATCGAGTCGGTGCCCGCCCGGATCCGCTGCACCGGCTGCGCGGGCACCACCGAGCTCGACGCCCCTGTCCTGGTGTGCGCACACTGCGGCGGGACCGCGGTGCAGGTCGTCGCCGGGGAGGAGTTCCTCATCACCTCACTCGAACTCACGGAGGCCTGACCATGGGTCGATTCCACCGGCACGACGAGCACGGCCACGCGCACGAGCACGGCCAGGCGCACGAGCACGGCCAGGCGCACGGGCACGGCCACGGCGCGGATCCCGGCGACCACTCCGGCTACGACACCGGGCCGGAGCGGGTGAGCGTGCTCGAGCGCATCTTCGACGAGAACGACGCCACCGCCGCCGCGAACCGGGCCGACTTCGAGGCCGCGGGCGTGACCGTGGTGAACCTGATGTCGTCACCCGGCGCCGGCAAGACCTCGCTGCTGCGGGCCACCCTGCAGCGCCTGGCCGGCGGGCCGCGGATCGGGATCGTCGAGGGCGACATCGAGACCAGCATCGACGCCGACCGGCTCGCCGGTCTCGGCGCCGCGGTCACCCTGGTGAACACCGGCAACGGGTTCGGCGGCGAGTGCCACCTGGACGCCCCGATGGTGCGCTCGGCGCTGCCCCGGCTGCCGCTGAACGAGCTCGACCTGGTGATCATCGAGAACGTCGGCAACCTGGTGTGCCCGGCCGAGTTCGCCGTCGGGGAGCACTCCCGGGCGATGGTCTACTCGGTGACCGAGGGCGAGGACAAACCGCTCAAGTACCCGGTGATGTTCCGGTCCGCCGACCTGGTCGTGGTGAACAAGATCGACCTGCTGCCGCACCTCCCGTTCGAGCTCGACGCGTTCTACCGCAACCTGCGCGCGGTCAACCCGGACGCCGCCGTCGTCGAGACGAGCGTCCTCACCGGCGCCGGGATCGGCCGCTGGTGCGACTGGCTCACCGGCGTCCGGCGATGACCGGCGGCTACCCCGCCGGATCCTCCGTTGCGGGGAGGCGACCGGCCGCCGGCCGGTCCTAGTGTCACGGCACGACCGCGACGCGGTGTCGCGGTCGCCGAGGAGGTGTCCATGCACGGGATGCGGGCGACGGCGGGTGCTCTCGTCGGCCACCCCCGGGGGATCCTCGCGCTCGACGCGGGCCCCGACGGCCCGGACGAGCGCGCGTTCCGGCAGCTGGTCGTCACGATCCCCGGGCTGCCGGAGTACGTGAGCGGGCTGGTGCTCCCCGCGGCGGCCCTGCGCCGCGGGCCCGACCGGCCGTGGGCCGACGCCGGGATCCTCCCGGGTGTCCGGGCCGATCCCGGTCGGATCCCGCTGCCCGGCGCACCCGGCGAGACCGTCGTCGGCGGGACGGACGATCTGCCGGCCCGGATGGCGGAGCACGCCGGGGCGGGCGCCCGGTTCGTCAGCTGCCGGGCCCGGACCGTCGCCGGGGCGTCCACCTGGTCGATCCGGTCCAACGCCAACGTGCTCGCCCGGTACGCCCGGGCCGCCCAGGACGCCGGGCTCGTCCCGCTGCTGCACTGCGGCATCGCCCGCGACGGCGGGCACCCGGCCGACGCCGCGGCGACCACCCTGGCGGCGCTGCTGACCCGGCTGGCCGGGGAGCTCGACGACGCCGGGGTCGATCCGCGGGCGACCGTGCTCGGCCCGGGTGCGGCGCTGCCCGGGACCGGATCCGGGCAGCCGGTCGACCCGGCCGGCCACGGCGCCCTGACCCGGGAGGTGCTGCGCTGCGTGGTGCCGCCGGAGTTCGCCGGCGTCGCACTGCACACCGGATCCGTCCGGCCGGACGACGGCGCCGGCCTGCTCGCCGCCGCCCAGGCACCGGACCTGCGCTGGCCGTTGACGTTCTGCACGGGCCGGAGCCTGACCGGGCCGGCCGCACGCACCCTCCGGCGCCCCGGCGGGAGCCCGCAGCGCGCGCAGGCGGAGCTGCGGCACGGGCTGGGCCGGGCGTCCGGGGCCCTGCGGCCCGTCCGGCCCCGGCTGCGGATCGCCTGATCCACCGGCGCGGCGCCGGCGCCGGTCCCGGCACCCGGGTGGGAAGCTGCTCCCATGCGCAGGCCCTCCCCCGGCGCCGGGTGACCCGAGGTGCAGCCGATCCTGCTCGGCCTCGGCGGCCTCGCGCTGCTGCTGGTCGGCGCCGAGCTGCTGGTCCGGGCCGGTTCCCGGCTCGCGAGCCGGCTCGGGCTGTCCCCGATGGTCATCGGGCTGACCGTGGTCTCGGTCGGCACGAGCCTGCCCGAACTCGCCATCGGCATCGACGCCGCCCGCTCGGGCAGCGCCGGCCTGGCCACCGGGAACATCGTCGGCACCAACCTGGTCAACCTGCTGTTCGTGCTCGGCCTGGGTGCGCTGCTGCGGCCGGTGCTGTTCAGCGGCCGGACGCTGCGGTTCGACCTGCCCGCGATGGTCGTCGCGACGCTGCTGTTCTTCCTGCTCGCCCGGGACGGGTCGCTCGGCCCGCTGGACGGTGCGCTGCTGCTCACCGGCGCCGTCGCCTACACCGTGCTGATCTTCCGGACGAGCCGCCGGGAGGACGTCACGGCGGAGGCCGACACCGGCGGCAGCGGCGGGCCGGTGGTGCAGCTGCTGGTGCTCGCCGCGTCGATCGTGCTGGTCGTCGTCGGGGCGGAGCTGCTGGTCGACGGCGCCGTGCAGGGGGCGCGGGCGTTCGGTGTGGACGAGGCGGTGATCGGGCTGACCGTCGTCGCGATCGGCACGTCGGCGCCGGAGCTGGTGACGATGCTCGTCGCGATCGCCCGCGGGGAGACCGGGCTGGCCGTGGGCAACCTGGTCGGCTCCAGCGTCTACAACATCGCGCTGGTCCTCGGCATCACCGTGCTCGCGGCGCCCGGCGCGTCGATCGACGTCCCGCCCGACGTGGTCGACGCCGACCTGGTGCTGCTCGCGGTCGCGACGGTCGGGACCGCGATCGCGATGCGGACCGGGGCGAGGCTGACCCGGTTCGAGGGCGGCGTGCTCGTCGCCACCTACCTCACCTACCTGGTCTGGCTGATCCTCACCCGCACGTAGCGGGCCGCGGTCCACCCGGGACCGCGGCCCGCCCGTGCGAGGATCCGGTTCAGGCCGGGACGCTCCGGTCCCCGGCCGGGGCGACCGGCGCGGCGTCGGATCCGCGCCCGAGCACCACGTAGAGCCCGCCGTAGACGACGACGCCGAACACCGCGAGCGCCACCGCGACCGTCCCGGCGAACTGCTGGTAACCGCCGGTGAGCAGCAGCAGTGCCGGCAGCCACGCCGTCACCCAGCCCTGGATCGCGCAGACCGCGCCGGTGTAGCGGCCGATCCGGTCCTGCTTGAGCCCGAGCAGCAGGAAGAACAGCAACCACAGGAACGCCCAGTGCAGCCAGATCACGCCGAACCCCGGATCCGCGAAGCGGGTGAAGTTCAGCCAGGAGAACACCAGCGCGGACAGGAACACGAACAGGCAGAAGTAGCCGAGCCCGCTGCTGTCCAGGCCGAGCGTGATGTTCAGCGCGACGTAGAGATAGGTGAAGGAGAACAGGTACAGCCCGGAGGCGGCCAGGATGACGTTCGGGTCACCACCCGCGGTGAAGATCAGATAGGTGGGCGTGATGATCTGCAGGCCGCCGACGAAGAAGTTCATCGGCGCCGCGGACCGCGCGTCCACCCATCCCAGCAGCATCACGCCGTTGATGAACAGGACGGCGCCGACGAACAGCAGTCCGACGGATCCCATCGCCGGTTCCTCAGGCCCGCGCCACCGGGACGCCCTGTCCCGGGTCGATCGTCGTCGGGCCGTCCTTGCCCGGCCGGACGTCGAAGTCGAAGATCTCGGTCGGCAGGTACACCGTCGAGCACGAGTTCGGGATGTCGACGACGCCGGACAACCTGCCCTCGATCGGCGCCGCCCCGAGGATCATGTACGCCTGGATGTCGGAGTACCCGAACTGCTGCAGGTAGTCGATCGCGTGCAGGCAGGCCCGCTGGTACGACAGGTGCGAGTCGAGGTAGCGCTGCTCGCCGGACAGCGTCACCGAGGTGCCGGAGAACGCCAGCCACTCGCTGTACTGCGGGTCGGTCCGGCCGGGCATGAAGATCGCGTTCTCGGAGACGCCGTACTTGTCCATCCCGCCCTTGATGACGTCGACGTGCAGGTCCATGAACCCGCCCATCTCGATCGCCCCGCAGAAGGTGATCTCGCCGTCGCCCTGGGAGAAGTGCAGGTCGCCCATGGACAGCTTCGCCCCGTCGACGAACACCGGGTAGAACACCCGGCTGCCCTTCGTGAGGTTCTTGATGTCCTGGTTGCCGCCGTTCTCCCGGGGCGGCGCGGTCCGGGCGGCCTCGGCCGCGGCCCGGTCGAAGTCGGCCCCGGTCAGCGAGCCGAGGATCGCCGAGTCCGGGTTCGGCGGCAGCGCCAGCGGCGGGACGCGCTGCGGATCGGTGTCGATCAGCGCCTGCTCGCGGGCGTTCCAGGTGCGCAGCAGGTCGTGCGACGGCGCGGTGCCCATCAGTCCGGGATGGACGATGCCGGTGAACGACACGTGCGGGACGTGCCGGGAGGTGGCGACGCCGCCGCGGAAGTCCCAGATCACCTTGTAGGCGTCCGGGAACTGCTCGGTCAGGAAGCCGCCGCCGTTGCGGGTGGCGAACACGCCGGTGTAGCCCCAGCCCTGCCCGGCGAGCGGGCCGGAGTCCTCCTGCGGGATCGGGCCGACGTCGAGGATGTCGACGATCAGCAGGTCGCCGGGTTGCACGCCCTCGACGTGGATCGGCCCGGAGAGCACGTGCACGCCGGCCAGCGGCGCGTTGAGGATGTCGTCGGCGGAGTCGTCGTTGCGGATGGCCCCGTCGAACCACTCGCGACAGTCGACCCGGAAGCTGTCGCCGGGGCGTACCCGGACCTGGGCGGGGACGTCGGGATGCCACCGGTTGTGGCCGACGATCTGCTGTTCGGTGAACTTCTTGCGGGAGTCGAGTGGGAACACGACCTCGGGCATGACGAACACACCTTCCATCTCATCGGGGACCGCCCGGAGGGGCGGGGCAGGCGGGATCGCACGACGGGCCGGTGGCCCGTCGTGGGTGGGGCCGGCCGGGCCCGGGACGCGGGACGGCCGGTGACGTCAGCGGGTCAGGGCCGCGGGAGGCCCCGGGTCCGGGGATCGATGCGGGCGTTCGGGCGCGGCGCGCCGGCCGCCGACGGCAGCGAGGTGACGACCTGCGGCTCGGTCCGGCTGGCCTCGGCCCGGTCGATCAGGCCCATCCGGCCCCGGTCGGCGATCCCGAGCATCGGCGGCGTGATCAGCCGGACCGCCTCGGCGCCGCAGGCCGGGCAGGCCAGGGTGGCGGGGGCGGTGCCGATCGGCCGGCGGACGTCGACCGGACCGTCCGTGGCGCACCGGTACGTGTAGGTCGCCATGCCATCCTCGCTCGTCCTAGGAAATAATTTCCTAGGAAAGCTATAGCGGAAGGCGCATGGTGTCAACGGTCACAGCTGCTGGAGGACGTCCCAGCTCAGGCCGTCCGCCGCGGCCAGGAACACCCGCTGCCGCAGGTGCCGGTCCCGCAGCTCGACGGTGCCGCGCGGGCTCTCGTAGGACAGACCGTCGGACACCGCGACCATCGACCGGACGTCGGTGGCCCCGGCCCGGCGCATCAGCGCGGTCAGCAGCCGGACCCCCTCGTAGCAGGACTCGCCGAGGCTGTTCAGCACCGGGGCCTCCGGCCCGAAACGGCGCGCGTACCAGGCCGCGAAGTCCAGACCGGAGGCCGTGGCGAGGTCCTCGAAGTAGCCGGCCGAGGTCATCAGGCCGCGGGTGCTCTCCGCCCCCGAGGCGAGCAGCACGTTCTCGTCGATCAGCGAGCTGAACCGCAGGATGTCGCGGTCCATCCCGGCCGCGGTGAACGCCCGGTTGAACGCAACGGCGTCGTCACCGATCAGCAGCATCAGCACGGCCTCGCAGCCGCTGCGCTCGACCCGCCGCAGCACGTCGTCGAACCGCGTGGTGCCCAGCGGCACGTACATCTCGTCGCAGACGGTGCCGCCGATCCGGCGCAGGAACCGGCGGGCCGCGTCGGCCGAGCGGCGCGGCCAGACGTAGTCGTCGCCGACGATCGTCCAGCGCCGGACGCCGGCCGTCCCGGCGAACCAGTCCAGGGTCGGGCCGAGCTGCAGGTCCGGCGTCTCGCCGGTGAGGAAGACCCCCGGCCGGGACTCGCCGCCCTCGTAGAGCGCGGTGTAGGCGTAGGGCACCCGGCCGTCGATCGCCGGCGCGACCGCCTCGCGGACCGCCGAGATGTGCCAGCCGGTCACCGCCTGCACCGCACCCGCGGTGACCAGCGCGGCGACCTCGCGGGCGACCTCCTCCGGGGCGGCGCCGCCGTCCACCGGGAGCAGCCGCAGCTCGCGGCCCAGCACGCCGCCCTCGTCGTTGGTCTCCTCCATGGCGAGCGTTCCGCAGCTCTCGCAGGACGGGCCGAAGATCCCTGCCGGGCCCTGCAGCGGCACCACGAGCGCCATCGTGAGCACGTCCCGGCGGGACGCGGGCGGCACGGTGAGACGCGGGGGCGTCATGCGGCTACGCTAGAGGTCTTCCACCTGCGTGTCCTGCTCTGTTCGGGGGGATGGTCGAGGATGATGTCCGCCCGGGGTGCGTTCGGGTGAGCGACGAGACGCTGCGCCTGCTCTCGATGGCCGAGCGTGCCGCGACACAACGACTGGACGACGCGCTGCGGTCGGCCGGTGCCGATCTCGACCAGTGGCGGGTGCTGTCGCTGCTCGCCGACCGGGGCGGCTGCCCGATGAACGTGGTCGCCGAGCACGCGCTGATGCTCGCCCCCAAGTGCTCCAAACTGGTCGACCGGATGGTCTCGGCCAACCTGGTGCTGCGCAGGCCCGACGAGCACGACCGGCGCCGGGTGCTGATCTTCGCCTCGGCCCGTGGCCGGGCGGCGCTGGCCCGCTGGGACGCCGCCGTGGCCGGTGTGCGGGACCGGTTCACCGAGATCGTCGGGTCCGACGTGGCCGTCCTGGACGAGCTGCTGCGCAGGCTCGCCACCGGGATGGAGCGGTCCCCCGAGCCGGATCCCGCCGCCGGCTGAGTCCCGTCCCACTTGCGCTCCGGGCCGGTACTGGTCCACCCTCTGGACGAACGAACATTCGGTCGCTGGAAGGTGGATCGTGACGACGGCTGACCCGCACACGCCGGAGAGCCTGCAGGCCCGGTTCGACGCGACGATCGCGGCGGACCAGCGGATCGAGCCGCGGGACTGGATGCCCGAGGCGTACCGGAGGACGTTGATCCGCCAGATCGCCCAGCACGCGCACTCCGAGATCATCGGCATGCAGCCGGAGGGCAACTGGCTGCTCCGCGCACCGTCGCTGCGCCGCCGGGCGATCCTGCTCGCCAAGGTGCAGGACGAGGCCGGCCACGGCATGTACCTCTACGCCGCCGCCGAGACTCTCGGGGTGGACCGCGAGGAGCTGACCGAGAAGCTGATCGACGCGAAGCAGAAGTACAGCTCGATCTTCAACTACCCGACGCTGTCCTGGGCCGACATCGGCGTCATCGGCTGGCTGGTGGACGGTGCCGCGATCGCCAACCAGGTCCCGCTGTGCCGCTGCTCCTACGGCCCGTACGCCCGGGCCATGATCCGGATCTGCAAGGAGGAGTCGTTCCATCAGCGCCAGGGCTACGAGTCGCTGCTGGCGATGGTGAACGGCACCGACGCGCAGCGCGCGATGGTGCAGGAGTCGGTGGACCGCTGGTGGTGGCCGTCGCTGATGATGTTCGGCCCGGCCGACGGGAACTCCCCGAACACCCGGCAGTCGATGGAGTGGGGCATCAAGCGGCACACCAACGACGAGCTGCGCCAGCGGTTCGTCGACATGACCGTCCCGCAGGCCGCCACGCTCGGCGTCACGCTGCCGGACCCGGACCTGCGCTGGAACGAGGAGCGGCAGGCGCACGACTTCGGTGAGCCGGACTGGTCGGAGTTCACCGCCGTCGTCTCCGGGGCCGGCCCGGCCAACCGGCAGCGGCTGGCGCACCGGCGCCGGGCGCACGAGAGCGGCGCCTGGGTGCGCGAGGCCGCCCGGGCCTACGCGGACAAGCAGGCGGCACGGGCGGAGGCGGGCGCATGAACACCCCGGACACCGGCAGCGGCGACACCGCCGAGGCCACCACTCCGACCACCGGCACGACCACCGGCACGCCGGCACGCCGGTCCTGGCCGCTCTACGAGGTGTTCGTCCGCGGCAAGCGCGGCCTCAACCACGTGCACGTCGGCTCACTGCACGCCGCCGACGACGAGATGGCCCTGCACAACGCCCGCGACGTCTACACCCGGCGCAACGAGGGCGTCTCCATCTGGGTGGTGCGGGCCGACCTGATCACCGCGTCCAGCCCGGACGAGAAGGACCCGTTCTTCGCGCCGTCCGCGGACAAGGTCTACCGGCACCCGACGTTCTACGAGATCCCGGAGGAGGTGCCGCACCTGTGAGCGGAAACGTCTACGACGCGCTGACCGAGGCCGACGACCCCCGCTGGGCGTTCGGCTCCGGCTTCTCCGAGGCCGGTGCGGAGATCGCGGCGCCGGTCCCGGACGGCGCCGACCCGGCCGATCTCGCCGAGTACTGTCTGATGCTCGGCGACGACGCGCTGGTCTACAGCCACCGGCTCACCGAGTGGGTGTCGAACGCCCCCGAACTGGAGGAGGAGGTCGCGCTCGCCAACACCGCGCTCGACCTGCTCGGTCAGGCCCGGATGCTGCTGTCCCGGGCCGGGCACGTCGAGGGGCTCCTCGACGGGCGCACCGCCCGCACCGAGGACGATCTCGCGCACTGGCGCGAGGCCGCGGAGTTCCGCTGCGTCGCGCTCACCGAGCCGTCCGACGAGCTGGACTTCGCCCGCGCCGTCGCCCGGCTGCTGGTGTTCTCCGCCTGGCGGCTCGCACTGCTCGACCGGCTGCGGGACTCGGCCGATCCGGTGCTCGCCGCGGTCGCCGCGAAGGGGGTCAAGGAGGTCGCCTACCACCGCGACCACGCCGCCCGCTGGGTGCTGCGGCTCGGCGACGGGACCCCCGAGTCGCACGCGCGCATGCAGGACGCGCTGCAGTGGGTGTGGCCCTACCTCGGCGAGCTGTTCCGCACCTCCGACGTCGAACGCAGGCTGGTCGCCGCCGGGATCGCCGCCGACCCGGCGCAGACCCGCGACGAGGTCGACGCCGTGCTGGACCGGGTGCTCGACCGCGCCACGCTGACCCGCCCGGACGTGCCCGCGGCCGGCACCATCGGCGGCCGCGGCGGCCGCCAGGGCGTGCACACCGAGAAGCTCGAGCAGGCACTCGTCGTGCTGCAGAGCCTCGCCCGCAGGCACCCGGGGGCGGCGTGGTGACCGGCCTGCTGCCGGGCCTGGGCGCCCGCGACGTGGTGGCGGCCGTGGTCGATCCGGAGATGCCGATGCTCACCCTGGACGATCTCGGGGTGATCCGGTCGGTGACCGAGGACGGCGGCCGGGTCGCCGTCACGATCACCCCGACCTACTCGGGCTGCCCGGCGATCGAGGAGATGCGCGCCGACATCGCCGGTGCGCTGACCGCCGCCGGCTACGGCCCGGTCGAGGTGACGACCGTCCTGTCCCCCGCCTGGAGC
Source organism: Pseudonocardia sp. NPDC046786 (assembly GCF_040645415.1). Lineage (NCBI taxonomy): Bacteria > Bacillati > Actinomycetota > Actinomycetes > Pseudonocardiales > Pseudonocardiaceae > Pseudonocardia > Pseudonocardia sp. NPDC046786. Next base: position 36,599 of record NZ_JBEYYF010000028.1, on the reverse strand, counting down.
ACGGACTGGATCAGCGAGGCCGGCCGGCGCAAGCTCGCCGACGCCGGCGTCGCCCCGCCGGGCGCGGCCGCCGCGGCCGGGCCCGGCCCGGTCCCGCTGGTCCTGGACCCGCCGTCGTCGGTGGTGCGCTGCCCGCAGTGCGGGTCGCCGGCGACCGAGGCACTCTCCCGGTTCGGCCCGACCGCGTGCACCGCGCTGCGCCGGTGCACGGCCTGCCGCGAGCCGTTCGAGCACATGAAGGAACTCTGATGCTGCTCACCGAACCCGGCGCGGTCGACGCACCGGCGGACCTCCCGGCGGGCTTCCATCGGCTGCGGGTGGCCGACGTCGATCGGCTGTGCGAGGACGCCGTCGCGGTCACCTTCGACGTGCCGGAGCACCTGCGCGCGCACTACGCGTTCCGGCCCGGCCAGTACCTGACGCTGCGCACGGTGACCGCCGACGGGGAGGAGCGCCGGTCGTACTCGATCTGCTCCCCGGCCGGCGCCGCCCCGCGGATCGGGGTCCGCCGGGTCGACGGCGGGCTGTTCTCCGGATGGCTGGTCGACCGGCTCGCCGCGGGTGACCTGGTGGAGGTCGGCCCGCCGGGCGGGTCGTTCACGCCGGTGCAGGCCGCGGGCGCCCATCACGCGCTCGTCGCCGCGGGCTCGGGGATCACGCCGATGCTGTCGATCGCCGCGTCCGCGCTCGCCGCGCACGACGACACGCAGATCACTCTGGTCTACGGCAACCGGCGCACCGACACGGTGATGTTCACCGAGGAGATCGCCGACCTGAAGAACGCCTACGGCCCGCGGCTGCACCTGATCAACGTGCTGTCCCGGGAGCCCACCGAGGCGGAGATCGTCAACGGCAGGCTCGACGCCGACCGCCTCCGCAGGCTGCTCACCGGGCTCATCGACGTCCCCGGCGTGGACCACTGGTGGCTGTGCGGCCCGCTCGGGATGACCGAGGACGCCGTCACCGTGCTGACCGAGCAGGGCGTGGACCGGGCGCGGGTGCACCGCGAGCTGTTCTACGTCGGCGAGCCGCCACCGGAGCCGCACCGCACCGACGACGATCCGGCGCCCGGCGGCACCGGCAGCGCGGTCACGATCGTCCTCAACGGACGGTCGACCACACTGGACCTGCCGCGCACCGAGTCCGTGCTGGACGCCGCGCAGAAGGTCCGCGGTGACATGCCGTTCGCCTGCAAGGGCGGCGTGTGCGGCACCTGCCGGGCCAGGGTCACCGCGGGTGAGGTCGAGATGCGGCGCAACTTCGCCCTGGAGGACGACGAGGTCGCCGCCGGTTTCGTGCTCACCTGCCAGAGCAGGCCGGTGTCCGACACCGCGACGGTCGACTTCGACGCCTGAGCGGGGCGGCCGTAGTGCCCGGCCGCTGCTCAGCCGCGCAGCCGGGTGTTGAGCCGCGCGGCCTGCCGGACCAGGTGGTCGCGCTCGCCGAGGTCGGTCGCCGCCGCGGCGGCCCGCGCGTACAGCGCGGCCGCGGTCGCCGGGTCCCCGGCGCGCTCGGTCAGGTAGGCCACCGCGGCGGTGTGCCGGGGCAGCGATCCGTCCAGCTCGGCGAGCGCAGCCAGCCCGGCCCGCGGGCCGTCGGCCTCGCCGAGCGCCACCGCCCGGTTCAACCGGACCACCGGGCTGCCGGTGAGCGCGACGAGCTCGTCGTACCACTCCACGATCTGCACCCAGTCGGTCTCGGCCGCGGTGCGGGCGTCGGCGTGCAGCGCGGCGACGGCGGCCTGCGCCTGGTACTCCCCGAGCCGGTCGCGGGCCAGCGCGGCCTGCAGCACCCGCACCCCGTCAGCGATCATCGCGGTGTCCCACCGGCCGCGGTCCTGCTCGGCGAGCGGCACCAGGCTCCCATCGGGCGCGGTGCGGGCCGCGCGCCGCGCGTGGTGCAGCAGCATCAGTGCGAGCAGCCCGGCCACCTCCGGATGGTCGATCCCGGCCGCGAGCCGGCGGGTGAGCCGGATCGCCTCGACGGCCAGGTCGACCTCGCCGGTCGCCCGGTATCCCTCGTTGAACACCAGGTACAGCACCCGCAGCACGACGGCGACGTCCCCGGGCCGGTCGAACCGCACGTCCGACACCGTGCGCTTGGCCCGGCTGATCCGCTGGGCCATCGTGGCCTCCGGAACCAGGTACGCCTGCGCGATCTGCCGGGTGGTCAGCCCGCCGACCGCGCGCAGGGTGAGCGCCACCGCCGACGACGGCGGCAGGGACGGATGGGCGCACAGGAAGTACAGCTGGAGCGCGTCGTCCGTCCCGGCCGCCGGGCCCGGTGCCGGCTCGGCCTCGACCAGCTCCTCACGCCTGCGGCGGGCCGACTCCGCCCGGGTCCCGTCCAGGAACCGCCGCCAGGCCGTGGTGACCAGCCAGCCCTTCGGGTCCCGCGGCGGATCGGACGGCCAGACCCGGACCGCCTCGACCAGCGCCTCCTGCACGGCGTCCTCGGCGGTGGCGAAGTCGGCGCCCCGGCGGACCAGGATCGCGGTCACCGCCGGGGTGAGCGTCCGCAGCAGCGCGCCGTCCATCGCCGGTCACTCCTGGATGGTCGGCGGCGCGGTCAGGAACGGGCGCAGCTCCAGCCACTCGTGGATCGGCCGCCCGCCGGCCCCGGGTGCGGCGGACAGCTCCCCGGCGAGCTCGACGGCCCGGTCGTAGCTGTCGACGTCGATCACCATCCAGCCGGCGATCAGGTCCTTGGTCTCGGCGAACGGGCCGTCGGTGACCGGCGGGCGGCCCTCGCCGTCGTACCGGACGAACGTCCCCTCGGGGGCGAGCGCCTGCCCGTCGACGTACTCACCGGTCTGCTCCAGCCGGTCCGCGAAGTCCTGCATGTACCGGACGTGATCGGTGATCTCCTGCGGGGTCCACTTCTCCATCGGGACGTCGTTCACCGATGCCGGGGCGCCGCGGTAGTGCTTGAGCAGCAGGTACTTGGCCATCGTGGCCCTCCTCCGTACGGCCGTGACCCATTCTGGTCACGTTCACGCCGGGGACGGAGCCGATCGGGCGTTCTCGACAGCACCTGACAGGACATGAGTGTGACCTGAACCACACGATCGACAGCGGGCCACGAACGACGACGGCGGTGGTGCCCTCCGAGGAGGGGCACCACCGCCGGTGTGCCGAGGAACGTCAGATGGTGACGTTCGAGGCCTGCGGGCCCTTGGCGCCCTGGGTGACCTCGTAGGTCACGGACTGGTTCTCGGAGAGCTCACGGAAGCCCGAGGCGTCGATCGCCGAGTAGTGCACGAACACGTCGGCGCCGCCGTCGTCGGGGGCGATGAAGCCGAAGCCCTTTTCGGCGTTGAACCACTTCACGGTGCCGGTAGCCATGTGGATGCTCCTTCGTTGCCTAGCTTTGTGGACGGAACAACCACGTCCTGCGGCTGCCCGGGTCACTGCGATTCCCAGACGGCAGCCAGCTACAGCTACACCACAGACAGCGAATCCGCCCGCATCATCATTCCGCGAGCGCGCTCAGAGAAACGAACTTCAGAACTTACGGTGACCGATCATCACGCTACACCCACCCACCCGAGCGTCCAACAACGATCACCGGGGAGGGGCGTCGCGGGTCGTCCGTGGCCGGACCGCCGCGGCCGTCGAGAGTGGACCGGCGCCCCGCCGACCGGTGATCGACCTGCGATGCACCGGCCTCGCCAGCCGGCCGGTCGCGACCCGGAGTAATCTGCACCACAGTGCGCCGGTACCGCTCCGGTGATCGCCGCGATCCGGCGGAACCGGCGCGGAGGGTTGACGCGATCTGCAGCGCTGACTATAGATATGGGCATCGAACGAAGGCAGTCCTGACGCCACAGGGACGGCGACCGGGTCGAGAGGTTGGGGAGGGCGATTCATCAGAACAGCACCCGATCATCTGGATCATTGAGTACGCAGTAGCCGACGAATGCGGGGCCCGGCCGACACGGCCGGGTCCCGCTTTCCGTCCGCTCCCGGCGGCCGGCGCCCGGACATAGGTGTACTGACCACAGACGTTCACGGCGGGTGGGGTGTCCGCGCACCGCGCCCAGTACTCGTCCTGCGCGGCGGCCTCCCCGGCGTTGATCTCGGCGTCCTGCTCCGGGGAGAAGCCGTACCCGATGCGGCCGCCGTCGATCCGGGTCTGCTCGACGAGACGTCAGAAGTGGTGCTGCGCTACGCCGGGCGATCGTCGGCCGGTGGCTTCCGGAGCAGGCGCTCCAGTTCGATCGCCACCTGCCGGTAGCGGCTGACGGGGACGAAGTGCACGCCGTCGCAGGCCCCGCTGTCTCGCAGCGCGACGACCTGCTCGCACGCGGCGGCCACCCCGGCATCGGGATCGGCGGCGACCCGGTCGACCAGCGCACCCGGGATCTCGATGTCCGGGACGCTCGCCCGCAGCCGGGCCGCCATCCCGGCGCTCGCCAGCACCATGACGCCGGCGAGGACGGGCTGGTCGGTCGGGTTCTCCTCGCGCCACCGCACGACCTCGTCCACCGAGAAGCCGACCTGCAGGAACACGAAGTCCGCCGCCCGCTTCCACGGGGCGAGCCGGCGGCGGCTGCCCGACGTGACGCCGATCCCGAACGGCTGCACCCCGGCGAACTCCGGCCGCCCGGTGATGGCCCGGGCCTCCTCGATCATCGTCCGCACGGTGAGCCCGCCGGCCCGGTCGCCGGCCGTCGGCTTGTCGCCGGCGACGAACAGGAAGCGGTCGACCCCGTACGCGGCCGCCGTGAGGAGGTCGCGCCGGAGGCCGAGCAGGTTGCGGTCCCGCGAGTTGAGGCAGGCGATGCTCCGCCGTCCCATCGCGTGCACCTCGTTCGCGACGGCGATGCTCGACACCGTCGCCCGGCCGATGTGGTTGTCCGGGATCAGGAAGTCGTCGACGACCGGGGCGAGCATGCCGATCTGGTGCCGGGCGCGCGTCAGGTCCGGCCTGGTGGGGGGCTCGATCTCACAGACGACGGAGAAGCTGCGGCTCACCGTGCAACGGTAGCGCCGGGATGGGCACCGATCACCGACGCTGACGGCTAGCCTCGCGGGACCTGGCGCACCGTCTCGGACGGCAGCTGGCCGAACCGCTGACGGTACTGCTGCGCGAAGCGGCTGAGGTGGAAGAAGCCCCAGCGCATCGCCACGTCGGTCACCGAGACGACGCCCGTTCCCTCCTGCAGCTCGGCGTGCACCCGGTCGAGGCGGACGGCGCGGAGGTAGGCCATCGGGGACACGCCGACGGTCTCCTTGAAGCCGCGCTGCAGCTGCCGGGCGGTGACCCCGGCGGCGGCGGCCAGGTCACCGAGTGACAGCTCGGCCCGCGGATTGGCCTCGATCATCTCGATCGCCCGCTGCACCTTCCCACGCTGCGCGGGCCGGCAGGGGGCGGTGAGCAGCTCGGTGAAGGCGTTCGGGACGGTCAGCAGCAGCTGGGTGAGCACGAGCGACTCCAGCTGGTCCCGGGCCAGCGGCATCTCGGAGATGCCGCCCGGTCGGGACAGCTCGCAGCGCAGGTAGTCGACCGCGGCCAGCAGTGACTGCCCGGTGGGTGAAGCGAGGTCGAAGCCCAGGTCGAACGCGATCGGGCGTTCGACGGGCCGGTTGACGAGCTTCGACAGGTGCGCCTCGAGCGGGCGTCGCGGCAGTTTGACGGCGTACTGGACGGCCTCCGGGCTCCACCGCACGGTGAACGGGTCGTCGGGCCGGAAGAACACCCCACTCTGTTTGGCCCGGGTCGCGGCCCAGCGCCCGTTCTGCGACACCATCGTCTGCCCGCTGAGCGTCAGGTTCATGTGGTAGCAGTCCAGCATCGGCGGAACGAGGAGCTCGGCGTCCGCGCCGTAGACGAGGTGACCGACGGTCAGCCGCTCGGAGGCGAGGTAGCGCAGCTTGAAGTCGAGGGCTCGGCCGTCGCGGGTCTGCAGGTTGTGCGGGATGTAGACGTCGGTGATGAAATGCCGTGCTTCCTCGAGATCGCGCGTCACGAGGAACGGCCGTGCATCCAGCTCGGCGCCGGTGCCCTCACCTGTCATGTCCAGCCTCCGCGGGTCACGACCGTCATGGTCGATTCTGCCCGTCACAGCGGCATCGCTGCTGTTCAGGAGGCCGACGCTAGCCGACGGTGCTCGGCGCCACCATCTGCTCCGCGACAGCACTGTCCGGAGAGCGACATCGGCTGCAACGGCGTCACCACGGACCGGGTCTCGCCGGACGGTGCCCGGTCGGGTGCCGCACGACGACGGCGCCCTGCCCGCGGCCACGGTGGCCGCGGGCAGGATCGGGGGCTGCTCCCGCTCGGTGCGGGCGTCAGCTCAGCCGAGGGTGAAGGGATCGCGGGTACCGCCGGTGAGCTCGACCCAGACCGACTTGTTCTCGGTGTATGCCTCGACGGCCTCGACGCCGTTCTCCCGGCCGATCCCCGACAGCCCGTAACCACCGAAGGGGACACTCGGCGCCACGACCCGGTATGCGTTGATCCACACCGTGCCGGCGCGGACCTTGGCCGCGATCCGGTGGGCGCGGTGCACATCCTTGGTCCAGACGGCGCCGGCGAGACCGAACGGGGTGTCGTTGGCCAGTTCGAGTGCCTCGTCCTCCTCGCGGAAGGTGTAGGCCGACAGCACCGGCCCGAACACCTCCTCGCGCACGATCGTCGACTCCGGGCCGACACCGGTGAGCACGGTCGGCTTGACGAACAGCCCGCCCAGGCCGTCGTCGGCGGCGCCCCCGTAGGCGACCGTGGCACCCTCGTTCCGGGCGGTCTCGAGGTACTGCAGCACCTTGGCGTACTGCGGGGCGTTCGCGACCGGGCCCATCTCGGTGTCGGGGTCCATCGGGTCGCCGAGCTTGATCGCCGCCGCACGCTCGGCGACCAGACGCACCAGCACGTCGTGCACCGACTCGTGCACGATCAGCCGCGAGCCGGCCATGCAGGTCTGCCCGGTCGCGGCGAAGATGCCGGAGACGACCCCGTTGGCCGCAGCAGCCAGGTCGGCGTCGGGGAAGACGATCTGCGGGGACTTCCCGCCCAGCTCGAGCGTGACCGGGTTGAGGTTCTCCGCGGCGGCGCGGGCGACGTGCCGCCCGGTCGAGGTGGCGCCGGTGAACGCCACCTTGTCCACCCCCGGGTGACCGGCGAGGGCGGCTCCGACCTGCGGGGCCCGGCTGGTGACGACATTGACCACACCGGGCGGGAACCCGGCCTGGTCGAACAGCTCCACCAGTGCGACGGTCGAGGCGGACGCGTGCTCGGAGGGCTTGACGACCATCGTGCAGCCGGCGGCGAGCGCGGGCGCGAGCTTCCAGGTCAGCAGCAGCAGCGGGGAGTTCCACGGGGTGATCGCGGCGACCACCCCGATCGGCTCCTTGCGCGTGTAGACCAGGTAGTTCGGGTTCGGGGACGGGATCTGGCGTCCCTCGACCTTGTCCGCAAGTCCGGCGTAGTAGTCGAACCAGGAGTTCAGCCCGGCCATCTGGCCGATCATCTCCCGGTAGAGCTTGCCGGAGTCGTTGACCTCCAGCGTCGCCAGCCGCTCGGCGTTCTCGGCGATCAGGTCGCCGACCCGGCGCAGCAGCCGGGCGCGGACGAACCCGGTCGCGCTGCCCCACTCGCCGTCGAGCGCCGCCCGGGCCGCGGTCACCGCCGCGTCGACGTCCTCCGGGCCGGCGTCGGCGAGCACTGCCCACGGCTGTCCGCCGTAGGGGTTCAGCGACTCGAACGTGGCCCCGGACAGGGCGTCGACCGGCTTGCCGCCGATCACCAACTTGAACCGCTCGAGATCAGCCATCGGTCCGTCCTCCTCGACAGTGCGTGCCGTGCTCGTGGCGACGCTAGGAGGGCCTCGATCCTCGAACTATCCGTTCCAGGCCGCACGATGTCCGCGGCACGACACCGGTGGACGGCGAGCCGGGCTGCACCCGTAGCGCTCCCGGTACTCCGTGCAGAATCGGCTCGTGCTGCTGAAGCCCCAGCGTCGCGCGACCGCCGCCACCGAGTCCCCGGGTCCGGGCCCGCGAAGCTGCGCATGGGCCCGGGTGAGCCGGACCTCGCGGACATAGGTCTCCGCGCGAACCCCCAGCTCGGCGGTGAACGCCGCCTGCAGCGCGGCCGCACCCACACCCGTCACAGCCGCGAGCTCGGCGATCCCCAGCGTCCGCTCCGGATATGCCTCGATGTAGTCCACGGCCTCGCTCACCGCGAGGCGATCCGGGGCATCGCTGTGGTGCAGCCGCCCCGAGTAGTCGTGCTCGCTCCCCAGCAACAGCTGCGTGAGCAGGTAGGACTCCAGCTGCTCGTGCACCAGATCGGCGGCGCCACCCCCGTCGAGTTGGTCGGCCAGGAACGTCGCCGCGCCGAGCAGACCTCGGCCGGCGTCGCTGTCCAGCTCGACGCGCAGGTCGAAGCGCGGTGCCGCCACCGTTTCCTGCAGCAAGCTCGACAGCTGCGCCCACAGGGACCGAACCGGGATCCTGACCGCGAACTGCGCGGCATCCGCCGACCACCGCAGCCGGGACTCCTCGAAGGGCGAGAGCAACACCCCGGACAGGCCGGCGTTCGTGATCGTGGCCGTCGCACCCTGGTGGACGGCGGTCCGGCCACGCACCGTCAGGTTGAGGTGGTAGCACTCGACCATCGGCGGCACCGACAGCTCGATCGCAGTGCCGTACGACAGGTAGCCGAAGGTCAGTCGCGTGGACCCGGCCAGGTTCAGCCGGGCGTCGAGGACGCCGGAGGCCCACAGGCGGTGTGGCACGTACACCCGGGAGACCACCTGCTGCGCCTCGTCGGGATCCGCCGTGCGCATGGCAGGGCATCGAGCCAGCGGCTCGTTCGGCGTGCTCATCTCCCACCCCCGGGCGTCGTCCGTGACATCTCCGACCCCGTCGACGCTAAGAGGTGATCCCGGGTGCTGCTATCCGCGGAGCGACCCCGCGCGGGCTGTGCGGCGCGGCGCCCGGGTTCGAACACCGCACCCGCGCCCGGTCGTTTGCCGGACAGCCCAGGTCGGTGCGCGGATAGTCGGGCGTCCTCGCTGATCCTTACGTTCCTGCTCACAGCGATCCGCCGGCGCGCGACGTACTGCCCGGCGCGCAATCCCTGATCACCGATGATGGAGGACTGCTGTGACCTACCCCATGCACGAGACGGACAGCCTGCTCGGCCACGACAAGCCGGTCAACGAGAACCCGGTCTTCAGCGACCAGAAGCTCAAGCTCGGCATCTTCGCCGCGAACTGCAGCGGCGGTGTCGTCATGAGTCACGAACCGACCGGCTTCCGGGTCACCTGGGAACAGCAGCTCGAGATCGCCCGCACCGCCGACCGGCTCGGTATGGAGGCGATGGTCCCGGTCGGTCGCTGGACGGGCTTCGGCGGTGAGACCAACTTCAACGGTGTCTGCTTCGAGACCTACACCTGGGCCGCCGGTCTCGCCCAGGCCACCGAGAACATCGGCATCTTCACCACCACTCACGTGCCGACCGTGCACCCGATCGTCGCCGCGAAGATGGCCACCACCGTCGACCACATCTCCGGTGGTCGATTCGGGATGAACCTGGTGATGGGCTGGTTCAACCCCGAGATGGAGCTGTTCGGCCGCAAGCAGCTCGAACACGACGAGCGCTACGAGTACGGCCAGGAGTGGATCGACTTCGCCATCGAGCTCTGGAACGAGAAGGGGACCTTCGACCACAACGGCACGTTCTTCCAGTCCACCGGCGCCCACGCCTACCCCAAGCCGGTCCAGGACCCGCGCCCGGCCCTGCTCAACGCCGGCGCCTCCCCGCGCGGCCAGGAGTTCTCGGCCAAGAACGTCGACATCAATCTGATCGCGCTTCCGACCGAGGAAGCGCCCGACTACATCACGGGCATCAAGCGTCTCGCCAACGACAAGTACGAGCGCGACATCGATGTCTGGACCTACTGCCTGGTGGTCTGCCGCGAGACCGAGAAGGAGGCGAAGGCCGCGCAGCAGGCCATCATCGACAACGGCGACTGGGCGGGGGCGAAGAACGTCATGGACGTCCTCGGCATCCAGTCCGGCTCCTTCTCGAGTCAGATCGAGAAGTACCAGGAGCGCTTCATCGCCGGCTGGGGCGGCCCGAACCTCGTCGGCACCCCCGAGCAGGTGGCCGAGCAGTTCGCCGAGCTGTCCGAGGCCGGCATGGGTGGTGCGATCTTCGGCTTCCACGACTACACCACCGAGCTCAAGGAGTTCGGCGCCGAGGTCATGCCCCAGATGCGCAAGATCGGTATCCGCCACTGATCGATCCGGGTCCTGGCCGCCGGCAAGATCGTGCCTCGTGCGCGCCGAGGCGGCTCCCACCCAGAGCTGCCTCGGCGTCGTTCGTCCGGTCGCCGCGGCCGAACGCCTCTCCCCCCGGGGCCACACGACCCACCCTCGCAGTCGGTCACGCCTCACCTGGACTCCGATTCCGGAAGTGGGTTCCCCCTCGGTCCGGTGGCCCTCCCGGCACGCCGTGAGGAGACCAGCACTCCCCTGGTCTCCGAGCGGTGTCGGGGGTGGGCGGAGCCCATGTCAGTCTCCGAGTCCCCGGATCTCGGCTTCGAGTTCCTCGATCTCCTGCACCACGTGCGGGCGGGTGTCCTTGGCGAGCCGTGCCCACTGCAGCTCGACGATGGCGCGGGCACCCGTGTCGTCGACGCCCAGCAGTTCCCTGGAGCGCCATGAGGGCGGCGGCCCGGTTCTCGGACGGCATGAGCGTGTCGGTGACGGCTCGTGCGTTGTCGAGCCCGAGTGCGGCACTGCGCAGGACTGCGAGTCGCCGGCGTGCATGGCGGACGTGCTCGGCGCGATCCTGGGGCTCACGGCGCTGAGCCTGCCATCAACCCGGTGAGGATCCGCTCCCCTCGGCGCCTTGATCCACAAGAGGTGCACCCGGCGGTGCGAGCCGACTCGCGCGGTGTCCGCGGCACAGGCTGTGGCTACCCGGTTGGCGGCACTTGGCCGGTCCGCGAGCGGGCTCGCCAGCGAATCTGCTGGTGAGCGGTGGTGGAGACGAGGGGAATCGAACCCCTAACCCCCGCCTTGCAAAGGCGGTGCTCTGCCAATTGAGCTACGTCCCCGGGTGGGTGCGCACCACCGTACCCGGTGGACGGGTTCAGCGAGTCGTGGCCTCGTGCCAGAGATCGTCGGACCCGACGCCCCGGAGGCGGGACCAGCCGACGTACGCGGCGCCGGCCACCAGGGCCAGAACGAGCAGCTTCTTCATCGACGGTCTCCTCACGAGTACTTCGGAGGCGGGAGGTGTGGGCCTAGCTGGATTTGAACCAGCGACCTCATCGTTATCAGCGATGCGCTCTAACCAACTGAGCTATAGGCCCTTGCGACAGGAGGAACAGTACCGCACGGGGTCGAGCGGGTTACCGGCGGGGTCCTCCCCGCGGACCCGCCGGATCCCGTGCGGAACAGGCCCTCAGTCGCGCTCGGAGAGGGTGACCTCGACGCCGCCGACGAGGTCGGCGGCGACGTTGTAGACGAACGCCACGATCGTGATGGCGACGGCGAACAGCAGGCTGTTCACCGCACCGACGACGGCCGCCAGCCCGAACACCCGGCCGGCGCTGATCAGCGCACCGCCGGTCTCCTCCTGGCCGGTGACGAGATCGGCGTAGGTACCGTTGAGCCGGTCCCACACGCCCATCCCGCCGAGCACGCCGTACAGCACGCCCGCCGCGACCATCCACACCAGCCACAGCACGACCGCCAGCGCCAGCGCCATCTTGAGCACGGACCACGGGTCGAACCGCTTGAGCTGCAGCAGCGCCTGACGCGGCGGGCGGTTGCGCACCGACGCGCGGGGCGCCTCGGAACCGGTGGCCTCCCGCTGCTCCGGCTCGCGGACCGCGGTGGCGGTGCCGCCGCCGCCCGGCGCGGTGAGGAACGCCGTGGGTGCCTCGCTCAGCAGCGAGTCCGCCACGGTCGCCTGCTCCGCCTCGCGGGGCTGCTCGTTCGGGTCAGGCACCCGGCGCCACGGCGGCGGAGACGCGCCGGCCGGATCGACCGCGGCGGGCTCCTCCGCCACGGGCTCGGTCCGCGGGACCGGGCTCGGCTGCGGGTCCGCGGACGGTGCCGCCGGGGTCGTGTCGCCGGCCTCGGGGGCCGGTTCGGCAGCCGGGACGCCGGGCTGGTCCGCGTCGGTGGCGACGGTGCGGCCCTCGTCCGGCGACGACGGGGTGCGGTCGTCGGTGCTCACGAGCTGGAGCTCTCCTCGCTTGTCGTCGCTGCAGTCCTGCAGACGACCCTGGCCGGTCGACGGCGCGGGTGGTCGGTCACGCCGACCGGCCACCCGCGATCGCCTACGCCTGCTGGCCCGGGTCCTCCTCGGTCTCCTCCGCGTTGCGGGCGACCGCCAGCAGCGTGGAGCTCTCGCCCAGGTTCATCAGGCGGACTCCCTTCGTCTGCCGGCCGGCCTTCCGCACCTCGCGGGCAGAGGTCCGGATGACCCCGCCGGTGGAGGTGATCGCGTACAGCTCGTCGTCGATACCGACGATGAGTGCACCGACCAGCGTGCCACGGCGACGGTCGTACTGGAGCGTCAACACTCCCTTCCCGCCACGACCCTGGACCGGGTAGTCCTCGATCGGGGTGCGCTTCGCGTAGCCGCCGGTGGTGGCGACCAGCAGGAAGGTGTCCGGGCGGATCACGCCGAGCGCGAGCAGCTGGTCACCGCTGTTGAAACGCATGCCCAGCACGCCGGACGTCGCCCGGCCCATCGGGCGCAGCGCGTCGTCGGTGGCGGTGAACCGGATCGACTGTCCCTCCGCGGAGACGAGCAGCAGGTCGTCGTCGGAGGAGCAGAGCACGGCGCCGACCAGCTCGTCGTCGTCACGCAGGTTGATGCCGATCAGGCCGCCGGTCCGGTTGGAGTCGAAGTCGGTGAGCCGCGACTTCTTCACCAGCCCGTTTCGCGTCGCGAGGACGAGATACGGCCGCGCCTGGTAGTCCTTGATCTGCATGACCTGGGCGATCTCCTCCTCCGGCTGCAGTGCCAGGAGGTTCGCCAGGTGCTGGCCGCGGGCCGTCCGGTTCGCCTCGGGCAGCTCGTAGGCCTTGAGCCGGTAGACCCGCCCGCGGTTGGTGAAGAACAGCATCCAGTCGTGCGTGGAGCAGACGAAGAAGTGGGCGACGATGTCGTCCTGCTTCAGCGCGGCACCCTGCACGCCCTTGCCGCCGCGCTTCTGCGCCCGGTAGAGGTCGGTCTTCGTGCGCTTCGCGTAGCCGGTCCGGGTGATCGTGACGACGACGTCCTCGACGGCGATCAGGTCCTCGTCGGTGACGTCGCCGTCGTAGCCGACGATCCGGGTGCGGCGGTCGTCGCCGTGCTTCTCGACGATCTCCAGGAGCTCGTCGCGGACGATCGCCCGCTGACGCTCCGGGCGGGCCAGGATGTCCTGGTAGTCGGCGATCTCGAGCTCGATCTCGGCCAGCTCGTCGATGATCTTCTGCCGCTCCAGTGCGGCGAGCCGCCGGAGCTGCATGTCGAGGATGGCCTGGGCCTGGATCTCGTCGACGTCGAGCAGGTCGATCAGGCCGGCCCGGGCGACGTCGACCGTGGCCGACGCCCGGATCAGTGCGATGACCTCGTCGAGGGCGTCGAGCGCCTTGACCAGACCACGCAGGATGTGGGCCCGCTCCTCGGCCTTGCGCAGCCGGTAGCGGGTCCGCCGGACGATGACCTCGATCTGGTGCCGGACGTAGTGCCGGACGACCTGGTCCAGGCGCAGCGTGCGCGGCACGCCGTCGACGATCGACAGCATGTTCACGCCGAAGCTGTGCTGCAGCTGGGTGTGCTTGTAGAGGTTGTTCAGCACGACCTTGGCGACCGCGTCACGCTTGAGCGTGATCACGATCCGCATGCCGATCCGGTCGGACGACTCGTCGACGACCTCGGAGATGCCGGCGATCTTGCCGTCCCGCACCATGGTCGCGATCGACTCGATGAGGTTGTCCGGGTTCACCACGTAGGGCAGCTCGGTGACCACCAGCGTGGTCCGGCCCTTGGTGTCCTCCTCGACCTCGACGACCGCGCGCATCCGGATGGAGCCGCGGCCGGTCCGGTAGGCCGACTCGATGCCGTCCCGCCCGACGATCAGGCCGTGCGTCGGGAAGTCGGGGCCCTTGATGCGCTCCATGAGCGCGTCGAGCAGCTCGTCGTCGCCTGCGTTCGGGTTCTCCAGCGCCCAGACGACGCCGTCCCCGACCTCGCGCAGGTTGTGCGGCGGGATGTTCGTCGCCATCCCGACCGCGATGCCGGAGCTGCCGTTGATCAGCAGGTTCGGCACCCGGGACGGCAGGACGACCGGCTCCTGGGTCTTGCCGTCGTAGTTGTCCAGGAAGTCGACGGTTTCCTCGTCGATGTCCTGCAGCATCGCCATCGCCAGCGGCGAGAGCCGGCACTCGGTGTACCGCATGGCGGCCGCCGGGTCGTTGCCGCGCGAGCCGAAGTTCCCCTGCCCGGAGATCAGCGGGTAGCGCATCGACCAGGGCTGGGCCATCCGGACGAGGGCGTCGTAGATCGCCGAGTCGCCGTGCGGGTGGTAGTTGCCCATCACGTCACCGACGACGCGGGCGCACTTGACGTACGACCGTTCCGGCCGGAAGCCGTTCTCGCCCATCGAGTACAGGACGCGGCGGTGGACCGGCTTGAGGCCGTCCTCCACCAGCGGCAGCGCCCGCCCGACGATCACGCTCATCGCGTAGTCGATGTAGGAGCGCTGCATCTCCTGCTGGATGTCGACCGGTTCGACCCGGCCGCCACCGCCGCCCTCGCCGCCGCCCGCGGCCGGGGCCGCGGGATCGATCGTGTCCGTCACGAAGTCTCCTGTGAGTTCATACGTCCGTCTGGATCAGATGTCCGATCAGACGTCGAGGAAGCGCACGTCCTTGGCGTTGCGGGTGATGAACGACCGGCGGGACTCGACGTCCTCACCCATCAGCACCGAGAACAGCTCGTCCGCGGTGGCGGCGTCGTCCAGGCTCACCTGGTACAGCAGCCGGTTCGACGGGTCCATCGTGGTCTCCCACAGCTCCTTGGCGTTCATCTCGCCGAGGCCCTTGTACCGCTGGACGCCCTCGTCCTTCGGCAGCTTCTTGCCCGCCGCCCGGCCGGCCTCGATCAGCCCGTCGCGCTCGCGGTCGGAGTACGCGTACTCCGGCTCCGACCCGCGGCCACCCCACTTGATCTTGTAGAGCGGCGGGGCGGCGAGGAAGACGTGGCCGTTCTCGATCAGCGGCCGCATGAACCGGAACAGCAGCGTGAGCAGCAGCGTCCGGATGTGCTGGCCGTCGACGTCGGCGTCGGCCATCAGCACCAGCTTGTGGTACCGCAGCTTCGCCAGGTCGAAGTCGTCGTGGATGCCGGTGCCCATCGCCGTGATGATCGACTGGACCTCGGTGTTCTTCAGGACCCGGTCGATCCGCGCCTTCTCGACGTTGATGATCTTGCCGCGGATCGGCAGGATCGCCTGGTGCATCGAGTCGCGGCCGGCCTTCGCCGAGCCGCCGGCGGAGTCGCCCTCGACGATGTAGAGCTCGCAGCTCTCCGGGTCGCGCGAGCGGCAGTCGGACAGCTTGCCCGGCAGGCCGCCGATGTCGCCGGCGCTCTTGCGGCGGACCAGCTCGCGGGCCCGCCGCGCGGCGAGCCGGGCCTGGGCCGAGGAGACCGCCTTGTTGACGATCGTCTTCGCCTCGGTGGGGTTGCGCTCGAACCAGTCCGCGAGCCACTCGTTCGACACCCGCTGGACGAACGACTTGACCTCGGTGTTGCCCAGCTTGGTCTTCGTCTGGCCCTCGAACTGCGGCTCGGAGATCTTCACCGAGACGATCGCGGCGAGACCCTCGCGGATGTCGTCGCCGGACAGCGCCGGGTCCTTCTCCTTGATCAGCTTCTTGTCGCGGGCGTACCGGTTCACGGTGGCCGTCAGCGCGTGCCGGAAGCCCTCCTCGTGGGTGCCGCCCTCGTGCGTGTTGATCGTGTTCGCGAAGGTGTAGACCGACTCCGAGTAGCCGGAGTTCCACTGCATCGCGACCTCGACCTGGTGGCCGGGGCCCTCGCCGGTGTAGGACACGATCTTGCGGTGGATCGGGTCCTTGGACTTGTTCAGGTGCGCGACGAAGTCCTCCAGCCCGTTCGGGTAGTGGAAGACGTACTCCTTGGGCTTCGCGATGTAGCCCTCGGCGTCCGGCTCCTCGTCGGCGTCGACCACCGGCACGACCTCGGCCGGGTTGCCGTCCTCGTCCACCCCGTCGCTCGACGGCAGCAGCTCGGCGGCCTTCTCCGGCCGGCGCTCGTCGCGCAGGACCATGGTCAGGCCCTTGTTGAGGAACGTCTGCTCCTGCAGCCGGCGCCGGATCGTCTCCAGCGTGTAGCTGGTCGTCTCGAAGATCGTCGGATCGGCCCAGTAGGTGATCGTGGTGCCGGTGTCGGACTTCTTCGTGGTGCCGGCCTCGATCAGCTCGCCGGGCCGGGCGTGGTCGTAGTGCTGCTTCCAGATCACGCCGTCCTTGCGGACCTCGACGTCGAGGGCGGTGGACAGCGCGTTCACCACCGACACGCCGACGCCGTGCAGACCGCCGGACACCGCGTAGGACTTGTCGTCGAACTTGCCGCCGGCGTGCAGACTGGTGAGGACGACCTCGAGGGTCGGCTTCTTCTCGGTCGGGTGCATCTCGACCGGGATGCCGCGCCCGTCGTCCTCCACCCGGACGCCGCCGTCGGCCTGCAGGGTCACGACGACCTTCGTGGCGTGACCGGCCATGGCCTCGTCGACCGAGTTGTCCACCACCTCCCAGATCAGGTGGTGCAGGCCCCGCTCACCGGTGGAGCCGATGTACATGCCGGGCCGCTTGCGGACCGCCTCCAGCCCTTTGAGGACCGTGATGGACGACGCGCCGTAGGCGTTCTTCGCTGCCTTGTCCTGAGCCACGAGTAGCTGGTTCTCCTCGCCACGTGAACCGCCGACGATCCGCAGACGCCGCAGGGGCGCGACGACCGTCGATCAGGTTCCACCGACCGGGCGCTCTGTGCATGTCAGGGGAGCCACCCGGGAACACCCCACAAGTCTACCCGGCGGCAACGACAGAAAGGCGGTCAGGACCCGCCTAGAACCGTCACAGACGGGCGAACGACTGCCGCTGCGGGATGTTTCGTGCCGACCCGGGGTCGAACGGTGCCGCGGCCGTGTCATCTCGCGCTCACCGGCGACGTGAGCGGCCCGGCCCGGTCGGTCCGACTCCTGACCCGATCCGCACCCTCGTGCCGGTCACGGGGCCGTCATACGCACGGAACGTTTCCGGCGCCGCCGGCCGTCCGGCGCCGACGCCCGGTCACCGGCGCGTCCGGCCGGTGCCCCGTCCGGTGGCGGCCGGCGGCCCGGCCGGACCGTTCGTGGCTGCCCGTGACGGTTCCGGTGGCGGCCGGGCGGGCCGCGGTCAGCCGTAGGTGTCGCGGGGGCCGCGGCCCCGCACGTGCCGCGGCCCGTGCCGCCAGCTCGGCCCGCTCGGGCCGACCACCCGGATCCGGCGCACCACGTCCGGGCCGACCGCCGCGGACAGCCGGGTCAGCAGCTGGCGCTGCAGCGTCCGCAGCTGGGTGGCCCACGCGGTCGACTCGGCCTGCAGGGTCAGCTCGCCGTCGCGCAGCGACACCGGGATGCAGTGGTCGGCGACGTCCGGGCCGACCAGCTGCGGCCAGCGGCCGAGGACGGTGGCGTCGGTCAGCCGGGACGACCAGCCCCGGTCCATCGACACCCGGGACACCACCCGGCCGAACGGCTGCGGGTCCCGGTCGTCCGGCCCGGAGCCGGACCAGCGCCGGCGCCTGCCCTTCCCGGACACCACCCGCAGCTTCGGCCGGGCCTCCTCGGCCCGCTCGTCCGCCTTGCGCGCGGTCGCCTCCCGGGCGGCACGCAGTGCGTCCCTGGCGAGATCGGCGCCGCGCAGACCGGCCCGCTCCCCCGCCAGGAGATCACCCTGCTCTCCGGGCACCCCGCCGCCCGTGACCGGGCCGTGATCGGCGGCCGGATCGTCGCCGGGGCGTCCATCCCCAGGACGCGGACCGTTCGCCCCGCCGTCACGACGCCGTGTCCGGGGGTTCGAGGTGCCGCGGCGCCGCCCGGTCTCCGCCGCTCCGGAGTTATCCACAGAATCCACAGGCTTGTCCCCAGGTCGCCGTGATGCGGTCGAGATATCTGCGACAGGGAGTCGCTGCAACGGTCATGCCGCTCCCCCGTCCGGTTCGCGGACGACCCGCCGGTCCCCGACGTGGAACCGGGCGCCGTCCAGCTCGCGCGGCACGTCCTCGGCGACGGCGGCCGTCACCAGCACCTGCTCGGCCCCGGAAACCAGCCCGGCCAGGGCCCGCCTGCGGGTGGCGTCGAGCTCGGCGAACACGTCGTCGAGCACCAGCACCGGCTCGACGTCGTCGGCGTGCAGCAGCCGGTAGGACGCCAGCCGCAACGCCAGCGCGAAGGCCCACGACTCGCCGTGGCTGGCGTACCCCTTCGCCGGGCCCTCGCCGAGCGCGAGCTCCAGCTCGTCGCGGTGCGGACCGACCAGGCACACCCCGCGCTCGATCTCCTGGCGGCGGACGTCGGCGAGCCGGGCGAGCAGCAGCGCCTCCAGGTCCTCGGCCGACGACGGCAGGTCCGCCACCCCGTCCGTGCCGAGACTGGACCGGTAGTCCAGCCCGATCGGGTCCGACGACGGGGCGACCTGCGCGAACGCCGCCCTGGCGTACGGCGCGAGTGCGACGACCAGCTCCCGGCGGCCGGCGAGCAGCGCGGCGCCGGTGCGGGCGAGGTGCCCGTCCCACACCTCGAGGGTGGTCAGGTCGTCGGGCAGGTCGTCGGCCGGGGGCGCCTCGGCGCGCGGCCGCGACCTCCCCCGCGGCCCGGCCCGCAGCGCCGGCTTCGCCGACTTGAGCAGGGCGGACCGCTGGCGGAGCACCTTGTCGTAGTCCGAGCGGACGCCGGCGTACCGGGGGAAGCGGGCGACCAGCAGCTCGTCGAGGAACCGGCGTCGTTCCGAGGGGTCGCCGCGGACCAGCGCCAGGTCCTCCGGCGCGAACAGCACGCTGCGCAGGATCCCGAGGACGTCCCGCGGCCGGGAGACCGGGGAACGGTTCACCCTGGCCCGGTTCTGCTTCCCGGAGTTGATCTCCAGTTCGACGCCGAGCATGCGGCCGTGATGGTGCACCTCGCCGCGGACGACCGCCTGCTCGGCACCGCGCCGGATCAGCGGGACGTCGGAGGTGACCCGGTGCGAGCCGAGCGAGGCGAGGTACCCGACGCCCTCCACCAGGTTCGTCTTGCCCGCGCCGTTCGACCCGACCAGCACCGTGACGCCGGGGTCGAGCTCCAGCTCGGCCTCCGGCCAGGACCGGAAGTCGGTGACCGAGAACCGCCTGAGGTACACCGAGGGGTCAGCCTCCCGCCGCGGACGCCGGACCCGCCTTGTCACCGGGTGCACCGGCCGGGCCGGAGCGCTTCACGGCGTGCCCGCCGAACTGCTGGCGCAGCGCGGCCACCGCCTTCATCGCCGGGGACTCGTCCTGCCGGGAGGCGAACCGGGCGAACAGCGCGGCGGAGATCACCGGCAGCGGCACGGCGTGGTCGATGGCCTCCTCGATGGTCCACCGGCCCTCGCCGGAGTCGTCGACCCACGCCTCGAGACCGTCCAGGTCGGGATCGTCCTTCAGCGCGGCGACCAGCAGGTCGAGCAGCCAGGAGCGGACCACCGTGCCGCGCGACCAGGCCTGGATGACGCCGGGCACGTCGGTGATCAGCTCGCTGGCCTGCATGAGCTCGAAGCCCTCGGCGTAGGCCTGCATCAGGCCGTACTCGATGCCGTTGTGCACCATCTTGGAGAAGTGGCCTGCGCCGACCGGGCCGGCGTGCGCGAAGCCCTCCTCGCGTGCACCCTCCGGCCGGAGCGCGTCGAAGACCGGCATGGCGCGGGCGATGTGCTCGTCCTCGCCGCCCGCCATCAGGCCGTAGCCGTTGTCCTTGCCCCAGATCCCGCCGGAGACGCCGCAGTCGACGTAGCCGATGCCGTGCTCGGCGAGCAGCGCGGCGTTCGGCCGGTCGTCGGTGTAGCGGGAGTTGCCGCCCTCGATGACCAGGTCACCGGAGCCCAGCACGGTGGCCAGGGTGGCGATCGTGTTCCGGGTGGGCTCGCCGGACGGGACCATCACCCACACCGTGCGCGGTGCGTCGAGCGCGGCCGCCAGATCGGGCAGCGAGGCGACGTCGCTGACCTCGGGCCGGGGATCGAATCCGATCACCTCGTGGCCCGCGGCGCGCAGCCGTTCCCGCATGTTGCCGCCCATGCGGCCGAGTCCGATCAGACCGATCTGCACAGTGAGCTCCTCCGTCCGTGCCACCGGTCGCGTCGTGGAGCCGGCGGGCGGCGTTGATCAGGCCGGGGCCGAGTCTTCCCGTTCCGCCCGCCGGCCGGCGGGCGGGGGAGCGGTGCGCGGACTCAGCCGGGGAGCCGGACCGGCATCAGCAGGTGCAGGTACCCGGACTTCTCCGGGGACGGTGCGTCCTCGGCGTCGTCGGTCGCGGGTTTCGGCACCGGCCGGACCAGCGCCGGCCGGTTCGGCGTGGTGAAGGTCAGCTGCGCGCGGTCGGTGTGCAGCGCGCCGAGCGAATCGAGCAGGTAGCCCGGGTTGAACGCGATGGTCAGCGGATTGCCGTCCAGCGCGCAGGGGACCTCCTCCTCGGCCGATCCGACGTCGTCGCCGCCGGCGGCCAGCCGCAGACCGTCCTCGCCGAACTCGAGCCGGATCTGGGCAACCCGGTCGGCGACCAGCGAGACCCGCTTGATCGCCTCGACCAGCAGCGCCACGTCCAGCTCGACGGCGGTGGTGTGCTCGGCCGGGATCAGCTGGCGGAACCGGGGGAACTCGGCGTCGAGCAGGCGGCTGGTGGACCGCCGGCCGCCGCCGGTCAGGCCGAGCATACCGTCGCCGGCGGACAGCGCGATCTCGACGGTGCCCGAGCCGGCGAGCGTCTTGGCGACCTCGGCGAGCGTCTTCGCCGGGATGAGCACGGCGGTCGAGATCGACGCGTCCTCCGGGACCCACTCGAGCTCGCGCACGGCCAGCCGGAACCGGTCGGTCGCGGCCAGCGTCAGCTGGGATCCCTCGATCTCCAGCCGGACGCCGGTCAGCATCGGCAGCGTGTCGTCCCGGCCGGACGCGACGGCGACCTGGGCGACCGCCGCGGCGAGCGCGTCGGCGGCGACCGAACCGGCCCGCTGCGGCATCTCGGGCAGCTGCGGGTAGTCCTCGACCGGCATCGTCGGGAGGCTGAACCGGCTGTTGCCGCAGTTGATCGTGGCGCGCGCCCCGTCGACCACCAGGTCGACCGGTTTGGACGGCAGCGCCCGGGTGATGTCGGCCAGCAGCCGCCCGGACACCAGCATGCGACCCGGCTCGCCGACCGTGGCGTCGAGCTCCACCCGGGCCGAGGTCTCGTAGTCGAATCCGGAGACCGTGAGCCGTTCGGCGGCCTCGCCGTCGGACTGGATGAGGACTCCGCCGAGCACGGGCACCGGCGGGCGCGCCGGAAGGCTGCGCGCCACCCAGGCAGCCGCGTCCGCTAGGACGTCGCGTTCGACCCGGAACTTCATCGAGAACCTTCCCCGGTAGCGCCTCGGCCCGCTGCCCGTCGCCGGGCCCGGACCGCCGGCGGGACGGCGGTGCGACGGCGAACCGGTGCCCTCCCCCGCTGCGGTGGTGCCGTGCCGCCACCGGGCGGCTGCTGCGGGATCGGGACCCGGGGTTCGCCGGGACGCTCACGGTAGAGCCTCCCACCGACAGTTTCCACGCCGCCCCGGCGGTCACCGGCCGGACGGGCGGCGACCGGGTGTGCCCGTGGAGGGACCCCGTCCGGGTCCCTCCACACGCCTCTTCTTGAGTAGTAGAGAAGAAGGAGAGAAGAACAGACGTAGCAGTAAGGGCTGTGCACAGTGTGGATGGACCTCATCGGCGCTGGTCAGCAGGCCGCGTCGACTGGGGACGTGACGGTGGGGGCATCCGTTGACAGCTTCCCGCGGCGGTGGACGGACGGCCCGTCCACCCATCCGTCCCCGATCCATCCCGGGTTCCGGGGGGAGTTGTCCACGGATCGTGGGGCATCCGTCCACGGGCCCGGCGCGGTCCATCCACAGAGTTGTCCCCAGATGTGGGTGGAAACGTGGTGGATCGTGGACCCAGGGTGATGGAGACCGCAGAGCGAGCGGCACCCTGACGTTGCGCTCTGAACCCACATTCGCCTCATGCGCCACAGACCGGTCGACGGAGGGTGACGACCCGGTCGGCGCGGATGATCACCTGCTCGGGTGGCCGTGCGCCCAGCGCCCATTACCGGACGACGAGCGGACGTCGTGGGAGCGACACGCCAGTGTCGGCACGCCGGACCCGATCGGGATCAGGGTGTGCCGGCTCCGGACGCCGGAGCGGGTCGTCGCCGGGGTACCTGATCATCCCGGGACGGCCGGGAGCGGGCCTCAGCGGCCGTCTGAGGGCTGGTAACCGTGTGGGTGCGACGGAATCGGTCCCGGCGCGGCCGGTGACCGGGGTCGCGCGGCGGTCCCGGCGTCCGCGGCGCTGTGGATCGTGCGGCCGGGCGGTGGACAACTCGGCCGGCGCGGCTCCGACCCGACCCGACCCGACGCCGGGCGCGGGTGCGACGCCATGGGTCGCGAGCGCGACACCATGAGTAGAGGTGCGACGCCGGTGCCGCCGGTGCGAAGGCGAGGCCGGCGCGGAGTCAGTGCCGGGCGCGCAGCTTGATCCGCGCGGTCAGCTCCTGCACCTGCTCGAAGGTCTTCCGCCGGAGCGAGATCTCGTTGCGGATCTTCTTGTCGGCGTGCATGACGGTCGTGTGGTCCCGGCCGCCGAAGGTCTGCCCGATCCGGGGCAGCGACAGGTCGGTCAGCTCGCGGCAGAGGTACATCGCGATCTGCCGGGCCTGCGCGAGCGCCTTCGTCTTGCCGGGCCCGGAGAGGTCGTCGAGCGTCACGCTGAAGAACTCGGCGGTCACCGCCATGATCGTCGGCGCGGTGATCTCGGAGGCCGCGGAGTCGGGGATGAGGTCGCGCAGCACGATCTCGGCGAGCTGGGTGTCGACGGCCTGCCGGTTCAGCGACGCGAAGGCGGTGACCCGGATCAGCGCGCCCTCGAGCTCGCGGATGTTGCGCTCGATCCGCTCGGCGATGAACTCCAGCACCTCGCCGGGCACGGCGAGCCGGTCCTGGGCGGCCTTCTTGCGGAGGATCGCGATCCGGGTCTCCAGCTCGGGCGGCTGGATGTCGGTGATCAGCCCCCACTCGAAGCGGGTCCGCATCCGGTCCTCGAGCGTCTCGAGGCGCTTCGGCGGCCGGTCGGAGGAGACGACGATCTGCTTGTTCGCGTTGTGGAGGGTGTTGAAGGTGTGGAAGAACTCCTCCTGCGTCCCCTCCTTGCCCTCCAGGAACTGGATGTCGTCGACCAGCAGCACGTCGACGTCGCGGTAGCGGCGCTGGAAGGCGACCTTGCGGTCGTCGCGCAGGGAGTTGATGAAGTCGTTGGTGAACTCCTCGGTACTGACGTACCGGACCCGCATCCCGGGGAACAGCCGCTGGGCGTAGTGCCCGACGGCGTGCAGCAGGTGGGTCTTTCCCAGCCCGGACTCGCCCCAGATGAACAGCGGGTTGTAGGCCCGCGCCGGCGCCTCGGAGACGGCGACCGCGGCGGCGTGGCTGAACCTGTTCGACGCGCCGATCACGAACGTGTCGAAGGTGTACCGCTCGTTGAGCCGGGTCTGCGAGCGCGGCGCGACCGGGTCACCGGCCTGCGGCGCGGTGTAGGCGGGCCACGCGGTACCGCCGGTGTCCCGGGCCGGCGGATCGGGCTGGGTGGCCTGCGGGGCCCAGCCGCCGGGCGACACCGGGGCGGGATCGGCCGGGTATGCGGGACCCCGGT
The DNA here is from genome assembly GCF_040645415.1 of Pseudonocardia sp. NPDC046786. Taxonomy (NCBI): domain Bacteria; kingdom Bacillati; phylum Actinomycetota; class Actinomycetes; order Pseudonocardiales; family Pseudonocardiaceae; genus Pseudonocardia; species Pseudonocardia sp. NPDC046786. Next base: position 12,623 of record NZ_JBEYYF010000028.1, on the reverse strand, counting down.
CCGGTTCGGCGGCCACCTCGCCGGCGGCGGGTTCGGTCGCCACGGCCGTGCCGGTGTCCGGCTCCTCGGTCCGCGGGGACGGCTCGCCGGCCTGCGGGCCGGACCGGTCGACGGCACCGGTGTCCCGGGCGCTGTCGCCCGCCGATCCGCTCCGCGCGAGACCGAACCCGGGCGGATCGGGGACCTCGGTGCCGCCGGAGGCCGCCGAGGCGTCGACGACGACGGCCAGGTTGACCGAGACGCCGAGGTGCCTGCCCAGCGCGTCGCTGATCGGACGGCGCAGGATCCGCTCGATGGCGTCCTTGGCGAACTCGGAGGGGGCGGCGAGCAACGCGGTGCCGTCGAGCAGCCCGAGCGGCCGGGTGAGCCGGAGGAACGCGCGCTGCTGGGGGGACAGGGCGGGGGCGCCGGATTCCGCCGAGGAACCCGACAGGTCGGCGATGACCCGGTTCCAGACCCGGCCGAGATCGCCCGGCTGGTCGGTCATCCGCGGTTCCCCTTCCCGCTCGGCCGCCGTCCGCGGCTGCTCCCCCCGGACCAACCGGCCCTCACTCGCTCGGACGCGTCCGCTGCACCTGCGGGCAGATGTATCCCCAGAGTTGTCCACACTTGTGCGCAAATGTACGCAGCACGCTCCGCCCGGCTCGCGGCGGGGCCGCCGGACGGGTCGTCAGTGGGTTCGGTCCTGGTGCGGACGATCGTTACGCCCGCCACGGAGCAGCGGGAAAGGGGACGCTAGCAGCCGGGGCCCGCCCCGGCGCCCCGGGGGCGGCCGGTCCGGGGGCGGTTTGACCCCCTCGAAACGCGCTGCGTACCCTTGACACTCGGACACTGGTCAGGACGTGCATGACGTACGTCCAGCGCGCACCCGTTCGCACGCGGGCAGCGTGGCGGCCGGTGGCCCACGAACCAGTGCCAGTGACCGTAGAGATCATCGGCGTCGCAGGGCGCCTGCGAGCCGCCGACCAGGAGAGCCGACCGTGAGCAAGCGTACTTTCCAGCCGAACAACCGCCGCCGGGCCAAGACGCACGGTTTCCGGCTGCGCATGCGCACCCGTGCCGGCCGCGCGATTCTCGCCGCGCGCCGCCGCAAGGGGCGCACCAACGTCTCGGCCTGACGGCCGGCACCCCGACCGGCCAGCGCCGTGTTGCCGGCACACGCCCGGCTCACCCGCCGGCCAGACTTCGCCTCGACGATCCGGAACGGCCGACGTGCCGGGCGGTCGAGGCTGGTGGTGCATCTCGACCCGACCCGCCCCGGCGGCGTGCCCGAGCACGCCTCGCCGCGGGCGGGTTTCGTCGTGAGCAAGGCGGTCGGCAACGCGGTCGTCCGGCACCGGGTGACCCGTCGTCTGCGGCACCTGGTGGCGGACCGGCTGGACACGCTCCCGGCCGGTGCGGCACTCGTCGTACGGGCGTTGCCGCCGGCCGGCAACGCCACGTCCGCCGAGCTCGGCGCGGACCTGGACTCCGCGCTGCGGTCGGCGAGCCGTCCGCGCCGGCCGAGGTCCGCACAGCCGGACGCCCGGAAGCCCGCCGCTGCGCCGACGGCGCTGCCGTAGCCGAGGAGGACGTGGTGAGCGAGGAGTGCGAAGCCGCCGCCCGCGGACCCGGCTGCCCCGACGGCGGCGACCCGCCGGCGCCCCCCGCGGGGCTCGGTGCCCGGGTGGCGATGGCGATGGTCCGCTGGTACCAGGTCTGGATCTCGCCGAACCTGCTGCCCAGCTGCCGTTTCCACCCCAGCTGCAGTGCCTACGCCGTCGAGGCGCTCGGCATCCACGGGCTCGTCTGGGGCCTCGGGCTCACCGCGTGGCGACTGCTGCGCTGCGGGCCGTGGCACCCTGGCGGGTGGGACCCCGTGCCACCCCGGCGACCTCGCGGAACACCGCGGACCGGCCGGGAACCCGGCCAGGCGTCCACCGACCCGTCCTGAACCGAAGGCCTCCAGACGGCGCGGCCCGCCGCACAGCGTGCCCGACCCGAGACCCCGAGGAGCAACACACCCGTGCTGGACTTCATCTACTACCCCGTCAGCTTCATCATGTGGGTCTGGCACAAGGTGTTCGGCTTCGTGCTGGGCGACGACAGCGGTGTCGCCTGGGCATTGTCGGTGGTGTTCCTCGTCTTCACCCTGCGGCTGATCCTCTACAAGCCGTTCGTCAGCCAGGTCCGCTCCATGCGCAAGATGCAGGAGATGGCGCCGGAGATGCAGAAGCTCCGGAAGAAGTACGCCAACGACCGGCAGAAGCTCGCCACGGAGATGCAGAAGCTCCAGCAGCAGAACGGCGCCAACCCGATCATGGGTTGCCTGCCGATCCTGGTGCAGATCCCGGTCTTCATCGGCCTGTTCCACGTGCTGCGCGAGTTCAAGCCGGGCAAGACCGAGAACTACGTGTTCAACGCCGCGGAGAACGCGTCGTTCGTCGACTCCGACTTCTTCGGCTCCAAGCTCGGCGCCGCGATCTGGCCGCTGCAGAACACCTCGTCGGTCGCCGACCTGGGCGGGAACCTGGTCTCGCAGTGGATCGTCATGGTCCCGCTGATGATCATGGCCGGTATCTTCACGCACGTCACCGCGCGGCACTCGGTCGCCCGCCAGCAGGCGCAGATCGCGGCCGGCACCGTTGCGGCGAACCCGCAGGCCGAGATCATGCAGAAGCTGATGCTCTACGTGTTCCCGATCGGCGTCGTCGTCGGTGCACCGTTCCTGCCGCTCGCCGTCCTCTTCTACTGGGTCGCGAACAACCTGTGGACGCTCGGCCAGCAGTGGGTCGTCTACAAGCGGATCGACGCCGAGGAGGCGGAGAAGGAGCAGAAGGCGACCGAGTCCGCCAAGGCGCTCGCGCCGCGTCCGGGGCAGAAGCCGGTCCGCAAGGACGGGAAGGGTACCGCGCAGGACGTCCGCCGGATCGCCGACGAGCCGCTGGAGGCCGATTCCACGCAGGGCTCGGACGGTGCCTCCGCCGAGGGCGGGTCGCCGAACGGCTCCACCCCGAACGGCTCCACCCCGAACGGCTCCAGCGCGAACGGCTCGGGCAACGGTGCGGGCGCGAACGGCGCCGCGAAGAACGGCAACGGTTCCGGCGGCAAGAAGCCGGGGGCGAAGCCCGTGCAGCGCCGCCAGGGAACGAAGTCCAAGCGCGGCAAACGCCGCTGACCGACCCGCGGCGCCCCGCGGCCCCGGCGGACCCCACCGCCGCGCGGGCCCGGCGCCGCGCACCTGCCCACCCCAGCGAGAGGAGATCCCGTGTCCACCACTGCTCAGGACGGCGGCGTCCAGGACAAGCCGTCCGGTGACGAGCTGCTGATCCAGGAGGGCGACGTCGCAGGTGACTACCTGGAGCGTCTGCTCGACATCCTGGACTACGACGGCGACATCGATCTCGACGTCGACGGCGGCCGCGCCATCGTCAGCATCGAGGGCGCCGAGGGCGACACCGACCTGGAGAAGCTGGTCGGTGACAAGGGTGCGGTGCTGGAGAGCCTGCAGGAGCTCGCGCGGCTCGCGGTGCAGCAGCAGCTCGGCAGCCGCAGCCGGCTGATGCTCGACGTGGCGGGCTGGCGCAAGCGCCGCCGCGACGAGCTGACCGACCTGGGTCTGGAGACCGCGCGCGAGGTCAAGCAGTCCGGGCAGTCGGTCCGGCTCCGTCCGATGACGCCGTTCGAGCGCAAGGTCGTGCACGACGCGGTCGCGACGGTGAAGGGCGTCATCAGCGAGAGCGAGGGCGAGGAGCCGCGCCGGCAGGTCGTCGTCCACACGAAGTGAGTGCCGACGGGGTGCCGACCCCGGACGTCGCCGCGTCGGTGTTCGGCGAGCGACTGCCCTCGGCGGTCCGCTACGTCGAGCACCTGGCGACGTCCGGGATCGAGCGCGGGCTGATCGGGCCGCGCGAGCGGGAGCGGTTGTGGGACCGGCACGTCCTCAACTGCGCGGTGCTCGCAGAGGTGGTACCGCCGGACGCGAAAGTGGTCGATGTCGGCTCCGGCGCCGGGCTGCCCGGGATACCGTTGGCGCTGGCCCGCCCGGACCTGCGGATCGTGCTCGTCGAGCCGCTCGCCCGCCGGGTCGACTGGCTGGACGAGGTGATCTCGGACCTCGGTCTCGACATCGCCGTCGAACGGGGGCGTGCCGAGGAGCCTTCCGTTCTGCGACGATGGGAGGGCGCCGATGTGGTCACCGCCCGAGCGGTCGGGCCACTCGCCCGGCTCGCGGGGCTGTGCCTCCCGCTGTTGCGGACCGGTGGTGCGATGCTGGTGCTGAAGGGTGCCTCCGCTCCGGAGGAGATCGCGCGCGATGTGGACGCGGTCCGGCTCCTCGGGGGCGGCGACGCCCGGATCCACGAGTGCGGTGCCGGCGTCGTCGATCCGCTGACCACGGTGGTCGAGATTCCGCGTATCGGCGCGCCCCGCCGCAACCGGAGGAAACAACGGCGATGATGAGCAGGACACCGTCCTCGGCTGTTCCACGTGAAACATCACCAGGGGAATCGACGGAGAGAGGGCCGCGCGTGAGTCTCGGTTGGACCCCCATCGCGGACGAGGCCGAACGTGCCGCCCGCGTGCTGCATCCGGATCGGCACAGCATGCCCCGGCCGGCCGAACGCCGTGTCCTGACCGTCGCCAACCAGAAGGGCGGCGTCGGCAAGACGACCAGCACCGTGAACCTGGCCGCCGCGCTGGCGATGCACGGGATCCGCGTGCTGGTGATCGACCTCGACCCGCAGGGCAACGCGAGTACCGCGCTGGGCGTCGAGCACCGGACCGGAACGCCCTCGGTCTACGAGCTCATGCTCGGCGAGATCCCGCTCGAGGAGGCCGCGGTCACCAGCACCGCGTCACCCAACCTGCTCTGCGTGCCGGCGACCATCGACCTGGCCGGCGCCGAGATCGAGCTGGTCAGCATGGTGGCCCGGGAGTCGCGGCTGTCCCAGGCGCTCGCTGACGAGCACCTGGACAAGCTGGACGTCGACTACGTGCTGATCGACTGCCCGCCCTCGCTCGGCCTGCTGACGGTGAACGCGCTCGTCGCCGCCTCCGAGGTGCTCATCCCGATCCAGTGCGAGTACTACGCGCTGGAGGGGCTCGGCCAGCTGCTCAGCAACATCGACCTGGTCCGGTCGCATCTCAACACTGCGCTGCACGTCTCGACGATCCTGCTGACCATGTACGACGGGCGGACCAAGCTGGCCGACCAGGTCACCTCCGAGGTCCGCCAGCACTTCGGTCCGACGGCGCTGCGCACGGTCATCCCGCGCAGCGTGAAGGTCTCCGAGGCACCCGGCTACAGCCAGACCGTGCTCGAGTACGACCCCGGCTCGCGCGGCGCGATGAGCTACGTCGACGCCGCCCGCGAGATCGCCGAGCACGGGGCCTCCGGCGCCTACCGTGCGGGCGGGCACTGAGATGGCCGAACGCAAGGGTGGCCTCGGGCGCGGCCTCGCCGCGCTGATTCCCACCGCACCGGCCGAGGACGGCCCGGGCCCCGGGAGCGCCGCCGGCGCCCCGCTGCACCGGCCGGACCGGTCCGCGCGCCGGGACGGCACCGACGCGGAGACCTCGGTCGTCGACGGCGGTGCCGAGTACCGGGAGATCCCGCTGAAGCGGATCGTCCCGAACCCGAAGCAGCCGCGGACCCAGTTCGATGAGGAGCAGCTCGCCGAGCTGGAGCACTCGATCCGCGAGTTCGGGCTGCTCCAGCCGATCGTGGTGCGCCGCGCCGGCCGCGACTTCGAGCTGATCATGGGCGAGCGCCGCTGGCGGGCCGCCCAGCGGGCCGGCCTGGACACACTGCCCGCGATCGTCCGGCACACCGGCGACGACGTCATGCTCCGCGACGCGCTGCTGGAGAACATCCACCGCGTCCAGCTCAACCCGCTCGAAGAGGCGGCCGCCTACGAGCAGCTCCTCGCCGAGTTCGGGGTCACCCACGGCGAGCTCGCCGACCGGCTCGGCCGCAGCCGTCCGGTCGTCACGAACATGATCCGGCTGCTGAAGCTCCCGGTGACCGTGCAGCGCCGGGTCGCCGCCGGAGTGCTGTCGGCCGGGCACGCCCGGGCACTCCTCGGCCTGGAGGACGCCGGCCGGCAGGAGGAGCTCGCGACGAGGATCGTCGCGGAGGGCATGTCGGTCCGAGCGACCGAGGAGGCCGTCGTGCTCGCGCGGCAGGACGGCCCGGCGCGCGAGCCGCGGACCCGCAAGCAGGGGGTGCAGCGGCCCGAGTTCACCGACATGGCGGACCGGCTCTCCGACACCTTCGACACCCGGGTCAAGGTGGAGATGGGTCAGCGGAAGGGCCGGATCGTCGTCGAGTTCGGTTCGGTGGAGGACCTCGAGCGGATCACCGGCATGATGGGGCTGCGCGACCAGGGCTGACCCCTCCCCCGGTTCGCCCGGCAGCCGGGATCTGAGGGCGCCCCAGATCGGCCGCTGGGCGCCCGGCGCCGGGGTCGCCGCACGGATCTCACCCCGGCAGGGTGCCGGGCGTGGCCAGGGGCGGACTGAGCCGCTGTTCCGGGCGGTGGGGCGCTGGTCCCCGTCGGCGGCACGGTCCGGGCCGGCGCTGTCGGCCGCCTGGCGGGCCGTGCGCGGTGGCACGGTCGGCCAGAACAGCGTCGGACTGCGGGGTGTGGGGCCGAGGCGCGTCCCGGGTACAGCGCTCGGTGGTCGTGCGCGGATGGCGTAGGCCGGGCGCCGGCAGAGGTCGCTCGCGCCTTTCATGGTCTCCGCTCGGGGCCCGGCGCCACGCCGTTGCTGTTCCCGAGGCACCCGGCGTTCCCTCCCCCGGGTCGTGCGTGCTCATCCCGGACGGGTGCGCGCCGGCCCGGGCATCGGTGCTTCGGCCGGAGTGCGTTCGCTGGGCGGGCCGGGCCTCGTCTGCTCAGCGGCCCGGATCGAGCACCCGGTGGGCGGGACGACGGTCGCCGCGGCTGCGCCGGGTGGGTGTCCTGACGACCCTCGGGGTGTTGGTCTCCGCTCCGGAGGGTCGGCGGTCGCCCTGGAGTGTCGGGGATCCTGTACCGGCGTGCTCGGGCTCCGCGCCGGCGTGCCCGGGCTCTGCCTCGGAGTGCGTGGGTTCCGAGCTCGCGTGCTCGGGCTCTGTCTCGGAGTGCGTGGGTTCCGCGTCGGCGTGCCGGGCTCTGTCTCGGAGCGTGTGGGGTCCGCGCAGGCATGCTCGGGTCCGCGCGGACCTGCGCGGGCTCCATCTCGGAGTGCGCGGGCTCTGCGCCGGTGTGCTCGGCTTTCGCGCCGGCGTGCTCGGCCTCAGCTCTCGCGTTCCTGGCTCTGCCTCGGAGCGCTGGACCCCACTCCGGCGTGTCCGGCTTCGGCGCTGACGTGTTCGGCCCCGCTCTCGCGCGCCCCGACCGCACCTCGGAGGCACCGGCCGGATCCGCGCCCGGTTGGACGCGCCTGCGGTCCGCGCCGGCCGGTGTGCGGCCCGGGCCCGCCGCGAGCCCGCCGGCAGGCGACGGGCGCGGCCCGGCCCGGCGCACCCGAGCACCGGCCGGAGCCGCGCTCCCCTGGCTGCCCGGGCCCGGCGCAGGCGGATGCCGGATCGACGTCCGGACCGTCCGGAGCCCTGCGGCCCTGGCCCGAGTGATCGCAGCTCGGTCCGGAGTCCGGCCGTGCCGCACCGGCTCCGCGCGGTGCGGGTTTCACGTGAAACCGGCGCGCCCACATCCACCGGTTTCACGTGGAACATCTCAGCCCGGGCGGGAGGCCGCCCGTTCCACCAACGCCTGGTACACGGTCGCCAGGTCCGAACCGGCGGCGGTGACCGCGGTCGGGAGCAGCGACGTGTCGGTCAGGCCGGGCGACACATTCATCTCCAGTACGTGCACCCGCCCCTCGTCGTCGACGATCGCGTCGGTGCGCGAGAGGTCCCGCATGCCGAGCAGGCGGTGCGCGGCGAGCGCGGTCTCCGCCAGCGTGGCCAGGACATCGTCCGGGAGCCGGGCCGGGCAGTGGAAGCTCGCCGCCCCCGGCGTGTAGCGGCAGGTGTAGTCGTAGAAGCCGGACGGCACCTCGACCTCGACGGCGGGCAGCGCGCGCGGCTCGTCGCCGTCGTGCACGACCGACACCGCGACCTCGGTTCCGCTCACGAACTGCTCGGCGAGCACCGTGTCGGCGTAGGCGAACGAGCTCACCATCGCGGCCGGGAGCTCGGCGGCGTCACTCACCACCTGGACGCCCAGCGCCGATCCCCCCTGGTCCGGCTTGAGCACCAGCGGGAGGCCCAGCCGTTCGACGATCGCGCTCAGCACCCCCTGCGCGCCGAGCTCCCGGAACGTGGAGTGCGGCAGTGCCACCCAGTCCGGCGTCGTCAGCCCGGCGCGGACCAGCTCCGCCTTCACGCTCGGCTTGTCCCAGGCACGCCGGCAGGCTCCCGACGGCGTGCCCACGAACGGGATGTGCAAGAGCTCCAGGATCTGCTGGACGGCCCCGTTCTCCCCCTCGCCGCCGTGCAGCGCGACCGCGACGACGTCCGGGCGCTCGTCGTTCAACCGGCCGAGGAGCGCGCCGTCGACGTCCCATTCCCGCACGTCCACGCCGTTCGCACGGAGTGCACCGGCGAGCCGGCGGCCGGACCGCAGCGACACCTCGCGCTCGTGGGACAGACCTCCGGCCAGCACGGCCACCGTTCGATCGCTCACCCGGGCATTCTGCTCCATGCCCCGGAGACGGGAACGCCCCGGACCTTCCGGTCCGGGGCGTTTCACGTGAAACACGGTCAGGTCGTGTCGGGCGCCGGATTGTCCGAGCCCCGCTTGAGCTCCGGCCGGTCCGGTGTGCCGAACGTGCGCACCACGTCGAGCTCCGCCTCCAGGACGGCCGCCAGCCGGCGGACCCCCTCGGTGATCCGCTCGGGCGTCGGGAAGCAGAACGACAACCGCAGCTGCCGGCTGCCGTACCCGTCGGCGTAGAAGCCGGTTCCGGACGCGTACGCGACCCGTGCGGTCACCGCGCGCGGCAGCATCGCCTTCGTGTCCACGCCGGCCGGCACCGTGAGCCAGACGAAGAACCCGCCGTCCGGCACCGTCCAGCTGCACCCCTCCGGCAGGTGCGCCTCGAGTGCGGCCAGCATCGCGTCGCGCCGCTCCCGGTAGTTCTCGCTGAACGTCTTGATCTGGCTGCGCCAGTCGTGATGCGACAGGTACCGGGACACGAGCATCTGCGTGAAGCTCGGCGGGCACAGCGTCGCCGACTCCGCGGCCAGCACGAGCCGGTCGCGGACCAGCGGCGGGACCAGCGCCCAGCCGACCCGCAGGCCGGACGCGAACGTCTTCGAGAACGACCCGAGGTAGATCACGTCCGGGTCGAACGACCGCAGCGCGGGATGCACCTCGCCGGTGAAGCCGAGCATCCCGTACGGGTTGTCCTCGATGACCATGACGCCGTAGCGGCGGCACAGATCGAGGATCTGCGGCCGCCGCTCGTGGGCGAGCGTCACGCCGGCCGGATTGTGGAAGTTCGGGATCGTGTACAGGAACTTCGGGGTGATGCCCTTCCGGGACAACGACTCCAGCGCCTCGTGCAGGAGCGCGGGGACGAGTCCGTGCTCGTCCATCGCCACGTGCACGACGCGGGCCTGGTAGGCGGCGAAGCTGCCCAGCGCGCCGACGTAGGACGGTCCCTCGGCCAGCACGACGTCGCCCGGGTCGACGAAGATCCGGGTGAGCAGGTCGAGCGCCATCTGCGAGCCGACCGTCACCACGACGTCGTTCGGGTCGCCCTCGATCCCCTCCTCGCGCATGACCTCGCAGATCTGCTCACGCAGCTGCGGCACACCCTGCGCGGAGCCGTACTGCAGCGCGGTCATCCCGTCGACGTCGACCAGCTCGGCGACCTCGGAGGCGAGCGACTGCAGCGGCAGCGCCGCGAGGTTCGGCATGCCGCCGGCCAGCGACACGACCTCCGGCCTGCTCGCGACGGCGAACAGCGCCCGGATCTCCGACGCCGTCATCCCGGCCGTGCGCGCCGCGAAGCGCTCGGTGGGGGGCAGCAGCGCCGGCGCCACGGACCCGTCCGGGAGCGGGGCCGGAACGACGCCCTCCCCTGCCGCTGCGGCCGCCGCCGCTGCCGCGGTGCGGCGGGCGTCGGGCTGCTGCGGACGATCGGGCGAGGCCATCGGGGTGCTCCCCTTCGACGAGATGAATGGTCGGCCGAGTGTAACCACGACGGGTGATCGGCTTGCCCTTCGTCGTCACGGAGGGACCGGTGGGCCTTTCCGGGGTGACGGTGGCGCCGAATTCCGCTTACCCTCGGGGCAGGCGGATCGCCGGGTCCATTGCGGGGACCGGATACAGCGACGGGGGCTGTTGCGCCGGTTCGGGGGACGATCTCCGGGGCCGATCGTTCCGCGGATGTGCGCGAGTCCCGCGCGACGACGACAGCCGGAGGTTCGATCCGTGTCCTGGCATGTGGCCGCGCTCAATCTGGACAATCTGGGTGATCTACCCAAGCGCTGCCGGAATTGTGTCTACTGGGAACTGTCTCCGAAGCTGGCCGAACAGGCCGACGGTTACGGCACCACCGATCTGGAGAAGGAAGCCTGGCTGTCCGAGGTCCTGCTCGAGTGGGGATCCTGCGGCCGGATCGTCTACGTCGGCGGCGCTCCCGCCGGGTACGTGCTGTTCGCCCCGCCCGCCTCGGTCCCCCGGGCCGCCGAGATGCCGACCGGCCCGGTCAGCGCCGATGCGGTGCTGCTCACGACGATGCAGGTGCTGCCGGAGTTCTCCGGGGAGGGACTGGGCCGCGCGCTCGCCCAGGCCGTCGTGAAGGAGCTGGTGCGCCGCGGCGTCCGCGCCGTCGAGGCGTTCGGTGACGCCCGTCCCGGGACCGAGGCCGACTGTGTCGTGCCGGCGGACTTCCTCCGGTCGATCGGGTTCAAGACCGTCCGCCCGCACCACAGGTGGCCGCGACTGCGGATGGAGCTCCGTTCCGGAATCGAATGGAAGTCCGATGTCGAGGCCGCTCTCGAACAGCTGTTCAACACGGTGACGATCCCGATGCAGGCCCCGGCGCCGGTCGCGACGAAGACCCCCGTTCGGGCCGGCCGCTGCCAGGCGTCGAACAGGTCCTGAACACGCGTCAGCGGCGATCTCAGGGCTTCCTGAGATCGCCGCTGATCGACTTCCGGGGCGGCCCCGGTGTCCGGGGGCCGGGAAACGTCGGAATAGGCCTAAACGGCCCGGATCTGGTCCCTGCCGTACTCGCGGGCCAGCACGTCGTTGAAGGTGAACGTCCCGGTCGGCTGGTCGTCCTGGCCGAGCAGGTAGAGCCGCTTCACCGCGACGAGGATGCCCTCGGCCACCACGTCCCGGAAGCCGGGATCGAGCAGCTTGCGCCGGTCCCCCAGGTGGGTCAGGTAGCCCGTCTCGATCCGGACGGCCGGCATCCGGGTCCGCCGGACGAGCTCCCAGGTGCAGGTCTGGCTCCGGCAGTCGAGCATCGACGTCCGGGTGAGCAGCTCGCGCTGGATCAGCCCGGCGAGCGCCTCCCCCACGTTCGACGTGGTGCCGGAGCCGTTGCCGAAGTAGTAGGTCGCCAGTCCCTGGGCGTTCGGGCTGAAGCTCGCGTCGGTGTGCAACGACACGACCAGATCGGCGCCGACCTCGTTCGCGAACTCGGCGCGGTCGGCGTCCGGCGGGTCCCCGTTCTCCGGCCGGGACAGCAGCGCCTCCATACCGGTCGCGGACATCCGTCCGACCAGCCGGTGCGCCAGGTCCCACATCAGGTCGGCCTCGGTGACGCCGGCGACCTCGACGCCGCGGTCGTTCCCACCGTGCCCCGGATCGATCACGATCCGCTTGCCGCGCATCCGGGGCCCGGCCCGGCGCAGCAGCTCCTGCTCGCGCAGCAGGTGCGGACGACCGCCGGTCACCTTGCGGCCGAGCTGGCGCAGCGCGCGCAGCGTCTCCGGCCCGCAGACGCCGTCCGGGACCATGCCGTAGTCGCGCTGGAAGCGCATCAGGGCCTGCTCGGTCTGCTGGTCGAACAGACCGCTCGGGCGGCCGGAGTTGTACCCCAGCTCGAGCAGCCGCTCCTGCAGCATCGCGACGTCGTCGCCGGTGGTCGGGGTGGAGAGGGTGAACGACAGCATCCGGTCGCCCAGCGTCCACCCGGCCTCGCGCAGCGCGCGGGCGGTGTCCGGGCCGACGATGCCGTCGGTGATCAGGCCACGCCTCTGCTGGAAGACCCGGACGGCGTGGTCCACGGCGTCGTCGAACTGATGCCGGGACGCGGAGCCCGCCGGCAGTTCGGGCAGCAGACCGAGCTGCTGCAGCGTCACCCGGACCTCGAGAACAGCAGGACCGAAGTCACCGCGCCGGAGCAGCTGCATGCACCCCTCGCTCGCAGTCGATGGCGCCGTGTTGCGCCCCGTTGTCGGTTGGTCGCACCCGGTCGAACCGGGCGACGGCCGACGACCATTGTGCCCTGCCCGGGCCGCGAGGTAGTGCAGCGGGGCGTACACGCGCGTGTCCCGGTTGTGATCAACCGGGACACGCAGCGTGATCTCGATGCGCTAGATGTGATGCCCAGCCAGGTTGGTCAACCTGGTGATGGGCGCGGCCTTCCCGATTGCTGAGTGGGGCCGGTGGTGGTTGTACTCGTGGAGCCATGCT